>NZ_JAEVHM010000127.1 GCF_016802865.1 Micromonospora parastrephiae | reverse complement strand
CCACCCGCCCGCCGTCGACGCCCGCCGAGCGCTGCCGGGGTTCGTGGTGCTGACCGACGTCGACCCGCGCATCCACACCGACATCCGGTACGCCACCGCGCACAACTTCGTCGGCCGGCCGATCGCGGGCTACCCCGAGCCGTTGTGCCTGCTCACCCGGCAGGCAGCCGAGGCGTTGCGCCGCGTGCAGGACGCCGCGCTGGCCGGTGGGCACAGCCTCAAGGTGTACGACTGCTACCGACCGCGACCGGCCGTGGACGACTTCGTCGCCTGGTCGAAGCGCCCCGGTGAGCAGCAGACCAAGGCCGAGTTCTACCCCGACGTCGCCAAGGACCGGCTCTTCGCCGAGGGTTACGTCGGGGCGCCGACGGCGCACAGCCGGGGCAGCGCCGTGGACCTGACCCTGGTCGACGAGCCCGCCGCCAGCCAGTCGCCGTACCGGCCCGGGCAGCCGCTGGTCGCCTGCACCAGGCCGCACGGTCAGCGCTTCGCCGACAACAGCATCGACATGGGCACCGGCTTCGACTGCTTCGACCCCCGCGCGCACACCGCCGACCCCCGCATCACGGGCGCGGCACGGGACAACCGTCAGATGTTGCGCCGGCTGATGACCGGTGCCGGGTTCGTCAACTACGACCGCGAGTGGTGGCACTACAGCCTGCGCGACGAGCCGTACCCGGACACGTTCTTCGCCGCGCCGGTGGCCCGTTCCTCGGTCGGTTGACGCGCGACCCGGCACCACCGCCGCGGCGCCATCCGGCATGATCAGTTCAATGATCACCGAACGGATCGGCCCCCCGCTCACCGGTGACGAGCGGGAGACGCTGCGCGCCTTCCTCGACTTCCACCGCGCGACGCTGGCCCTCAAGTGCGACGGCCTCTCCGACGAGGAGCTGCGCCGGCAGTCCATGCCGCCCTCCACGCTGTCCCTGCTCGGCCTGGTGCGGCACATGGCGGAGGTGGAACGCGCCTGGTTCCGGCGGGTCATCGACGGCGAGGACGTCCCGTTGGTCTGGTCGCGGACCGGCGACTTCCAGCAGGCGTACGACGCCGGTTCGGCCACCCGAGCCGAAGCCTTCGACGCGTGGGAGCGCGAGGTCGAGCACGCCCGCCGGATCGAGCGGGCCGCCGTGTCGCTCGACGTGACCGGGCACAACGTCCGCTCCGGCGAAACCGTGTCGCTGCGACTGGTGATGCTGCACCTGATCCACGAGTACGCCCGGCACAACGGCCACGCGGACCTCCTCCGCGAGGGCATCGACGGCACAGTCGGCGCGTAAGGCGGCCCACTCTCCCCGGCGCTGCCCGCCGTCGATCATGGAGTTGTGGTGGTGCCTGCCGTCGATCATGGAGTTGTGGTGGGGGACAAAGGCCTCTCATACGGGTGAACCGGGCACCACAACTCATGATGACCGGGTGGGGCGGGGTTGACTGGTGGGGTGGAGAGTGGGGGGTTGCGGCGGGCTTACGGTGGGGTTTTTGCCGAGATCGACGCCGGGGATCTGGGGCCGGCCCCCGCCGGGCAGCTCAGCGCCGAGCAGATCGTGGCGCATCTCGTCGCCAACGACGAGCTGATGATCCAGGCGACCCAGGCGTTGCTCGCCGGTGCGCCGTTCGCGTACTACGAGCTGGAGGAGGACGTACATCGTCCGCAGCTCGACGCCCTGGTCGCCGAGCAGGGGGGCCTGCGCGGCCTGACCGCGGTGCTGCACGACACCAGCGACCGCCTGTGCGCGTTGGTCGACCAGCTCGGCCTGGCGGCGGACACCCCGGTCGAAACGCACCTGCGGGAGGGCTTCGACCTCAGAGTCGACGAGCCCCTGCCCTGGTCGCGCACCCTCGACCTGCACGCTCGCGTCCACCTTCCCAAGCACCAGGCCCAACTGCACCTGCTCCGCACCTGAGTGGCGCTGTGCGGCTGCCGGGCTGAGCGGGTCGGACGGTCAGCCGAGGGTCCACTGCTGGGCGGGGCGGCCGTCGCAGGGCCGCTGCCGGATCTCGTCCCCGGGTTCGTCGCCGTCGTCGTCGGCCTGCCCGCACTTGCCGCTGTGCGCCGCGACCAGCAGCACCGGGCCGGAGCCGGTGGGGGACAGCCGCCACTGCTGGTTGGCCTGGCCGTGGCACGGGAACTGGAGCATCTGCGCGCCGTCGTCCGTGCTGCCACCTCCGACGTCGAGGCACTGCCCGTAGGCGGCGTTGGTCAGCGTCACCACGTCCGCGCCGGCCGGGTTGACCACCCACTGCTGCTCCGGGCCGCCCGTGCACACGGCCAACGTCGCCTCCGCCTCCTCGTCGGCGCCGTCGAGCCCGAGGCAGAGTCCGGAGGTGACCCGCAGGGTCCGAGGTCCGGTGGGCGGAGCGGCCGGGGTGGTGGCCGAGGGGGTGGGCGACGGCTCGACCGAGGGGGTCGGGCTCGGCTCGGCCGCCAAAGTGGTGGGATCCGCCGCGCTGGACGGCGCACCGACCGTGGCCGGCACCACCGGCTCGTCGCCGCCGCCGAGCAGCCCGGTGGCGAACGCCACCCCGAGGAGTGCGCCCACCAGCGCGACCGCCAGCGCCACCCGCAGCAGCGGATCGGCCAGTGGGCCGGAGCGTGGCGCCCGTCGGCCACCGCCGTAGACGGTGCCGGCGGGGTCGGGGCGTTCCTCGGGCGTGGACATACGGGCCATCCTCACCCACCCCGGCGCGCCGGTGCCAGTCCGACCCCACCGAGCGGGGTCAGCGGGTGGGCTGCGGATCGGTGACGTCGGCCACGGTGGCGCCCAGGGCGGTGATCGCGGCGTCGGCGTCGACCGCGATGGCGAGGCCCCGCTCGCCGGCACCCAGGGTGATCTCCCGGCCGCGCAGCCGCTCGTCCGCGATCACCGGCCAGGCGGTGCTCGCGCCGAACGGGGTGATCGTGCCGCGCTCGTAGCCGGTGGCGGCTAGGGCGCCGGCGGCGTCCGGCATGGACAGCCGGTGCACGCCGAGCAGGGTGCGCAGCTTGGGCCAGGAGATGACCCGGTCTCCGGGGGTGAGCACGAACAGGTGATCGTCCACACCCCGACGGACCACGATCGTCTTGACCACGTCCGGAACGGCCACGCCCCGGGCGGCGGCGGCCTCGGTCAGGCTGCCGACGGCACCGTGGCTGACCAGCCGATATGGCAGTCCGGCGGTGTCCAGGGCGGCGATCGCGGGCGACGGCATGCCCGCCACGGTAACCGCCGGACCTGCTGACGGACGGAAAACAGCCACCGACGACATCCCACGGTTTTCCGGGTCCAGGCGTAAGGTGATCACATGCGCGCGGAGCGTGTGAATCACCCCAATGACCATGATCAAGCGGTGGACACGCTGCGGCGGTCGTACGCCGCGGTGCCCACGGGCGAGCCTGTCCGGCTCGCCAAACGCACCTCCAACCTGTTCCGCCCCCGGTCCGCTCCCCGGACCCCGGGCCTCGACGTGAGTGGCCTCAACCGGGTGCTGTCGGTCGATCCGACCGGGCGCAGCGCGGACGTGCAGGGCATGTGCACGTACGAGGATCTGGTCGACGCCACCCTGCCGCACGGGCTGATGCCGCTGGTGGTGCCGCAGTTGCGCACCATCACCCTGGGCGGTGCGGTGACCGGCCTCGGTATCGAGTCGACCTCCTTCCGCAACGGCCTGCCACATGA
Organism: Micromonospora parastrephiae; assembly: GCF_016802865.1. Taxonomy (GTDB): domain Bacteria; phylum Actinomycetota; class Actinomycetes; order Mycobacteriales; family Micromonosporaceae; genus Micromonospora; species Micromonospora parastrephiae. The sequence continues at coordinate 12,968 of NZ_JAEVHM010000127.1, read as the reverse complement.
GTCGGTGCAGGAGATGGACGTCCTCACCGGCACCGGCGAGATCATCAGCGCCCGTCCGGACGGGGAGCACGCCGACCTGTTCACCGCGTTCCCCAACTCGCTGGGCAGCCTCGGCTACGCCACCCGGCTGCGCATCGAGCTGCAACCGATCGGCCGGTACGTGGCGTTGCGCAACATCCGGTTCACCCAGCTGGAGGCGCTCACCGACGCGATCGCCGAGGTGACCGCGACCCGGTCCTGGGCCGGTGAGCCGGTCGACGCGATGGACGGGGTGATGTTCAGCCCCGGCGAGGCGTACCTGGTGCTGGCCACGTTCACCGACGCGGCCGACCCGCCCAGCGACTACACCGGCCAGGGGATCTACTACCGGTCGCTGCGCCAGCGCACCCGCGACGTGCTCACCGCGTACGACTATCTCTGGCGCTGGGACACCGACTGGTTCTGGTGTTCGGCGGCGTTCGGCGCGCAGCACCCGGTGGTGCGCCGGCTCTGGCCGTCGCGGTACCGGCGCAGCGACTTCTACCACCGGCTGGTGCGTCTGGAGCACCGGCACCAGGTGGCGGCGCGGATCGACAGGTTGCGCGGCCAGCCGGCCCGGGAACGGGTCGTGCAGGACGTGGAGATCCCGCTGGAACGTACGGCCGACTTCCTGCGCTGGTTCGCCAGCGCGGTGGGGATGAACCCGGTGTGGCTGTGTCCGTTGCGGTTGCGCGAGCCGGCGGGTCCCGGTTCCGCGCGGTCCTGGCCGCTGTATCCGCTCCACGCGGGGCAGGACTACGTCAACATTGGGTTCTGGGGGAGCGTTCCGATCGCGCCGGGCGCCGCTGACGGCGACGTCAACCGCATGATCGAACGCAGGGTGTCGGAGTCGGGCGGGCACAAGTCGCTCTACTCCGACGCGTACTACGACCGGGACGCCTTCGATCGCCTCTACGGCGGCGACACGTGGCGCGCGGTGAAGGACCGCTACGACCCGGACCACCGGCTGACGGGACTGTACGAAAAGGCGGTAGCACGAGCATGAGCCTGACCGACCGAGACCAGGGGGCGGCGAGCGTCCCCGCCACCCCGCCGGCGGGGGGCCGGCGCACGGGTCCGACCGTCGCGGACGTCGTCCGCGCGGTCACCGCCGGGCCGCTTCCGGTGCGGATCACGGGGTACGACGGCAGCGCCGTCGGCCCGTCGGACGCCGGGATCACCCTGGCGATCCGTTCCGAGCGGGGGCTGTCGTACCTGCTCACCGCCCCCGGCGACCTGGGCATGGCCCGGGCGTACGTCGGCGGTGACCTGGCGTTGCAGGGGGTGCACCCGGGCGACCCGTACGAGGCGTTGCGGGTGCTGAAGGACGAGCTGCGGTTGCGGCCACCGTCGTTGGCCGAGGGGCTGGCGCTGGTCCGCGGGCTGGGCTGGGAGCGGCTGTTGCCGCCGCCGGCTCCGCCGCAGGAGGCGCAGCCGCGCTGGAAGCGGGTGATGAACGGGCTGCGGCACTCGCGCGTGCGAGACAGCACGGCCATCTCGCACCACTACGACGTCTCCAACGCCTTCTACGAGAAGGTGCTCGGCCCGTCGATGACGTACACCTGCGCGGTCTTCCGGTCTCCGGACGACACCCTGGAGCAGGCGCAGGCGGCGAAGTACGACCTGGTCGCCGGCAAGTTGGCGCTCAAGCAGGGGATGCGGCTGCTGGACGTGGGCTGCGGCTGGGGTGGCATGGTGCGCCACGCGGCCCGCGAGTACGGGGTGAAGGCGCTCGGCGTGACCCTGTCGAAGGCGCAGGCGCAGTGGGCGCAGGCCGCGATCGAGCGGGAGGGGCTGAGCGAGCTGGCCGAGGTGCGGCACCTGGACTACCGGGACGCGCCGGCGGAGCAGTTCGACGCGATCTCCTCGATCGGCCTGACCGAGCACATCGGGGTGCGCAACTACCCGGCGTACTTCGGGGCGCTGCGGGACCGGCTGCGGTCGGGTGGGCGGCTGCTCAACCACTGCATCACCCGTGCCGACAACCGGGCGCCGCACCGCTCCGGGGCGTTCATCGACCGGTACGTCTTCCCGGACGGGGAGCTGGCCGGTTCGGGTCGCCTGATCAGCGAGATCCACGATGCCGGGCTGGAGGTGCACCACGAGGAGAACCTGCGCCAGCACTACGCGCTGACGCTGGCCGCCTGGTGTCGCAACCTGGTGCAGCACTGGGACTTCTGCGTCTCCGAGGTGGGCGCGGGCACGGCCCGGGTGTGGGGGCTGTACATGGCCGGGTCGCGGATGGCGTTCGAGCGCAACGGCATCCAACTGCACCAGGTGTTGGCCACCCACAACGGCCCGGACGGTGTGAACGGGTACCCGCTGCGACCGGATTGGTTGCCCTGACCACCTGCTGACCGCTGCCTGGAAGCCGCGCCGAGAAAGTGGGCGCGGCTTTTGGCGAAGCGATTGACAAACAAGTTTTGTACGTACAAACTGATTTTGCCATGAGAGACGTCCTGTACCTGGAGCAGATCGAGCAGGCCGAAGTCCTGCTCAAGCCGCAGCGCGTCGAGGTGCTGCGGCAACTGGCCGAGCCGCGCACCTGCACCGAGGTCGCGGCCCGACTCGACCAGACGCCGCAGCGCGTCTACTACCACGTCAAGCAGCTCCTCGCGGCCGGCCTGGTCGAGCTGGTCAACGAGCGCAAGGTCCGCGGGATCACCGAGGGCATCTACCAGGCGGCAGCCCGGTCGTACTGGCTCTCGCCCCGGCTGGTCGGGCGGATCGGGCTGCGCAAGGCCCGCGACGAGCTGAGCCTCGGCTACCTGCTCGACCTGATGGAGGAGGTCCAGGCCGACATCGCCGCCCTGGACCGGGCGGTGCCCGAGCTGCCCTCGATCGGGGTCTCCGGCGAGATCCGGGTGCCCGCGGAGCAGCGGCCACAGTTCCTGCACGACCTGCAAACCGCACTTCAGGATCTGTTCACCCGCTACGGCGGCAGCGAGGGCGACGCCTTCAAGCTGGCCGTGGCCTGCTATCCGAAAGGCAACGACAATGAGTGAACCGTTGAAGGTGCAGGCTCGCCTCTCCGCGTCCGTCGGCCGCGTCCGCGAGGCCCTGACCGACCCGGCCGAGCTGCGACTGTGGCTGGCCGAGCACGCCGAGGTCGAGCTTCCCCGGCGGTACGAGTTCTGGGGCCGCTACACGCCCGAGGGCGACGCCCCGCACCAGCGGCTGCTGCACGCCGACGACGACACGCTGCGCTTCAGCTGGCTGCTCGACGGCGTGGAGACCACCACCGAGTTCCAGTTGACCGCCGACGGCCCGGACAGCACCGTGCTGACCCTGACCCAGAGCCACTTCGACTTCGCCGAGGCGATGAGCGGCTCCAGCATCCGGGGCGTGCTCCAGACGTACTGGGCGCTGTCCATCGCCAACCTGGCCGCCCACCTGGAGGGCCAGCCGCTGCTGCCGCGCACCGACTTCACCTCCGCCAACCTGCGCGGTGAGCTGGTCATCGCCGCCCCCGCCGACAAGGTGTGGGAGTCGCTGACCGACTCCGAGCAGGCCAGCGCCTGGTTCGGCTTCCCGATCGGCATCGAGCCCTGGGTCGGCGGCCGGTACGCCATGGGTGGCTTCGACGCGGGGTACGCCGCCAAGGTCGTCGACCTCGAGCCGGGCCGGAAGATGTCCGTCGACTGGGGGCCCACCGGCGTGACGAGCTGGGAGCTGGCCGAGTCCGGTGGCCGGACCACGCTGACCTTCGTGCAGAGCGGCTTCGACGAGGCCACCCCCCCGTACGCGGCCTGGAGCGGATCGGTGGCGGGGCTGTTCGAGCTGCGCCGCTACCACGAGATGCCGGCCTGGCAGCCGATCTGGCTCCCCGCCGAGGTGCCCGGCCTGGAGCCCGAGCCCGCCAGCTGACGTGCTGACCCCCACGAGCGCCGGCCCACCCACCACGGGCCGGCGCTCGCTGGCGTCCTCGTCGGCGTCGCGGGGGTGACTTTTCGCGGTGAAGTGGGTACTGGCGTGCGATGTTCTTCATCTTTGGTCTGCGTACGAAGGTCGACCGGTCCGGTGTCGCGCAGCAGGTCTGCCGACACTGCGGCAACCAGGCCGCGCAGGTGATCACCCGACGATCGACGAAATTCACCCTGTTCTTCATACCGCTCATCCCGATCCGCACCCGGTACGCGCAGCAGTGCACGTTCTGCGGGGCGCAGTACGAGATCTCCAAGTCCGACGCCGAGCGTCTCCCGGTCGGCTGATCCACCGATGGAACGCTTTCTCTGCTGGCTGATCGGTCGACCAGCGCCACCGGCCGGCCCTGCCGTGCACACGGTCGCCCGCCCGCCCTGCACTCCCGGCCGGCGCAGACGTCGTCGCACTCGCCGACCGCTGGCCGGCACCACGCTGCCCCGCTCACCCTGGAACCGTTCCGCCGGCCGCTGACGGAACCGAGGGTCCGGCGGCGCCCACCACGCGGCCGGTGCTCGGCGGCGAGGTCGCGCTGGTGGTACCGCCACCCTCGGTCGCTGTAGAGCTGCCCCGGCAGTGGGGCGCCGGCACCGCCTCGTCGGTCGTGGCTGTGCGGCGTGAACGTTCGGCCCTGGCGGCGTACCGGGGCGGTGGCTAGGCTTTCGGGGTTTGCCGCGGACCGGTCCCCCCGAGGCTGTACCCACGACGAAGAGCCGGAGCGACCGTGTCCCGACAGGACGTGAAGCAGGCTGCGGGGCATCTCCACCCCGTCGGCCCGATGCTCGCGGCCGGGGTCCTCGTCGTGGAGGCGGGCTGGCTGGTCGCCGCCCTGCCCGGAGCCGCCCTGGTCAGTGACGTCGGCGCCTTGCTGGTGGCCGGCTGGGCGACCGTCGCCTGTGCCAGGGTGGCCCGTCGACATCCGACTCCGCTGCGCCGGTTCTGGACGCTGCTCGCCGTCACCATGGCGCTCGCCGGGTGCGGCCGGGCCATCTGGACGACGCAGCGGCTCGTCGGGGACGACCTGCCGCACACCCCGCTGGTCGGGGTGGTCTTCACCGCCGGCATCCTCACCGGCACGGCCGCGCTGCTCAGCTCACCCTCCGCCCCACGGACCGGGGTCGGACGCGCCCGGACGCTGCTGGACGGGGTGATCGTCGCCCTGGCCCTGGTGCCGATCGGCTGGGTGCTGGTGTTCCGCGGGGTGGCCGCCGCCGAGCTGGCCGACCCGGCCCGCACGTTGGGGCTGCTCTACCCGATGTTCGACCTGATGCAGCTCACCATCCTCGTGGCGGTCGCCGGGCCGGTCCGGCCGATGTGGCGTCCCATGAGCATGCTCGCCACGAGCCTCACCATGCGGGTGGTCGCCGACGTCGTCTACGTCTCGCTGGTGGCCCGCGGCGACTACGCCGCCGGGCACCCGATCGACCTGTGCTGGCCGTTGAGTTACCTGCTGATCGGTCTGGCCACCCGGTACCCGCCGCCGCCGGACTGCGACGGCACCGACGACACCGTCGAGTCGCCGTTGCCGCCCTGGTGGCGGGTCGCCCTGCCGTACCTGCCGGTGGGTGGCGCGATCATCGCGGTGCTGCTGGCCCGGCGGCCCACCGGGCAGACCCCGCAGCTGGTCTTCGTCACGATGATGATGTTGCTCGCCACCCTCGCCCTGCGCCAGGGGTTGGCCGCGAACGAGAACCTGCGCCTGGTGGTCCGGCTGCGCCGGCTCGCGTACGGCGACCAGCTCACCGGGCTGCCGAACCGGCTGCTGTTCAACCGGCTGCTGCGCCTCGCCCTGCGAGATGGGCGACCGGTGGCCGTGCTGCTGCTCGACCTGGACGGGTTCAAGCAGGTCAACGACCGTTTTGGGCACGCCACCGGCGACACCCTGCTGACCGGGCTGGCGGCCCGGATGCGAGCGGCGGTGGACGACGACGGCACCATCGCCCGGCTGGGCGGGGACGAGTTCGCGGTGCTTGTCGACGGCGACCGGCCGGTGTCGCCGGAGCGGCTCGCCGAACGGCTGCTGGACGCCCTGCAACCCTCCGACGGCGACGACGACGTCGGCGTGCACCCGTCGGCGAGCATCGGCATCGCCGAGTATGGTCCGCAGCACACCTCCCACACCGACCTGCTGCGCGACGCCGACATCGCCATGTACGCGGCGAAGGCGGCCGGGAAGTCCGCGTACCGGACGTGCACCCCCGGGCTGCGCGAGTCCGCCGTCTCCCGCGCGGAGCTGATCGCCGACCTGCGGCGGGCGGTCGACGAGGAGCAGTTGCACCTGGAGTTCCAACCCATCGTCGACCTGGCCACCGGCGCGGTGCGCAGCGCGGAGGCGTTGGTGCGGTGGCGGCATCCCCGGCTCGGGATGCTGCCGCCGGCGAAGTTCCTGCCGTTGGCCGAGGAGACCGGGCTGATCCTGCCGATCGACCGGTGGGTGATCCACGAGGCGTGCCGGGCGGCGGCGACCTGGCGGGTACGGGCGCCGGAGGCCACCGTGGCGGTGAACATCGCCGCCGCGCACCTGCGCCGGCCGGACCTGATCGCCACGGTCACCGCGGCCACCGCCGGCGCCGGGCTGGCACCGCGCGCGTTGACCCTGGAGTTGACCGAGTCGGCGCTGATCGAGGGCACCGACGCGGTGCTGGAGCGGCTGCACCAACTCCGGGAGCTGGGCATCGAGATCGCCATCGACGACTTCGGCACCGGCTACTCGTCGCTGAGCTACCTGCACCGCATCCCGGCCACCGAGTTGAAGATCGACCGTTCGTTCGTGGCCCGGCTGGGAACCGACGACCGGGCGTACGCCACGGTGGAGATGGTCACCCGACTGGCCGGCGCGTTCGACCTGGCGGTGGTCGCCGAGGGGGTGGAGACCGAACGCCAGCACGAGGCGGTCACCGCGATCGGCTGCCCACGCGGGCAGGGCTATCTGTACGGGCGGCCGGACGGTGCCGGCACGGTGGGTCAGAATCGGGCTTGACCCTGACGTAACGGCAGGCGGGAGCCTGGTTCCCGGAAGGGAGGGGAACCATGGCGTACACGGTGGGTCAGGTGGCGCGGGTCGCCGGCGTGACGGTGCGGACGTTGCACCACTACGACGGGATCGGGCTGCTGTCGCCCAGCGGGCGGACCCCGGCCGGCTACCGCCGCTACAACGACGCGGACCTGCAACGGCTGCAACTCGTCCTGTACTACCGGGAGCTGGGTTTCCCGCTTGAGGAGATCGCCGCGATCATCGACGACCCGGCGGCCGACCCGGCCGCGCACCTGCGCCGTCAACACGAACTGCTGACGGTACGGATCAAACGGTTGCAGGAGATGGTCACGGCGATCGAGTTCGCGATGGAGGCGAGCAAGTTGAACATCCAACTCACGCCCGAGGAGCGGTTCGAGGTCTTCGGCGACTTCGAACCGGAGGAGCACGAGGCCGAGGCGGAGCAGCGCTGGGGTGACACCGACGCGTACCGGGAGTCGAACCGGCGGGCGTCCCGCTACGGCAGGGACGACTGGCTGCGGATCAAGGCGGAGAACGAGGACTGGGGTCGGCGCATCGTCGCGCTGCTGGCCTCGGGCGCGCCAGCGGACAGCCCGGAGGCGATGGATCTGGCTGAGGAGCACCGGCAGATCATCAGCCGCTGGTTCTACGAGTGCTCGTACGAGGTGCACACCGGGCTGGCCGACATGTACATGGCCGACGAGCGGTTCACCAGCCACTACGAGAACATCGCCCCGGGCCTGGCGGCGTACCTGAACGAGGCGATCCACGCCAACGCGATCAGCCGCGCGTGACGCGGTGCGGTCCGGCTAGTCTGGCCGGACCGCACCGCCCCCGGGGGAGATGACCGTGAAGAAGCCGAAGCTGGTCGCCGCTGGCGCTGTCCTCGCCGTGGCGGTCGCCGCCGGGGTGTGGGCACTGGTCGCCTCGGGTGACGAGCCGGGCCGTCCGGCGGTGACCGGGTCACCCGCCGCGACCGACCCGGTCGCTGTGCTGAGGGCCGCCGCGACGATGACCGACGAGCAGCCCTACAGGTTGACGGTGGGCACCGGCGGGACGGCCGACGGCGACAGCACTGTGGTGCTCTGGGATCCGAAGGCTAAGCGCGGTCTGGAGACCACGTCGCTGAAGGTGCCCACCGGCGCGGTGAAGATCGAGCGGTTGACCACCGGGCCGGACGTGTACGTGCGGATCACCGCCCCGGACCGCCGGGTGCCGGTGTGGGACGGCAAGACCTGGTGGCACGTGGGCGCCCCGGGCGCGCCGGCGGCCAAGCAGGGTCTGGACAACACGCGGCTGGCCAGTACGCTGGCCGCGCCGACGGGGGTCCGGCAGACGGGGGTCCGGGACTACGCCGGCACGGTGGACTTGCGCGGTAGCGCTGAGGTGCTGGGCAGCGGCGTCGGCACGGTGCTGGGCGATCGGGCCGGCGCGGTGCCGTTCACCGCGTCCGTCGATGAGCAGGGACGGCTGGTCCGCTACCGCATCGAGTTGGCCAGCGAGCAGTCGCAGACCGCCCAGCTCGACCTGACGTACTCGGATTTCGGGCTGTCGGTGACGGCCGACCCGCCGGCGGCTGATCTGGTGGGGGAGAACCCGCCGGCCAACATCCCCGGCGCCTGACGCCGGTCACTCCTCGACCCTGCGGTTGGCGCCTGCTCCGGCGTCGGGTCCACGCCGGGCTCGTGGACGACCGCGAGCACGACCGCCGCCATCAGCAACTTCAGGACCTGTTTGTCGCTTTTCCTCACGTTTGCACGATAAGAAGCGCGAGGGGGCGCTGAGGTCGCCGGGAGCGGCGTCACCCGTCCGGGCGGCGCGGTCCCCCTCGCCGATATACCTCACCGGTATGAATATGACTCCCTGGTATCACGGGCATCAGCAACCCGGCCGGTCACAACAGCAGATCGAGCAGGAGTACGCCGGCGAAGCCGACCACCGAGATGATCGTCTCCATCACCGACCAGCTCTTGATGGTCTGCCCGACGGTCAGCCCGAAGTACTCCTTGACCAGCCAGAAACCGGCGTCGTTGACGTGCGAGAAGAACAGCGACCCGCAACCGATCGCCAGCGCCAACAGGGCCACCGCCGGCCGGTCCATGCTCGCCGCGAGGGGCGCCACGATACCGGCGGCGGTGATGGTGGCGACGGTCGCCGAGCCGGTGGCGACGCGGATGCCGACCGCGACAAGCCAGCCCAGCAGCAGCGGGGAAAGGCTTGCGTCCTTGGCCGCGTCGGCGACGAGGTTGCCCACCCCGGCGTCCACCAGCACCTGCTTGAACCCGCCGCCCGCTGCCACGATCAACAGGATGCCGGCGATCGGTGGCAGTGAACCGCCGATCACGGAGGAGACCTGGGACCGGTTGAACCCGGCCTGGTAGCCGAGCGTGAACATCGCCAGGATCACCCCGGCGAGCAGCGCCACGATCGGCGTACCGACGATGTCGAGCGTCTTGCGACCGCCGGTGCCCTCGTCCAGGGTCAGCTCGCCGATCGCGCGCAGCAGCATCAGGACCACCGGCAGCAGCACGGTGATCACCGCAGGCCAGAACGCCGGGGTCCGCCGGGCGGCCTCCGTGCCGCTGTCGTCCACCGGCGCGCCCGGCCGGCCGCCGCCCGGGTTGGCCAGGTCGTCGTCGGTGAGCAGGTCACCGTCCACATCGCGCTGTCCCGCCCCGGCGCCCGCCGTCCGACCGGCGTCGCGGCGGGTCGGCAGCAGGGCGGCGGGCGCGGTCGCCGGCACGTACCGGGCGATGATGGTGCCGAACACCGGCCCGGAGATGATCACCGTGGGGATCGCCACGAGCAGGCCCAGCCCGAGCGTCAGCCCCAGGTCGGCGTTGAGCGAGGAGATCGCCACCAGCGGGCCGGGGTGCGGCGGAACCAGGCCGTGCAGCACCGACAGGCCGGCCAGCGCCGGGATGCCGATCTTCATCAGCGGTACGTCGGTGCGCATCGACACGAGCAGCACGATCGGCACCAGCAGCACCACACCGACCTCGAAGAAGAGCGGCAACCCGATGAGCGCGGCCACCCCGGCCATCGCCCAGGGCAGCGCCCGGCCGGAGACCCGACCGACGATCCGACCGACGATGCCGTCCGCGCCGCCGGACTCGGCGAGCAGGCCGCCGATCATGGCGCCAAGGGCGATCAGCAACCCGACGCCGCCGACCGTCGAGCCCACCCCGGCGGTGAACGAGGTGATCATCTTGTCGGGCGCGACGCTGGCCACCACGCCGAGCACCGCCGCGCCGAGGATCAGCGACAGGAACGGGTGCACCTTCGCCCAGGCGATCAGCAGCACCACGGCGGCGATGCCGAGCAGAGCGGCGATGACGAGCTGGGCATCGCCGGCCGTGGTCACCGGTTCGGCCGGCGCGGCGAGGATGGTCAACGGTTCGGTGAGGGCGGGGGGTGGTGGCACGGGTATCACGACCTTCGGGATGGGGGTCGACCCGATCGGGCCGGCCGAAGGGTTACATCGGGGGTCCGGCGGAGGGTGGCGGCTCCGCCGACAGGCCGGGTGCGAGCCGGCGCATCGAGGTGAAGGTGGGCATCAGCGCGTCGTACAGCTCGGCGAAGAGCGGCAGCAGCGACGCGTACGTGGCGGACGCGGCCGGGTCGGGGTGGACCGTCTCCTCGATCCGCACCAGGTCGGCGGCGACGTCGATGCTGGGAATCAGATTCAGCGCCTGCATGCCGAGCAGCGCCGCGCCGAAGCTCGACCCCTCGTGCCCGCCCGGGAAGCTCACCGGCAGGCCGAGCACGTCGGAGAGCATCTGCCGCCACAGGCCGCTGCGGGCGAAGCCGCCACCGGCACGGATCTCGCGGACCTCGTTGCCGGCCGCGCGTACCGAGGTGAGTACCAGCGCGAGCTGCTGGCAGACCCCCTCCAGCGCGGCCCGTATCAGGTGCTCCCGGCGGTGCCCGTGGGTCAACCCGATGTACGCGCCGCGCGGCAGCGCGCTCCAGTGTGGTGCCCGCTCACTGTGCAGGTACGGCAGCATGATGAGCCCGCCGGAGCCGGCCGGCGCGCGGGCGGCGAGGGCGACCAGCTCCTCCTCGGAGTGCTCGCCGAGATCCGGGGCGAGCGCCTCGCCGGCCCACTTGAGCACGATGCCGCCGTTGTTGATGGCGCCGCCGACGGCCCACCGGTCCTCGGTCAACGCGTAGCAGAACACCCCGCCGAGCGGGTCCACGCCGGGCTGCTCGACCATCACCCGCATCGCCCCGCTGGTGCCGATCGAGCAGGCCACCATGCCGGGGTGCACCGCGCCGAGGCCCAGGTTCGCCAGGGGCCCGTCACCGGCGCCGACGACGACCGGGGTGCGCTGCGGCAGCCCGGTCACCGCCGCGGCCTGCGCGGTCAGCCCGGGCAGCACGGCGGTGGTGGCGACCAGTTGGGGGAGCTGCTCCTCGGTGATGCCGGCGATGGTCAGCGCCTCGCTGTCCCACTCCAGCCGGTGGATGTCCATGAGGCCGGTGGCCGAGGCGACCGAGTGGTCGACGACCAGCGCCTCGCAGAGCCGCAGCAGCACCCAGTCCTTGATGCCGACCCAGTGCGCGACGCTCTCGAAGAGTTTCGGCTCCTGCTCGGCGAACCACAGCAGCTTGGGCAGCGGCGACATCGGGTGTATCGGCGTGCCGGTGCGCTGGTGCAGCGCCAGGCCGGACGGCACCGCCCGCAGCCGCTCGGCCTGTCGGGTCGACCGGGAGTCGGCCCAGGTGACCGACGGGGTGAGCGGGTTGCCGTTCGGGTCCAGGCCGATGAGGCTGTGCATGGCGGAGCTGAACGACAGCCCGGCCACCGGCTGCACCAGCTCCGCCACGACCATACTGATCGACCTGAGCACCGCGTCGAGGATGAGCTGAGGGTCCTGCTCGGCGTACCCGGGCTGCGGGTCGTCCAGCGGGTAGCCGACCGAGTGGCTGCCGAGCTGCCGCCCGTCGGTGTCGTACGCGACGGCCTTGGTGCTGGTGGTGCCGATGTCCACGCCGATGACCACGGCGGGCCGGGTGTCCTGCGGCACGACCCTCACCCCCTCGGTACGGCGGTGCGGCGGCGTCGCCACCCGGCTGCGGCTGACGTTACCGAGACGGCGACCGCTCCGCACGACAGAAACCGACGCAGCAGTATCCGCCTATCGTGCGGGTTCATCCACCGATCGGGTATTTCGTCCGTATCCGGCGTTTCCGGGTGCCGCGCCGGCCCTGTTAACACTGTGACACCCCAGATTGGTGGCCTACGCGGCGAAGGAGTCGGCGTGGCGAAGACTGATTCGACGGGTTCCACCTGGCGGTACCGGTGGGCGCACCGGCAGAACGTGCGGCGGGTCAGCACGTACCGCGGCGCGGAGGCGGCCTGGCGTCGCCGCGACGACGAGTTACGGCGGCTACGCGCACTGGCCGCCGACTTCCAGGGTTCCGCCGCGGCCGGCGAGGGCCTGCCCCTGGAGTTGGCCGCCGACGAGGTGGTGCTCTGGGCGTCGCCCGCCGCGCAGTACGTCGAGGTGCGACACACCACCGTGCTGCCCGCGCCGGACCTCACGGTCGCCCCACCGGACGCGCCACTGCGTCCGCGCCGGCCGGACGGCGTACGCGTCACCGACGCCGGCATGGCGGTCATCACCAGCCGCCGACTGGTGCTGCTCGGCGGACGCGGCCGGCGTGACTGGGCGTACGGCCGGATGACCGGCCTGGCCCACGACCCGGCCGCGCCGGTCACCCTGATCCAGGTGCTGGACCGGCGGCGTACCTCCGGGTTGCTGCTGCCCACCGACGCGGCGCCGGATTTCCGGTTCAAGCTGACGCTGGCCTTCGCCGACGCGATCGAACAGCGCGCCGCGGTGCTCGCGCAGCTCGACGAGCTGATCGCCGAACACGCCCAGCTCAAGCCGTTCCGGCCGGCCGCGGCCACGCCCGCGCAGGCCCGGCTCACCGCGCTGGTGCCCGGTGGGCGGCGGACCGTCGCGGTGGCCGCGGCTGTCGCGTTGCTGGTGCCGGCGGCGCTGATCGAGTCAGACCCGTCGGACCC
>NZ_JAEVHM010000126.1 GCF_016802865.1 Micromonospora parastrephiae | reverse complement strand
CGGCCGGTCTGGTGAGCCTGGTGCCGGCCGGCGCGACCCTGGACCCGGCCGCCGCGCGGGCCGTCGCCGCCCCCGGGTGAGGGTGTCGCCCGCTGGTGGGGTCAGTCGGCCGGGCGGCGCAGGACGCTGACCGCGAAGGCCGCGTCGTCACGCCACGGTCGCAGGTCCCAGGTGGCGAAGCGGTGTTCCAGGCGCAGGCCGGCGGCGACCGCGTCGGCGTCGAAGGCGGCCAGCGGGTAACCGCGTTCGGTGCCGAAGCCGACCGCCAGGACGCCGTCCGGGCGCAGGTGCCCGGCCAACCGGCGCAGCACCTCCGGCTCGGTGCCGGCCGCGACGAACGCGAGGACGTTGCCGGCGAGCACGGCCGCGTCGAACGGCTCGGCCTCGCCCATCGCCGGCAGGTCCAACTCGGCCAGGTCGGCCACCAGCCAACGCGGGCCGGGATGGTCGCGCGGGCGGCCTCCACCAGCGCCGGGTCGGCGTCCACCCCGATCACGGTGTGGCCGCGCTGGGCCAGCGCCGCGCCGACCCGACCGGTGCCGCTGCCGGCGTCGAGGATCCGCGACCCGGGCGCGACGAGCGTGTCCACCAGACGGGCCTCGCCCGCCAGGTCCGCGCCCTCGGCGGCGAGTTTGCGGAACCGGTCGATGTACCACTGCGAGTGCTCCGGACCGGTGTCGGTCGCCCAGCGGGTCGGGTTGGCCATACGGCCACGGTAACCGGGCCGGCGAGGGCGCGGCGGGCGCCCCGGGGAGCCGGCCCGGATGCCGTGGACGGGTCAGCCCTTCTCCGCGCCGCTGGTCAGCCCCTCGGTGAGCAGCCGTTCGCTGGCGAAGAAGAGGATCACGATGGGCAGGGTGAGGACGACCGACCCGGCCATCAGCACCGTCTTGGGCACCTCCACCCCGTCGGCGAGCAGGGACAACCCCAACGACACAGTCCACCGGTCGGGCTTGTCCACCAGGAACAACAGGGCGAACAGGAACTCGTTCCAGGCGATCATGAAGTCGTAGAGGGCGACCGCCATGATCGACGGCATGGCCAGGGGCAGGCTGACCCGGCGGATGATGCCGAGCCGACCGGCGCCGTCGATGGCGGCGGACTCCTCCAGACTGACCGGGATGGTCTCGAAGTAGTTCTTCAACATGTAGACCGAGACCGGCAGCGTCTGCGAGATGTAGACCAGCACCAAACCGAACAGGGAGCCGCGCAACCCGGCCCGGGTGAAGACCACGAACAGGGGAATCGCGATGACGATCGACGGGAACAGGTAGACCGCCAGGAACAGGAAGTCCACCTGCCGCCGGCCGAAGAACCGCAGCCGGGCCACCGCGTACGCGCCGGGGATCGCCACGACCAGGGTGAGCAGGGTCGCCGCGACGGCGACCAGCCCGCTGTTGCGGATGAAGGTGAGGAATCCCTGGCCCCCGTTTGCGGTGGACCTGAGCACCTCGGCGTACGTGGCGACGGTCAGCTCACCGAAGCCGACCACCAGCGAGCCGGGGTCGAGCAGCAGCCGCTCGATGGGACGCACCGAGAGCAGCAGCATGTAGTAGAAGGGAAAGACGGTGACCACCAGGAACACGGCGATCACCAGGCGGCGCACCCAGCGCAGGCTGACCGTCTCGATGGCGTCGCGGTCCATCAGCCCACCCTCCGTCCGAAGAAGCGCAGGTAGATCAGCACGAACACGATGAGCACCACGGCCAGCACGACCGCCTGCGCGGCCGCCGCGCCGATGTCGGTACGGGCGGTGAGAAACTCGTACACCCGTACGCTGACCACCTCGGTGCCGGCCGCGCCACCGGTGAGCAGGTAGACGTCGTCGAACTTGTTGAACGTCATGATGAAGCGCAGCACGCCCAGCAGGGCGATCACCGGCAACAGTTGCGGCAGCAGGATGTGGCGGAACCGTTGGGTGGGGGTGGCCCCGTCGACCCGGGCGGCCTCCTCCAACTCGCCGGGCACCGCCTGGAGCCGGGCCAGCAGGAACAGGAACGCGAACGGGAAGTACCGCCACGCCTCGAACACGATCACCGTGGTCAGCGCGGTCGACTCCTGGGTGAGGAACGGCACCGGGGCGTCCCAGCCGAGCAGCCGTTGACCCCAGTCGTTGACGATGCCGAGCTGCGGGTCGAGCATCACCTGCCAGACGAAGGTCACCGCGACCACCGGTGCCACGTATGGCAGCAGCATGGACGCCCGGACCAGGGTGCGGCCCCGGAACGGTCGACGGACGACCAGGGCGGCGACCAGGCCCAGCAGGATCGACCCGACCGTGCCGCCGATGCTGTAGAGCAGCGTGACCCACAGCGTCTCGGCGAAACCGGGGGTGTGCAGCACCCGGTCGATGTTGTCCATCGTGAACTCGCCGAACAGGCCGGTCTTGCGCAGCGTGGCGAGCCGGACCCGTTGGAAGGCGAGCACCACGGTCCACACGATCGGGATGCCGATGACAGCGATGGTGACCAGCAGGGTCGGTGCGACCAGCGCGAGCCCGGCACGGGACTCACGGCGGCGCAGGGTCAGTGGTCGGCGCCGTGGTGGCGCCGGCCGCTCCCGGGTGGGGGAGCGACCGGGGCCGGGCGCGGTGGTGGTCAATTGACGCCCGCCTTGATGGCGTCGACGTCCTTCGTGGCCCGCTCGGCGGTGGCCGCCGCGTCGGACTTGCCGGCGATGAGGTCGCCCAGGACCTTCGGCACCGGTAGCTCGCCGAGCATGGCGCCGACCAGCTTGCCCTGCCCCTGGCTCAGCCCCCACCGGCCGAAGGTGTCCGGGCTGCGGCGCAGCGTGGCCAGCACCTCGGCGCCGTACACGTCGGCGAGGGGCTTCTTCGCGTCCACGCCCGCCTGGCTGGTGTTCCAGGCGTTGAGGTACGCCTCCGGCTCGGCCGGGGTGCCCTTGCGCACCGGGAAGCGGCCCTCCGGGGACATGCCGAACCAGCGCGGGTAGCCGTCGCCGAGCATGTACTCCACGAAGGACTTCGCCGGGTCGGCCGCCGCGCCGTCCAGGACAGCCCACGAGCTGATCTCGCCGTACTGGGCCGGCTCGGTGCCGTTCGGGCCCTTGATCGCGGTGACGAATCCGCTGTTCTTCGCGAGGAACGCCGGGTCGGCCTGACACTGCGGGCAGGTCGGTTTGGCGTCGTTGCGCAGCCCGGCCAGCTCGTCGAGGATGAACGGCGACCAGATCACCATGGCCGCCTTGCCGGCGAAGTAGGTGGCCCGGGTGGTGTCCACGTCCTGCGCGCCCTTCACCGAGCTTGTGCGGATCAGGTCGCCGTAGAAGCGGAACGCCTCGACGCACTGCGGCGAGTCGAGGGTGACCGCGCCGCCGTCGTCGGTGAGCTGGCAGCCGTTGGCCAGCGCCAGGTGCTCGAAGGTCTGCTGGGTGAACACGTCGCTGGGGGCGGTCGCCGCGGTGATCCCGGCGACGCCGCCCGTGTTCAGCCTCGCCGCGGCGGCGGTGATCCGCTCGTACGTGTCGGGGGCGGGCAGGCCGGCGGCGGCGAACAGGTCCTTGCGGTAGACGAGCAACTGCCCCCACCCGTCGCTGGGGACGGAGAGCTGTTTGCCGTCGTCGGAGGTGAGCTCCAGCGCGCGCGGGGAGAACGTCTGCCGGCCCAGCTTGTCGACGACCTCCGCGTTCGCCGAGGCGTGCAGCAGCTCGTTGCCGGCGAGCGTACGGATGCCGGCCAGGGAGACCGAGCCGACCACGTCGGGCAGCTCACCGGCGGCGGCGTTGGCGGCGATCAGGGAGGGGAACTGGTCCTCGTTGACGGTCACGAGGTCGACCTGGATCCCGGTCTTCGCGGTGAAGTCGGCGATGATCGCCTTGGTGGCGGTGACGCGGTCGGCGACGTCCTCCAGGCTCCAGACGGTGATCTTCTTGCTGTTGCTGTCGGATCCGTCGTCTCCGCAAGCCAGCAGGGTTGACGCTGCCAGTGCCATGATCAGGGTGGTGGCGAGTATCCGCCTCGGAGGTGCTGACATCGGTGGCACTCCTCTCGAAGGGTACATACGGGATTCAACACCTTCGATAGATCAATGACAAGACATATAGCGATTTTTTGCTATCCTGGAGCCCAGTGCTACCGGGATGTGACACATGGGCAACTGGGTGGTCTCCCTCGCCGGGCCTCGACGGATCAGCCTCGAGCCCTGTCCACCGGACCCGCTCGGCCCGGGCCAGGTCCGGGTCCGCACCTGCTACTCGGGCATCTCCGCCGGCACCGAGCTGACCCTCTACCGGGGCAGCAACCCCCGACTCAGCAAGGACTGGGACGACGCCGCCCGGATGTTCGTCCCCCGACAGACCCCGGTGCCCTACCCGCTGGTCGGCTTCGGCTACGAGGAGGTCGGCGAGGTCGTCGAGGTGGCCTCCGAGGTCGCCGACCGGCACCCGGGGCAGCTCGTGTGGGGCATCTGGGGGCATCGGGCCGAGGCGGTGCTCGCCGCCGACGCGGTCCGTCCGCTGCCCGCCGGGCTGGACCCGCTCGCCGCGGTCTTCGCCCGGCCCGGCGCCATCGCGCTGACCGCCGTGCTCGCCGGTGACCTGCACCTGGGCGACTGGGTCGGCGTCTTCGGGCAGGGCGTCATCGGGCTGCTCGCCACCCGGCTCGCGGTGCTCTCCGGCGCCCGGGTGGTGGCCGTCGACCGGGTGCCCGAACGGTTGGAGCATGCCGCCCGCTACGGCGCCCGATTCACCGTGAACGTCGCCGTCGAGTCGGCCGCGGCGGCGCTGCACGCGGCCACCGGCGGCCGTGGCGCGGACGTCTGCCTCGAGTTGTCCGGGGCGTACCCGGCGTTGCACGAGGCGATCCGGTCCACCGTGCACGCCGGCCGGGTCGTGGCCGCCGGCTTCTACCAGGGCCAGGCCGACGCGCTCGGCCTCGGCGAGGAGTTCCACCACAACCGCATCCAGTTGGTGGCCGCCCAGGTCTCCGGGCCCACCCCCGCGCCGAGCATGGCCGGCCGGTGGACCGGCGACCGCGTGGCGCAGACCTTCATGGACCTGGTGGCTGAGCGCAGCGTCGACCCGTTGCCGCTGATCAGCCACATCGTCGACGCCAGCGCGGTCGCCGACGCCCTCGCGCTGCTCGACCGCGGCGCCGGTGACATCCTCCAAGTGGTGTTGAGGTTCTCATGACCACCATCGCGCTGGCCTGCCAGGAACAACTCCTGCCGGGCACCAACCTGATCCAGAAGCACGCCCTGGCCGCCGCCCTCGGCTACCAGGGCATCGAACTGCGCGGACGCGGCGAGCTCGCGTTCGCCCGTCGGCTGCCCGAGCTGCGCCGGGCCCGCGCCGCCGGGGTGGTGATGCCCACCGTCTGCGTCGAGATGGACCACTTCATCGGCGACTTCGACCCGGCCCGGTCCGCCGACGCGGTCCGCAACCTGCGCTCCCAACTCTCGGTCATCGCCGAGCTGGGCGGCGTCGGGGTGATGACCCCGGCCGCCTGGGGGATGTTCTCCCGGCGGCTGCCGCCGTTCGAGCCGCCGCGCCCGCCGGCCGGCGACCGGCAGGTCCTCCTCGACGCCCTCGGCGAGCTGGGCGAACACGCTCGGGCCGAGGGCGTCACCCTCTTCCTGGAACCCCTCAACCGGTACGAGGACCACATGGTCAACCGGCTCGACGAAGCGGTCGCGTTGTGCGCGGCGCTCGGGCTGCCGTCGGTGCGGGTGGTCGCCGACACCTTTCACATGAACATCGAGGAGGACGACGTGCACCGGGCTCTGCGCGCCGCCGCGCCGTACCTCGGGCACGTGCAGGTCAGCGACTCCAACCGCTACCAGCCCGGCGCCGGGCACCTCGACTGGCCGGCGCTGATGCGGACCCTGCTGGAGCTGGACTACCGGGGCTGGCTGTCCCTGGAGTGCCGGCTGCGCGGCGACCCGGTCCGGGCCCTGCAACAGGCCGCCACGGTGTTGCGGCACGCGCTGCCCCGGCGGGCCGCCGCGTGACCGCCGGCGCCGCCGCGGCCCACACCGGTGGCCCCACCGACCTGGCCGGGCTGCGGCAGCTCGCGGCCGACACGCTCGACGCCAACTGGGAGCACGACCACACCGTGCCGTCGCGCACGCTCTACCCCCACCAGTGGAGCTGGGACTCCGCCTTCATCGCGGTCGGGCTGGCCCAGATCGCCCCGAGCGGGCCTGGCAGGAGTTGGCGAGCCTGTTCCGGGCGCAGTGGGCCGACGGGCGGGTGCCGCACATCGTGTTCAACCCGGCGCTGCGCATTGGCGCGTACTTCCCGGGGCCGGAGCTGTGGGGCTCGGCGAACGCCGAGGGCGCGCCGGCCGTGCACACGTCCGGCCTGGTCCAGCCGCCGGTGCACGCGCTCGCCGCGTGGCTGGCGTACCGACGCGCACCCGATTCGGCCGGGCTGGCCGCGTTGCGCCGGCTCTACCCGGCGCTGGTCGCCCAGCAGCGCTACCTGGCCGACCGGCGGGACGTGGCCGGCGACGGGCTGGTCTGCATCGTGCACCCCTGGGAGTCCGGGTTGGACAACAGCCCCGCCTGGGACGAGCCGATGGCGGCGGTCGGAGCCGAGGCGGCGGTGATGCGCGCGTACCGTCGGCACGACACCGCGCACGCCGACGCCGCGCACCGCCCCACGGACCTGGACTACGCGCGTTACCTGGCGATCGTCGCCGCCTACCGGGACCACGGCTACGCCGACCGGGGCCTCGCCGACGACCACCCGTTCCTGGTCGAGTGCCCGCTGTTCAACGCGGCGTTCGGCGCGGCCGAACACGCCCTCGCCGAGATCGCCGCGCTCACCGGCGTCGACCCGGGCCCGCACCGGGCCCGCGCGGCCCGGATCACCGAAGCCCTGCTACGCCGGCTGTACGACCCGGACACCGGTACGTTCCAGCCCCGCGACCTGCGTACCGACCGGTTGGTCAGAGCCCGGAGCGTGCTGGGGCTCACGCCGCTGATCCTGCCCGACCTGCCGACGCGACAGGCCGACGCGCTCGTCGTCGAGGCCCGCTCGGCGCGCTTCGGGGTGGCCCGGCGGATGGACCGGCCGCTGCCCAGCCACGACCGCACCGCACTGGACTTCGAACCGCTGCGCTACTGGCGTGGACCGAGCTGGTTGAACATCGGCTGGCTGGTGCGGCGCGGGCTCGCCACGCACGGGCATCCGGAGCTGGCGGCCGGGCTGCGCGAGTCGATGATCGCGCTGGTGGCGGGCGCCGGGTGCCACGAGTACTTCCACCCGGACACCGGCGTCGGGCTGGGCTCACCGGCGTTCGGGTGGACCGCCGCGCTGCTGCTCGACCTGCTGGCCGACGAGCCGACGCCCGGAACAGCGCCGGGGTGGTAGCGTGCCCGCTTCCGGCGGTCGGGGAGGGGTGGCGTGTCCGAGATCGACAAGATTGCCTGGATCCTCATCGAGGACGGACTGGTGCTGAGCACCCCGGTCCGAGGGCAAGGACGTGCGCACGGGCACGCGGCGGGCCTGCTGCGCTGACCGTCGTGCCGTTTGTCGAGCGCGTACCCGGGTAAGCGCGGGGCCCGTGGCGGACAGGAGGGCGGCGTGCGGTTCCCCCGCTTCATCGACGCGGTGTCCCGGCGCTCCGGGCTGCCGACCGAGCAGGCTGGCGTAGTGGCGCGTGCCGTTCTCCAGACGATGGCCGAACGGGTCACCGGCGGCGCGAACCACGACCCCGCAGGACAGCTCCCGGACGAACTCGACCCCTATCTGCGCGGCCCGGATCGCGCGCCGGCCGCGCCGCCGGCCGCTGCCGGGCCCGCCGAGTTCCTGCGGCGGGTCGCCAACCGGGCGGGTGTCGACGAGGCGACCGCCCGCGCCGGTACCGGCGCGGTGTTCGCGACGCTGCGCGAGGCCGTCACGGTACGCGAGTTCCAGCAGATGGTGGACGCTCTGACCCGCGATCAGGAAGGCGGTGTGTCCCCGGCCGTACCGCCGTCTGTCGGGGACTGAACCACGCCGCCGGCCCGGACATCACGCGTCGGCGTCGGGTAGCTCCTCGGGCTCGGCGACCCAGGCGGAGAAGACCGGCACGCCGTGCCAGGGCCCGGTGGTGCGGTCGGGACGGGTGTCGGTGGCCACGGCCACCACCGCGTACGGGTGAGCGAAGCGCAGCTCGGCGATCCGGACGACGCCCTCCGGCGGAAGGCTCGTCAGCCCGAACATGCCGGTGACCGCCGCCGCCTCGAAGCCGTACCGCCCGAACCGGGCCATTGCCACCTGTCGCGCCTCGAAGGCCCGCACGGGCAGGGCCAGCGCCTTCGCCAGCGTCGCCGACGCGGCGGGGAATCCGAGCGCCGGACCGGTCAGGTCGTGCTCGCTGCGAACCGACCAGCAGGGAAGCACCGCCGTGTGCCGTTCCTCGCGGCCGTCGCGGGCCCGCGTCCGTACCCTCTCCTCCCGTACCGTCCACAGCGGACCGTCACCGAGCGGCAGGTCGAACAGTGAGCGGCGACCGGCCGGTTGCGCGCCGTCGGCCGCGCCGGTGCTGATCCGGTACGCGGCGGCGAGCACATCGGCCGGCGGCACCTGCGGCGCGGCGGCCACCGAGAGGACGACCAGGCCGGCGCCGTCGTCCGCCTGGGCCGACGCGGCGTGCACGATCACGTCGCCGGCCTCCGGGGTCGTGGCGATGGCGCACCGGTGCCCCCGCGCCGGGCTGCGCAGCACGCCGGCGCAGTCGACGCGCCCAGACGCTGTCGGCGCCGAGGGCGCGGGCCTCGGCGACGTCGAACGGCTCGGCCCAGGAGATGCGGGTGGCCAGGGCGCTGGCGAGGGCCAGGACCACGTCCGGCCCGACGCGCAGTGGGAACCTCTCGATCAGGCCGAGGGTGTGCTCGCGTGCCCAGGCGTCCAACCCGGCCTGGTCGGGGAGTGCGCCGACCTCGGTCGTCGCGGGCAGGGCGGGCCGCCAGTCGGTCGGTCCGCCGTCGCCCTGACCCGGGCGGTGCCAGAGCGCGGTGGCGGACGCGACCAGCGGATGCGGCGCGTCCAACAGCGCGCGGGCGATCGCGGCGGCGCTGGCCAGGTCGGTGCCCAGGGCATCGGTGAGCGCCTCGGCCAGTGGGCGGTCGGCCTGGTCGGGTTCGGCCACGGCGGCCAGCGCGAGCAGCAGCCAGGCTCCGAGCGGTGCGGCGACGTGGTGCCGGTCGCCGATCGTGGCGTGCAGCCGCGCGGCGTACGCGGCGAGCGGCCCGTGCAGGTCGGTCGTCATGGTCCCACTCTGCCCGCCGGCCCCGCTTCACGACCACAGCTCGAAGGGTTCGTCGATCTCCTCTCCGGCCAGGAAGCGGGTGATGAGCCGGGGGAGTTGCCCGGGGTAGAAGCGTTCCGTGCTGGTCACCACCTCCGGCAGCGCCCACCAGCGGAAGCCGAAGTAGTCCTCCAGCTCGTAGTCGAGCCGGTGCGCCTCGTCGACGTCCGGGCCGGGGCCGGTCAGCCGTACCACGACGACCACCTCGTCCTGGACGTGCCGCACCTGTCGGTGCAGGAAACTCGCCCGCCGTCGCCAGGTCGGCTCGCCGACCTGATCGGCGGTGATCACGAGGCCGGTCTCCTCGCGCAACTCCCGCACCGCCGTGTCGCGGTACGTCTCCCCGGCGTCCATGCCGCCGCCCGGCAGCTCCCACCAGGTGCCCAGCCGGGGATGGTCCGGGTCCCGGGTGTGGAACAGCAGCACCCGCTCGGTGTCGTCGAGGACCACCACCCGCACCGCGCGCCGTTCGAGGATCGGCAGGTCGTCGGGGAACTCGCTCATCGGGCCAGTCTGCCGCAGCACCACCCGCGCCGGTGTGCGGGCGGGGGCCGGTAGGCTGCCCGCCGTGGCTGGTCTGTTGAGGAACGTGGCAGCGCGCATCTCCCGGGTGGGCGCGGTGATCCCGTCGCCGCGGCGTACCGGGCCGGGCCCGGCGCAGGTGGCGCGGCGCCGCCAGGTGAGCGCGTTGCAGCGGCGGGAGTTGACCTACGCCCCGGAGCGGGACGGTCAGGCCGATCCCGGCGAGATCGTCTGGACCTGGGTGCCGTACGAGGACGACCCGCGGCAGGGCAAGGACCGACCGGTGCTGGTGGTCGGACGACACAGCCGGACGCTGTTCGGGTTGATGCTGTCCAGTCAGAGCGAACGGGACGGGCAGCGGCACTGGTTCGCGCTCGGCCCCGGCGAATGGGACCGGGACAACCGGCCGAGCTGGGTGCGGCTGGACCGGGTGCTCACCATGCGCGAGGACAGCATCCGCCGCGAGGGTGCCGTCCTGGATCGGCCCCGGTTCGAGCGGATCGGGCAGGCCCTACGCGCCGGCTACGGCTGGCGCTGACCGTCGCGCCGGTCGGACCGCCGGTACAGGCATGCCGGCGGGGTACGTCGGGACGCCAGGTCGAGGTATCCACCGCGCGCCTGTAGAGCTGCCCCGGGTATGGGGCAGCCCCGTGGCTGGCCGGGCGCGGTCGGCGAGGGTCGCGCCGGCGGCCGGACCGTGTGGACGGGTCGCGCCGGCGGCCGGACCGGGTGGACGGTCGCGCCGTGCTGCCCCACCTGTGGGGCAGCTCTACAGGCGCAGCAGGTGTACAACGCGGCTGGTCGGAGCAGCGGGCGCAGGGCGAGGCCGCTCGACGAACCGCAATCGGCGGTCAGGCCGGCTCGCGGCTCGGGCCGACCGCGGCCCCTCGCGCTTCCGGCGGTGGGTACGGCTGCTCGGCGAGCAGCCGGGCGAGGTGCGCGCTGTTGAAGGCCAGCGCCTTCGTCGTACGGCCGGTGGTGTCGGGCTTCGGGCCGCGTCGCGGTAGTCCACCTTGTGCAGCGCCTCGCCGACCCAGTAGGTCGCGCCGGCGGCGGGGCAGGTGAAGCCCACCTCGTTGAGCGCCTGCTGCACCTGGCCGATGGTGTGGTGTGCGCCGTCCTCGTTGCCGACGACCGCGACGCCGGCCACCTTGCCGTAGGTCGAGAGTCGGCCCTCCGCGTCGGTCTCGGAGAGTTCGGCGTCGAGGCGTTCGAGGACCATCTTGCAGACGCTGGACGGCTGACCGAGCCAGATCGGCGTGGCGATGATGAGTACCTGGGCCTCGACCAGCTTGGCGCGGATGGTGGGCCAGCCGTCTCCGTCGCCCTCGTCCGTCGACACCCCGAAGCGCACGTCGTGGTCGACGACCCGGACCAGTTCGCCGTCCACGCCCTGCGCGGCCAGTTCGGCCAGCACCTCCTGGCCGAGTTGCTCGGAACTGGACGGGGCCGGTGACGGCTTGAGGGTGCAGTTGAGTACGAGGGCGCGGATGCTCGTCACGTCTGTTCCTCTCGGCCGTCGGCGCGCGGGGACCGCCACTCCATACCCGGGCGCTGATCCGAATCACGCCGACGTCGACCGGCTTCGGCCGGAGAGGGTTGACTGACGACCGGCACAGGGTATCGTCAACCTATCGGTTGATAACCCAGACGGTTGAAAGCGACATAATGACAACAGACCCGGTCAGTGCCGTGTTCGCCGCCCTCGCCGATCCCACCCGCCGAGCCATCCTGGCCCGGCTGGCGACCGGCGAGGCGACGGTCAACGAACTGGCGGAGCCGTTCCCGATCAGTGTCCAGGCGATCTCCAAACACCTCGCCGTGCTGGAGCGCGCAGGGCTGATCGTGCGCACCCGCGAGGCGCAGTGGCGGCGCTGCCGGCTCGACCCGACGCCGCTGCGCATCCTTGCCGAGTGGGTCGACCAGTACCGCCGGCTCTGGGACGACCGTTACGACACATTGGACGACTATCTACGCGAGCTGAAGGAGATTAGCCATGACCGAGACCCGTGACCTGAGCATCGACCTGCCGTCCGATCACGAGATCACCATGAGCCGGACGTTCGACGCGCCGCGTGACCTGGTCTTCGCCGCGCACACCCAGGCCGAACACCTCAAGCGCTGGTGGGGCCGGGGAAATCCGCTGGACGTCGAGATCGACTTCCGGGTGGGCGGCCACTACCGCAACGTCGAGCACGCTCCGGACGGCAACGACTACGCCTTCCGGGGCGAGTTCCGGGAGATCGTCGTACCGGAACGAATCGTGCAGACCTTCGAGTTCGAAGGCATGCCCGGCCACGTGGCGGTGGAGACGGTGGTCTTCACTGAGCAGAGCGGCCGCACCGTGGTCACCACCACGACTCGCTTCGACACCACCGAGGAACGCGACGGCATGGTCGAGTCCGGCATGGCGCAGGGCGCCTCCGAGTCGTACGCGGCTCTGGACCGGTACCTCGCCACGCTGCGCTGAGGTCCGCAGCCGACGGGGCGCTGCGCGACCTCGACCGGCGGTGGCCGCGAGGGTGCGGCAGTTCAGTGCTCGGCCAGCGGGACGCTGTCGACGAGCTGCCGGGGCGATCGTGCGCCGCCGAGGCTCTTCGCCTGATACATGGCCGCGTCGGCGCGACTGAGCGCGTCGGTGAGCTGGGCCGGGCCGGTCACCGGGGCGAGCCCGACGGAGGCGGTCACCCGGACGCTGCACCCGGCCAGCCGGATCGGTGCGGCGACGGTCTCACTGAGCCGTCGGGTGGAGTGCTCGATCCAACGCCTGTCGATGGTGGGGCTGGCGAGCAGCCCGGCGAACTCGTCGCCGCCCAGGCGGGCGACGAGGTTGTCCCCGGCGAACCCGGCCAGCCGCTCGGCCACGCTGATCAGCACCTGGTCGCCGGCGGCGTGACCGTACCGGTCGTTGATCTGCTTGAAGTCGTCGAGGTCGAGCACGACGGCGATCAGCGGCTCGCCGGCCGCGTCGGTGAGCAGGGTGGCCGCGAGGCGGTAGAAGGCGCGCCGGTTGGGCAGCCCGGTGAGCGGATCGTGGCTGGCGGCGTGCCGTTCGGCGGCCAGCTCGGCCTGGAGGTGCCCGATCTCGGCTTCGGCGCGCAACGCCCTGCGGCGCAACTGCCAGGAGGAGAGCAGCGCGCCCGCCGCGCAGATGCCGGAGGCGACACTCATCGGATCCGGCACGAGCCCTCCCATCGCCGCGACCGCCTCCAGTCTCCGGCCGACGCGGCGCACACCGTGCCGGGCCCGTTTCCCCTGGTGGTTGCCCAGCCGAGGGTTACTCAACGTGAACGGATGGGCACCGTTCACGTGCGTTATCATGCTCGCCGTCCGGTGCAGATGCAATAGCAGATGCACGTGCAGACTGTCCGATGTCGATACCGCACCCCTCGCCGTCACCGCTCCTCCCACGGGCACCGGCGGGCTCGTGAGCAGAAAGACTTCCTCATGCAGCAGCCACCGAATGGTGTCCCGATCCATCAGTTGCCCCCGCTGACCTGGCAGAAGAGTCGCCGCAGCAACCCCAGCGGCAACTGCGTCGAACTCGCCGAACTGCCCGGGGGAGCTGGCATCGCGGTCCGCAACTCACGACATCCGGAGGGGCCGGCACTGATCTACACAGTGGACGAGATCGCCGCGTTCGTGCTCGGCGCGCGCGACGGTGACTTCGACCATCTGATCAACTGACTGTCCCGACGACCGATCCGAATCACCGGTCCGGAGGAGGTCGCCTCACTGTCGGTCCATGGCATGCTTACACGTCGGTCGGGCCGGGTTCCCGTCCGCGATGGTCGGTATCCGGAGGTCCGCACGTGACGATGGTTCCCGCCGAGGGCGGCCCGACAACCGGGCCAACCGTGCTGCGCATGCTGCTCGGCGCCCAACTGCGTCGGCTGCGGGAGTCCAGCGGGGTGACCCGTGAAGGCGCCGGCTGGGAGATCAGGTCCTCCGAGTCCAAGATCAGTCGGATGGAGCTGGGCCGGGTCGGCTTCAAGGAACGCGACGTGTCCGACCTGCTCACGCTCTACGGCGTCACCGACGAGTGTGAGCGCGAGGCGCTGCTCAAGCTCGCACGGGACGCCAACAGCCCCGGCTGGTGGCACCGCTACGGCGACGTGCTGCCCACCTGGTTCCAGTCGTACCTGGGTCTGGAGGCGGCGGCCGCGCTGATCCGCAGCTACGAGGTGCAATTCGTACCCGGGCTGTTGCAGACCCGGGAGTACGCCCGCGCGGTCGTGCTGCTCGGGCACGGCACCGCCGGTCCCGCCGAGATCGACCGGCGGGTCTCCCTGCGGATGCAGCGCCAGCAGTTGCTGCGTCGGGACAACCCTCCGCAACTCTGGGCCGTGGTGGACGAGGCGGCACTGCGCCGTCCGATCGGCGGGGCCGAGGTGATGCGGGGCCAGCTCACCTCGCTCATCGAGGCGACCAAGTCACCCCACATCCGCCTCCAGGTCATCCCGTTCGCCGCCGGGGGGCACGCCGCGGCCGGTGGCGCGTTCACCATCCTGCGCTTCGGCGACCAGGAGCTGCCCGACATCGTCTACATCGAGCAGTTGACCAGTGCGATCTACCTGGACAAGCGCGACGACCTGGAGTATTACGCGGTCGCCATGGAACGGCTGTGCGTCGAGGCCGAACCGCCGGAGCGTACGCCGGAGATCCTCGGGCGACTGCTGGAGGAGCACTACTCGGCGTGAGCCGGGCCGTCCGCCTGCCCGACCGGTGATTGCGCCCGACGGCCAGCTTCTGTCCTGACGTTCGTGGGCTGTCGTATTGACCGATGCCGACCGGTCGGGCTAGCCTCTGTATCGATACAGTCTGGATCGATACAGAGGGGTGCCGGTGAAGCCAACACTGCAAGCCGTGGCGGACGCAGTCGGCGTCTCCCGCAGCACCGTGTCCAACGCCTACAGCCGCCCCGACCAGCTCTCCTCCGCCCTGCGCGAGCGGATCCTGGACGCCGCCCGCCAACTCGGCTACCCCGGCCCCAACCCCACCGCGCGATCCCTGCGGCGTGGCTTCGTCGGTTCGATCGGGGTGCTGTTCACCTCACAACTCTCGTACGCCTTCACCGACCCGTTCGCCGTCCGCTTCCTCGCCGGGGTGGGTGGGGCCGCCGAGCGGCACGGCACCAGCATGCTGCTCGTGCCGCTGCCGCCGGCGCAGACCGACGCCCGGCGGGCGGTGGAGAATGCGGCCGTCGACGGCTTCTGCGTCTACTGCGTGGCCGACGAGGAATGGGCGCTGGACGTGATCCGGGAGCGCGGGCTGCCGTTCGTCAGCACCGCCCCCCGCGACGACGCCGACGCGCACGAGCGGTTCGTCGGCATCGACGAGCGCGCCGCGGCGTACGGCATCGCCGCGCACGTGGCCGGTCTCGGTCACCGCCGGGTGGCTCTGCTCGTCGACTCCGTGCTTCCCGACGCACCGGCCGGCCCGCTCACCCTCTCCGGGGTGCAGGAGGCTCGACACCCGACCACCCGTGGCCGGCTCAGCGGCTTCGCCGACGCGTTCGCCGAGGTCGGCGTCGACTGGGCCGAGCTGACGCTGGTCAACGCCCGGGGCAACAGCCGTCAGGCCGCGGCCGCCGCCGTGGCCGGGCTGTTCGACCGTCCCGCACCGCCGACCGCCGTGCTGGCCGGCTCCGACGTCCTCGCCCTCGGCGTGCTGGACGTACTGGCCCAGCGGCCGGGCGGCAACAACCCGCCGGTCTCGGTGACCGGGTTCGACGACGTCCCGGAGGCCGCGGCGGCCGGCCTCACCACCGTCCGGCAGCCGGCCGAGGAGAAGGGTCGCATCGCCGCCCAACTGCTGCTCGACCCACCCGCGGACGCCGCGGCCGGTCACGTGCTGCTACCCACCGCACTCGTCGTCCGGGCCTCCACCGGACCTGTCCCGAGGAGTTGACCATGGAATACCCGACCGGATACCTCACCGCTCTCGACGCGATGAACCGCCACGTCAACTCGGCCCGCCCGGACGCCCCGGTCCAGACCGAGCGCGCCCGCCGGGCGCTGCTCGCCCCGACCCGGCAGGCGACCGCCGTCGCCCTGCGCCGGCTCGCCGACCGGATCCAGCCCCGACCGCTGCCCACCGCCCCCCGCTGCTCCTGACCACCGCTCATTTGGGCACGTGCGGGACGAACGGTACCGGTCCGGGCACGCAGGGTGGTCGAGCGGGAAGTCGCCAGGCAGACTGGTGAGGCCATGTCACCCTTCATGCCCACCCTCCGTCTCCACGACCGCTACGTACTGCACGAGCGGATCGGTCTCGGTGGCATGTCCGAGGTGTGGCGGGCCGACGACGAGGTGCTCGGCCGGCCGGTCGCGATCAAGGTGCTCGCCGGGCAACTCGCCGCCGACCCGCAACTGCGGGCCACCATCCGACGCGAGGCCCGCGCGGCCGCCCGGCTGACCCACCCGCACGTCACCCAGGTGTACGACTACGCCGAGGCGACCCTGGCCGGCGGCGTCGTCGTGCCGTACCTGGTGATGGAGCTGGTCGACGGGCACAACCTGGCCGACCGGCTGCGCACCGGCCCGCTGCCCTGGCCCGAGGCGGTCCGGGTGGCCGGGCAGATCGCCGCCGCGCTGGCCGCCGCACACCGCATCGGGGTGGTGCACCGGGACGTGAAGCCGGGCAACGTCATGCTCACCGACACCGGCGCCAAGGTGCTCGACTTCGGCATCGCCGCGCTCGGCGGGCTCGACAGCCAGTCCGGCGAGCCGCTGATGGGCACACCCGCCTACTTCGCCCCGGAGCGCCTCGCCGCCGGCCCACCCGATCCGGCCAGCGACGTGTACGCCCTCGGCGCCCTGCTCTACCGCACCCTCACCGGTCAGGCGCCGCTGCCCGTGCAGAGCTGGGAGGACGCCCTGGAGGTGCACCGGCGGGGCACGCCGGTGCCGCCGCTGCGGGTGGCCGGCCTGCCCGCCGACATCGCCGAGCTGACCCTCGCCTGCCTCGCCGCCGACCCGGCCCGCCGACCGTCCGCCGCGCACCTGGCCATCCGGTTCGGCGCCGGTCAGCCGGTCGAGCCGCCCACCGAACTGTTGCGCATCCTGCCGAGCGCCCACCCC
>NZ_JAEVHM010000125.1 GCF_016802865.1 Micromonospora parastrephiae | reverse complement strand
CCCGGCGGTGAGCAGCCGGTCGGCCAGCGACGTGGCCCGGACCGGGTCCAGGCTGACCCCGCAGGCCGCGGCGGCCTCCAGCACCCACCGCCGGGGTTCCTCGACCTGGGCGAGGGTGCCGTGGAAGTCGAAGAGCACCGCCTTGACGGGCCGTCGGGACGCCCGCGGGGCGGCGGCGGCCTCGGCGCTGCCCGGCGGACGGGTCTGGGGCGGTTCGGCATGGTCCGGCACGCCGTGCACCCTACCGACCCCCGCCGACGGGCCCTCCGGACGGCCTTGTGGGGTGCGGTGCCCCGGCACGCACTAATCTTGGTGCCATGTCGAGCCCCGCCGAGCGGTACGCAGCGGCGCGCCGCCGAGCCGCGCAGGCCGCACAGTTCCCGGCGCTGGACGAGTTCGCCCTTGACCTGGGGTTTGACCTCGATGACTTCCAGCGGGAGGCGTGTCAGTCGCTGGAGCGCGGCAGCGGCGTGCTGGTGTGCGCCCCGACCGGGGCTGGCAAGACGGTGGTGGGCGAGTTCGCCGTACACCTGGCTCTGCGCGGGCGACCCGACGACCCGGCGGCGGCCGACGGCGCGGCGACGCCGCCGACCCGGCGCAAGTGCTTCTACACGACGCCGATCAAGGCGCTGTCCAACCAGAAGTACCACGACCTGGTCGCCCGGTACGGCGCCGAGCAGGTCGGCCTGCTCACCGGCGACAACGCGATCAACGGCGACGCGCCGGTGGTGGTGATGACCACCGAGGTGCTGCGCAACATGCTCTACGCGGGCTCCAGCACGTTGCAGGGCCTCGCGTACGTGGTGATGGACGAGGTGCACTACCTCGCCGACCGGTTCCGCGGCGGGGTGTGGGAAGAGGTGATCATCCACCTGCCCGCCTCGGTCACCCTGGTCTCGCTGTCGGCGACCGTCTCCAACGCCGAGGAGTTCGCCGACTGGCTGGTCACCGTGCGCGGCGAGACCGCCGTGGTGGTCAGCGAGCACCGGCCGGTGCCGCTGTGGCAGCACATGCTGGTCGGCAAGCGGATGTTCGACCTGTTCCACGATGCCGACGCGGCCCGCAAGCACGACGTGCACCCGGAGCTGCTGCGCTACACCCGCGACACCATGCGTCGCCTGGAGCTGGGGGAGGGACGCAGCGCCGGGCCGGGTTCCGGTCGGCGCGGCCCCCGCTGGCGTGGCCCGATGCGCCCGGACATCGTCGACCGGCTGGACCGGGAGGGCCTGCTGCCGGCGATCCTGTTCATCTTCAGCCGGGCCGGCTGCGCCGCCGCGGTGCAGCAGTGCCTCGCCGCCGGGCTGCGGCTCACCTCGCCGGAGGAGCGGGCCGAGATCCGCCGGGTCGTCGAGTCCCGGGTCACCGCCATCCCCGGCGAGGACCTGTCGGTGCTGGGCTACTGGGAGTGGCTCGACGGGCTGGAACGCGGCCTGGCCGCACACCACGCCGGCATGCTGCCGGTGTTCAAGGAGATCGTCGAGGAGTTGTTCGTCCGCGGTCTGGTCAAGGCGGTCTTCGCCACCGAGACCCTCGCGTTGGGCATCAACATGCCGGCGCGCTGCGTGGTCCTGGAACGGCTGGTCAAGTACAACGGC
This sequence comes from Micromonospora parastrephiae, assembly GCF_016802865.1. Lineage (GTDB taxonomy): Bacteria > Actinomycetota > Actinomycetes > Mycobacteriales > Micromonosporaceae > Micromonospora > Micromonospora parastrephiae. The sequence continues at coordinate 15,443 of NZ_JAEVHM010000125.1, read as the reverse complement.
GAGGCGCACGTCGACCTGACCCCGGGGGAGTACACCCAGCTCACCGGGCGGGCTGGCCGACGGGGCATCGACGTGGAGGGGCACGCCGTCGTGGTGTGGTCCCCGGAAACCGACCCACGGCACGTGGCCGGGCTCGCCTCCACCCGCACCTACCCGCTGCGCTCCAGCTTCCGGCCCTCGTACAACATGGCGGTGAACCTCGTCGGCACGGTCGGCGCGGAGCCCGCCCGGGCGCTGCTGGAGTCCTCGTTCGCGCAGTTCCAGGCGGACCGGTCGGTGGTCGGCCTGGCGCGCCAGGTGCAGCGCAACACCGAAACCATCGAGGCGTACGGCGCTGAGGCCGCCTGCCACCACGGCGACTTCGACGAGTACTTCGCGCTGCGGGTGGCGATCGCCGAGCGGGAGAAGGCCATCGCCCGGCAGGGGCAGACCCAGCGCAAGGCCGCCGCGGTGGCCTCGCTGGAGCGGCTGCGGGTCGGTGACGTGATCCGGGTGCCGTCGGGGCGCCGCGCCGGGCTGGCCGTCGTGCTGGACCCGGCGACCGGCGGATTCGGCGAACCCCGGCCGCTGGTGCTCACCCAGGACCGCTGGGCGGGGCGGGTCAGCCCCGGCGACTTCACCACGCCGGCCGAGGTGCTGGCCCGCATCCGGGTGCCCAAGCACTTCAACCACCGTTCGCCGGGCGCCGACGGGATCTGGCCGCCGAGGTCAGCGGCACCGGACTGGACCGGCACGGCGGCCGGCGGGGTGGCCGCTCCCGGCAGGTGGCCGGCGAGGACCACCAGCTCACCCAGCTGCGCGGCGAGCTACGTCGCCACCCCTGCCACGCCTGCCCGGAGCGGGAGGAGCACGCCCGGTGGGCGGAGCGGCGCCGGCGGCTGGAGCGGGACACCGAGGAGCTGCGCGAGCGGGTCTCCGGGCGTACCGGATCGCTCGCTCGGACGTTCGACCGGATCGTCGCGCTGCTGACCGAGCGCGGCTACCTCGCCCGCGACGGCGCGGTGACCGACGCCGGCCGGATGCTCGGCCGGATCTGGACGGAGGCGGACCTGCTGGTCGCCGAGTGCCTGCGCCGGGGCGTGTGGGACGGCCTCGCCCCGGCGGAGCTGGCCGCCGCGGTGTCCGTGGTGGTCTTCGAGGCGCGCCGCGACGTCGACGAGCGCGCGTCGCTGCCGCGTGGCCCGGTGGCCGACGCGGTGGACGAGACGTTGAAGCTGTGGAGCGAGATCGAGGCGGACGAGGCGGCACGCGGTTTGTCCGCGACCCGCGAGCCGGATCTCGGGTTCGCCTGGCCGGTCTTCCGGTGGGCGCGGGGTGAGGCGCTGGCCAAGGTGCTCGGCAGCGGGCACGAGATCGACGGTGAGATGCCGGCCGGTGACTTCGTCCGGTGGGCGCGGCAGGTGGTCGACCTACTCGGTCAGCTGTCCGACTCCGGCGGCGCGTCGCCGGAGCTGCGCTCCACCGCCCGTCAGGCGATAGCGGCCATCAACCGGGGTGTGCTGGCGTACCACACCTCCGCCTGATCGTCACTTTCGGTCAACCCTCGCTGGCGAATCGACGCATCGGACGGTCACTGCGACAGCACCCGGATAGCCGGGCACGCCGTTCCCGTGCCGCCGGGAGATGCCGCCCCGGTAGGCTGGGTCGCCGCCGCTACAGAGGCGGCGAGGGTCGCTCAGCGGGGCGGCGGCGGCTTTGGAGCGTGCCGGTCAGGGTGATGACGACGAGCACCGTCCCGGCGGTGATCAGCACCGCCAGTCCGGGTAGCCGGGCGCCGACCGGGATCGTCGCCGTCAGCACCAGCGCCCCCACCAGATGGAGTACGGACAGCCGCCCGAAGACCTCGAACTCCGCCCAGCCACGGGCGAGAAGGAACAGCGCCGGTCCGCCGAGAATGACGATCGCCGAGGGCAGTTCGCTCCGGTCGGTCGGGTGCGCGATGACCAACTCGAAGCCCACCGCGGTGGTCATCACCCCGGCCACCGCCACCAGGTGGGTGTAGGTCGCCGACTCACCGAGTCGGGCCGGGGCCCGCGCGTCGCGGATCGCCTCGGGCAACAGGCGGCCCGTGCGATGGAAGTAGATGCGCCAGAGCAGCACGGTGATCGCGAATGCGGTCACGAAGGCGGCGGCCTCGCCCACGGTGGGCGTCGCGTTGGTGGCGGTCAGGCCGATGACCAGGACCGCCTCGCCGAGGGCGATGAGGAACACCTGCTGGTAGCGCTCCACCAGGTGCGGCCCGCTGATCACCCACTGGTCCACCCGGGACGCCCCGAGTCGGGGTATCGGCCAGCCGGCGGCGAACCCCACGTATTCGATGCCCAACGCGGCCGTCCAGAGCACGAGACGGGCTGGTTGATTCATCACGGCGCCGATCAGCCAGGGCAGCGCGGCGACCGCTGACCAGATCGTGATCCGGGTGGTCACCTTGCGACGTGGGTGCTGGCGTAACGCCAGGGTGAGCGCCAGCGGCCGGCCGAGCTGGATGGTCACGTAGGCAACGGCGAAGAGGACGGCCCGGTGACCGGACGCGTCGGGCATCGTCACGGCCAGCACCAGGGTGCCGAACATGACGACGATCACCAACATCTGGACGAATGTCTGCTCCGGGTCGTACAGGCTGGTCACCCAGGCCGCCAGCATCCAGATCAGCCAGAGCAGCAGGAAGAAGAACACCGCCCCCGCCGCGCCCCGCAGCACATTGCGCTCGGGTTCGGCTGCGGTCACCTCCTTGACCAGCCCTTGAGCCACCTGGGTGAGGGCGAACACGAAGACCAGATCGAAGAAGAGCTCAAGAAACGCGGCTCGGTGTGACGCACCGGGATCTCGCAACAGCCGCGCCGCCCACACGTTCGACATCCCCGCCACCCCTCCGGGTGGTCAACGACCCCTCGGACGTCGCGTTGCGCCAGTTCGCATCAGAAGCATCCGGTCCGCCGACGGATGACGGCCCGCTGCGGCCGACGGACGTGTCGATTCAGCGTCGGCAGGTCGGGCGGGCTTCGGTACGTGCCCGGCACCCGCCGAGGCCGGCGGCCGGGAGCGTCGGTGTTGAATGTGAGGGTGCTCCGCAACAGCGCGGTCCAGGGAGCCCGACCACAGAGGAGATCGATGTGAACTTTCTGCGTCTCGGCCCGGTCGGTCGGGAGATCCCGGTCGTCCAGCACGACGGTACGACCTTCGACCTGCGTGCCCTGACCGCCGACCTGGACGGGGCGTTCTGGTCGTCGGACGGGATCGCGCGTACCCGTGCCGCGCTTGAGCGCGGCGAGCTGGCCGAGCTGCCCGACGCGGACTCCCTGCGGGTGGGCGCGCCCGTCGCGCGACCCAACAAGATCGTCTGCATTGGACTCAACTACCGCGACCACGCGGCGGAGACGGGCGCGCCGCTCCCCGCCGAGCCGGTGGTCTTCATGAAGGACCCGATGACGCTGGTCGGGCCGTTCGACGACGTCCACGTCCCGCGCGGGTCCACCCAGACCGACTGGGAGGTCGAGCTCGCGGTCGTCGTCGGCACGACCATCCGCTACGCCGAGTCCCCGGAGCAGGCCATGCGGCACATCGCGGGGTACGCGGTGTCGCACGACGTCTCCGAGCGAGGTTTCCAGCTCGAGCGCGGAGGTCAGTGGGACAAGGGCAAGAGCTGCGAGACGTTCAACCCGCTGGGGCCGTGCCTCGTGCCGGCCGACGAGGTCGACGATCCGCAGTCGCTGTCGCTGCGGTTGTGGGTCAACGGGGCTCTCCGCCAGAACGGCACCACCGGCGACATGATCTTTCCGGTCTCGCACGTCGTCTGGTATCTGAGCCAGTTCATGGTCCTGTACCCCGGCGATGTGATCAACACGGGGACGCCGGCCGGGGTGGCGCTCGGGCTTCCCGATCATCCGTACCTGCGTGCCGGTGACGTGGTGGAGCTGGAGATCACCGGCCTGGGGCGGGCGCGCCAGACGCTGGTGGCGGCATGAGCGGGGAGTTCGCCGGGCTGAGCGCGATCGTCACGGGTGGCTCCTCCGGCATCGGTCGCGCACTGCCGTGGAGCTGCGGGCGAGGGGCGCCGAGGTGGCCGTCCTCGACCTCGACCCGAGCGGGCTTCCGGAGGACATCGCCGGCTTCGCCGCCGACGTGTCGAGCCGTGCGTCGGTGGCGACGGCGGTCGCCGCGGCCGCCGGCACGCTCGGCGGCATCGACGTGGTGGTCAACAACGCCGGGATCGGGGCGACCGGAACCGTCGCCGACAACACCGACGACGAGTGGCGGCGCGTGCTCGACGTCAACGTGGTCGGCATGGCGAGAGTCGTCAGCGAGGCGCTGCCGTGGCTGCGCCGTTCGGGTCACGCGTCGGTCGTCAACGTCTCGTCCATCGCCGCGCTCAACGGCCTCCCCGGCCGGGCGCTCTACTCGGCCAGCAAGGGCGCCGTGCTGTCGCTGACCCTCGCCATGGCCACCGACCACGTCCGCGAAGGTGTGCGGGTCAACTGCGTGTGCCCCGGCACAGCGGACACGCCGTGGGTCGGGCGCTGCTGGCACAGGCGGAGGACCCGGCCGCCGAGCGGGTGGCGCTGCGGGCCCGCCAGCCCATCGGACGCCTGGTGACACCGGAGGAGGTCGCGAACGCGATCGTCTACCTCGCATCTCCCCGGGCGGGGTCCACCACGGGTACGGTGCTGGACGTCGACGGTGGAGTCACCCACCTACGGGTCCGGTCGTGACGACACCGGACGGTCCACGCCGAGGCGGGGCGAGCCGACGGACGGGAGTGTGACGTGCGGATCGCGCTGTTCGTGACCTGTCTGGCCGACACCATGTTCCCGCAGGCGGCGATGGCGACCGTGCGCCTGCTGGAGCGGCTGGGCCACGAGGTGGTCTTCCCGCCGGAGCAGACCTGTTGCGGGCAGATGCACATCAACACCGGCTACCGGTCCGACGCGGTGCCGTTGGTGCGTCGGCACGTGCGGGTCTTCGACCCGTACGACGTGATCGTCGCGCCGTCGGGCTCCTGCGTGGGGTCGGTGCGGCATCAGCACGCGATGGTGGCCCGGCGGGCGGGCGACACATCGTTGACCAGTCGGGCGGAGTCGGTGGCCGCGCGTACGTACGAGCTGTCCGAGTTGCTGGTCGACGTGCTCGGGGTGACGGACGTGGGGGCGTACTTCCCGCATCGGGTCACCTACCATCCGACCTGCCACTCGTTGCGGATGCTGCGGGTGGGCGACCGGCCGCGAGCGCTGTTGCGCGAGGTGCGCGGCCTCGACCTGGTCGAGCTGCCCGCCGCCGAGCAGTGCTGCGGGTTCGGCGGCACGTTCGCCGTGAAGAACGCGGAGACCTCCACCGCGATGCTGGCCGACAAGATGCGCCACGTGCTCTCCACCGGCGCCGACGTCTGCACCGCCAGCGACGCCTCCTGCCTCATGCACATCGGAGGCGGGCTGTCGCGGCTGCGCACCGGCGTGCGTACCGTGCACCTCGCGGAGATCCTGGCCTCGACCGAACACGAATCGGCGGTGCGACCGTGACGCGTCCGACGTTCCTCGGCATGCCGGCGACCGCCCCGCCCGGGGTGGGGCACCTGCGCGGCGACGAGTCGTTCCCGGCGGCCGCGCGGCGCAGCCTGGCCGACCCGCAACTGCGGCGCAACCTCCGGCACGCGACGAGCACGATCCGGGCCAAGTCCGCCGGCGTCATCGCCGAATCCCCCGACTGGGAGCAGTTGCGGGCGGCAGGCGCGGCGATCAAGTCCGACACCCTGAACCGGCTGCCGGAGCTGCTGGAACAGCTCGAAGAGAAGGTCACCGCTGCCGGCGGAGTGGTGCACTGGGCGGCCGACGCGGTCGAGGCCAACCGCATCATCACCGACCTCGTCCGGGCGGCCGGCGCGGACCGCGTCATCAAGGTCAAGTCGATGGCGACCCAGGAGATCGGCCTCAACGAGGCACTGCACGCGGCCGGCGTCACCGCCGTCGAAACGGACCTCGCGGAGCTCATCGTGCAGCTCGGCGACGACCGGCCCAGCCACATCCTGGTCCCCGCGATCCACCGCAACCGGGCGGAGATCCGGGAGATCTTCCTCCGTGAGATGCCCGGCGTCGACCCGGCGCTGACCGCCGACCCGGCGGCCCTCGCGGCCGCCGCGCGCCGCTTTCTGCGGGAGACGTTCCTGAGTACGCCGGTCGCGGTGTCCGGGGCGAACTTCGCCGTCGCCGAGACCGGCACCCTGGCCGTGGTGGAGTCCGAGGGCAACGGCCGGATGTGTCTGACCCTGCCGCGAACACTGATCACCCTCATGGGCGTGGAGAAGGTCGTGCCGACCTGGCGGGACCTGGAGGTGTTCCTCCAACTGCTGCCCAGGGCGTCGACGGGGGAGCGGATGAACCCGTACACGTCGATGTGGACCGGGGTGACTCCCGGCGACGGGCCGCAGGCGTTCCACCTGGTCCTACTGGACAACGGCCGCAGCGCGGTGCTCGCCGACGAGGTCGGTCGGCAGGCGCTGCGGTGCATCCGCTGCTCGGCCTGCCTCAACGTGTGCCCGGTCTACGAACGCGCCGGTGGGCACGCGTACGGGTCGGTCTATCCGGGGCCGATCGGCGCTGTGCTGTCGCCCCAGCTCACCGGCATCGACGACAACGCCTCCCTGCCGTACGCGTCGACGCTGTGCGGTGCGTGCTACGACGCCTGCCCAGTGCAGATCAACATCCCGGAGGTGCTGGTGCACCTGCGTGCCGAGGCCGTCGACTCGCAACGCCGGCCCACCGCCGAGTCGATCGCGATGGCCGCCGCCGCGTACACGATGGACCATCCCCGGCTGTACGAGGCCGCGCAGCGCGCCGCCCGACTGAGCCGGCTCGCCGGCCGGGGCGGCCGGGGGCTGCCGCCGCCCGTTGAACGGCTGGAGCGGCAGCCGCGACCTGCCCCAGCCGCCGGCGCAGACGTTCCGCGACTGGTGGGCCGCCCGATGAGCGCCCGTGACCTCGTCCTCGGCCGGCTGCGGGCCGCGCTCGCCGCCGGCGCCCAGACTCCCGTCGAGGTGCCGCGCGACTACCGGTACGCGGGCAGGCTCGACCTCGACCAGCTGGTGGATCGGTTGACCGACTACCGGGCGCACGTGCACCAGGTCGCCGAGGCCGCCGTCGCCGACACGATCGCCGACATCCTGCCGGCGGGGGCACGGTCGTCGTACCCCCGGGTCTGCCGTCTGCCTGGCTGCCGCCGACGGTGACCGCGCTACCCGACGACGGCCTCGACCACGCGCGGATCGGCGCGGCCGACGCCGTCGTCACCGGTGCCGCCGTCGCCGTCGCCGAGACCGGCACGGTCGTCCTCGACGGCTCGCCCGACCAGGGTCGCCGGGTGCTCAGCCTGCTGCCGGACCGACACGTGTGCGTGCTGCGGGCCGAGCAGGTGGTGGCCACCGTGCCGGAGGCCCTGGCCCGGTTGACGCCGCACCGCCCGCTGACCTGGATCAGCGGCCCGTCGGCCACCAGCGACATCGAACTCATCCGGGTGGAGGGTGTGCACGGCCCCCGCCAACTGCACGTCATCCTGCTGCCCTGACCCACCGTCCAGACGCGGTTGTTCCCCGAGCCGGCGGGTTGGAAACGGTCAGCGGCTGGTGCTCTGACCGGGAACGTTTACCGGGTTGGCGGTGGCGGCGCGGGAACCGGTTGGACGAGACGGACATCCGACGGGTTTTGGGGGGCGTGGTGGCGGAGCTGGTCACGATCATGCGGGTTCACGCGTTCGGGTCCCAGTCTGCGAGCTGCTCCATCGGCTCGGTGTCGCCGGTGGTCTCCAGGCCGTCGAGCGGGACCCGCTGGTAGAAGTAGAGGACCAGTTCGCTCGCTGCGCCTCGCATCGCCATGTCGCCCGGCTCCGCGTCGGCGGCGAGGTCGTCGCAGCGGACGCCGTCGGCGTTGAGCGTCAGGCGCCAGGAGCGGCCCTCGGTCGTGTGCAGGTCGATGGTCGCCGGCTTGAACGGCCAGGGGACGGTCGTCGCCGAAACGGTCGTCAGGAACTCGTCGACGCCCTCGACCGCGACGTACGTCGGCAGCGGCTGTGCGGCCCCCTGGGTGAGCTGAGCGTCGTAGGTGTGGACGGCCATCTCCTGGATCTGGTGCCGGGCCACCGCTCCGCTGGTCTCCGGGGCCTGCGAGCGGCCCCACCAGGTCCAGCAGCCGCGGTCCGGGCCGGTTTCGCGCATCGCGCCGAGCATGAGCTCGGTGGACTCGGCGAGCCAGGCGTCCAGGGCTTCGCGGTCGCGGGGCGCGGTCGGGGCGCCCTTCGGGTCCGTCCTCGCCGGGGGCTCAGCGCCCGGGCCCGCCGCGATGATGGCGGCCTGGCGGCGGCGGCCGTCGCCGACGTGCTGCGCCAGTTCGCGCAGCGTCCAGTCCGGGCAGGTCGGGACCCGCACGTCAAGGTCGGGGGCGGACGCGATCGCGGCGCGGAACGCGGCCGAGCGATCTTCGATCAGCCGCAGGACCTCGGGGAACTCCACAATGTTCTGCACCTCGGTTGTGTATCACTGCGCTCCGGCCGCCGGATATCGAATTTGTTGGACGAACGCGTCGACAGCCGGGCCGAGCGCCGGCGCCGAAGAGGGCCAGGAGCGCCAGCGCACTCACCAGGCCCGCTACCAACTCGCTGCTTGACCACCCGGGGCCGTGTGGCGGGCACGACGCCCGGGGGCCGCGACGTCAGCCACGGTTCGTACGCCTGGGGTCGATGGTGAGGGTGGCCAGCAGCGCGGGGTGGTCGGTCGTCCCGCCCATGGTGACCGACCGGGCGCAGCAGAGCGCGAGGTCGTTGGTCACCAGGACGTGTTGCACGGCGCCGTCGCCGGCGCGCAGGTAGCCCGGCGGCTCGCAGGACCGGACGGCGGGGTCGTCGCCGAGGCGGAGGTTGAGGTCGCCGCTCAGTACGGTGGGCGTGTACCCGGTGCTCCTGCGAATGGCGGGCAGGATCTCGCCGAGTAGGTGGGCGCACTGGGTGAGCGCGACGGCGCGGCTGGTGGCCGCCAGATGCGTGGTGCAGGCGTGCACTGCGCCATCGACGTGCACGCAGAGCCAGGGTCGTTCCTCGGGGTCCGCGACGTCCTGTGTCGGGTGGAGCCCGCTGTGTACGGCGTACCGACTGTCCGCCGCCAGCCGGGTCAGCAGCCCGATGCCGTACGGCTGACCGTCGCGGCACCGGGTGTCGGCGCCGCTGGGGCGGTCACCAGCGGCCTGGAAGGCGGACACGACCCTGGCGCCGTTGTGGACGGCCGTGAACACCCCTAGCAGGGCTGGCACGTCGTCCTGGCAGATCTCGTTGAGGGTGATCAGATCGGGTCGCTCCGCCCTGATCACCTCTGCGGCCCTGGTCAGCGAGCGGCCGGTGTAGCAGCTGGCGCGACCGCTGTTGCAGAGGTTCAGCTGGAGCACCCGCAGCGTCGTGGGCGCGGGGGCTTCGGCTACCGGCGATCCGGCCGGCACCCCGGCGGCGGCGAGCCAGCCGACGACGAGGGCTCGGCGGAGAGCGCGGTACGGATGCCCGGCCGCACGCCGGCCGAGGATCCCGACCCGTGAGCGGGCGAGGGTGGCGGTCGGCTGCTCGGACATGCGGACTCCGGATGGGGGAGGCGCGAGGTGCCAGTGATCGTACTGCCGGCAGACCGACAGCAGGACCCCGCGCGGAGCCCTGCACCATGGCTATTCTCTGCCCGCCGAGGGTGCCAGCGACCGGGCGGAGGCGCTGTTCAGCTTCGAGAGCCTGGCGGCGTACGAACGTTACCGGGCGCGGTTCGGCAGTGCCCCGGAGTTCGTCGCGGCGGACCGCATCCGCGACGGGTCGGGCTGCGTGCTGCGCTACGAGAGAACCTTCATGCGTCCACTTCTGCCGAGCGACTGAGCGGTCACCTCGCGGTGACGCGGCCTGGGCGTGCTGCGTGGCAGGACGTACGGCGGCCCGGCGAAGATGAGGTCGGACTTCACCTCCTGGTACGCCCGCTTGGGCTGGTAGTTCTCGTCGTAGATGGTCGCCAGACCCTCCGGCGGGTCGTTGAACCAGTCCGGCACCCACGAGTACCGGTCGGTGAAGCCCCAGACCGTGTACGACAGGCAGCTCCGCACGGCGAGGCACGCCTTCATCAGCACGCTGAAGTTGGCGGCCGACGCCTGCAACCGGGGGTTGATCTCGGCCGAGTCGCCGGCCTGGACGCCCTCGGTCATCTGGCTCCGGACGTCGACCTCGGTGAACGCGGTGGCGAGACCCAGCGCGGCGAACTTCTTCAGCGCGGCGGTCACCTGGAGTGTGTCGAAGTTGCCGTACTGGGTGCCGAGGTGGCCCTGCGAGCCCACTCCGTCGATCGGGACGCGCTGTGCGAGCAGGCCCTTGACCATGTCGTACACGAACTGCGTCTTGTCGTCGGCCGGGTTGCCGGAGCCGAACGCCTCGATGTTGTAGTCGTTGTAGAACAGCAGTGCCTTCGGGTCGGCGGCACGCGCCCAGCGGAACGCGTCGGCGATGTAGCCGGGGCCGAGGTTCTCCGCCCAGAAGCCCTTGTAGTGCAGCGTGTTCGGGGTGTCCCACGGGTCGCTGACCGCCTCGTTGACCACGTCCCACTGCCAGATCTTGCCCTTGTAGCGGTTGACGACCGTGGTGATGTGTTTGCGCAACAGCTCGCGTAGCTCCTGCTTGCTGATGGAGCCGTCGGCGACGCCGCTGGTCAGCCAGGCGGGCAGCTGGTTGTGCCAGACCAGCACGTGGCCGCGCACGCTCTGCCGGTTGCGCTTGGCGAACTCGACGAGCTGGTCCGCGGCGGTCCAGTCGTAGGTGCCACGGGTGGGCTCCAGGCTCTCCCACTTCATCGCGTTCTCCGCGGTGACCGAGGAGAATTCGGTGGCGGCCAGCCGGCGGTACTGCGGGTCGTTGGCGTCGTTGAGGGCCGTCGCGTTCACGGCGGTGCCGACGTGCAGCCCGTGGCGCAGGCCGAGAGTGGCCAGGCTCTGCGCCGTCGGATCGTAGGGCCGGCTGGCGGTGGCCGGCACCGTGTTCAGCGCCGCGACGGTCGCGACGGCGACCACCCCGACAGTGATCAACTGTCTTGGCTTCATCTGCCTTCCCTTCGACATTGATCGACAACTTTCGATCATGAGCGCGAGAGTGCGGGTCCGGTGCGGATGTGCGGGGAGCGAGGTTGGTGCCGGTGGTCCCGAGGAGGGCCTGAAACGTGCCCGAAACGTTAAGCCGATCGATGTCCGCCGTCAACCGTGAAAACTTTCGGTAATCCATCGAGTGACCTGCGGTACCTTCGGCTTGTCCGAGCCCGAAAATTTCGGCGTTGCGCGCTCCGGCGTGGCTCGGCGGACAGAATCGGCGGGCCGTACGCGGGCCGCCGGTGGGACCGGCCATGATGGTCGGGTGAAGATCCTGTCCATCCAGTCGTCGGTCGCCTACGGCCACGTCGGCAACTCGGCCGCCGCGTTTCCCCTGCAACGCCTCGGGCACGAGGTCTGGCCGGTCCTGACCCTGCACTTCTCCAACCACACCGGCTACGGCGCGTGGCGTGGGCCGCTGCTGGATCCGGCCCAGGTGGCCGAGGTGATCGCGGGCATCGCGGATCGGGGGGTCCTCGGCAGCGCCGACGCCGTGCTGTCGGGCTACCAGGGCGACCCGGCGATGGGTGCGGTGATCCTCGACGCGGTGGACCTGGTCAAGGCGGCCAACCCGAACGCCGTGTACTGCTGCGACCCGGTGCTGGGCGACACCGGCCGGGGCATGTTCGTCCGGCCCGGAATTCCGGAGTACATGCGCGACGTCGTGGTTCCCCGCGCGGACATCATCACCCCGAACCACTTCGAGCTGGACTTCCTCGCCGGCCGTGCGACGACCTCCCTGGCCGAGGTGCTGGACGCGGTCGACGTGGTCCGCGCCACCGGGCCACGGCACGTTCTGGTGACCAGCGTGCTTCATGCCGACGTGCCGGCGGGATCACTGGAGGTGGTGGCCGTCTCGGACGAGGGCGCCTGGTCGGTGACCACGCCCCTGCTGCCGATCAGCCCGAACGGCGGCGGCGACGTCACCGCCGCGCTCTACCTCGCGCACCTGTGCACGGCCGGCTCGCCCGCCACGGCACTGGAACGCACCATCGCCTCCGTCTTCGCGGTTTTGGAGGCCACCCTCGCGGCCGGCACCCGGGAGATCCAGCTCATCGCGGCCCAGGACGCGATCGCGGACCCGCCGACCCGGTTCGCCGCCCGGCGACTGCGCTGACCGCCCCGCGCCCACCGGTCGGTCGACGGTGCTCGGCCCGGTCGCGTTCCTCGGTGCTGAGCTGCGAGCGACCGCGTCAGTTGAGGCCGTCGCGGGCAGGGCGCCCAGGGTGAACGCGCGTCGGGTCAACGGCACGGAGGCGACCTCTCCTCCAGCACGGCGCCCGGCGTGTCATGTACGCCTATCGATGTGATCGTTAACATATCTGGTGCTCGGCACCCCTCGCAACCCGGTTCGCGTCGTCGACTTGGGCCGGGTGGCACGGTTGCGGGGGTGCTGCGGCTCTCGACCTCGGCCCGGCGGGCCGCCCGTGACGGAGGGTCAGCGCGCCTCCTGCCGAGCTTCCGTTGACGGCCGACCCGCCGCTCAGTACGGTGCATCGTAAATCTTAGATGTCAACGTCGATACAACAGTGCGGCGACGCGGTTGCGAAGTTGATATCGAACGTCACGAAAACCCAGGTCAAACGCGTGCCGAGCGGGCAGGGGAGGTGTCATCGAGCATCTGTTAACGCTAACAGCGAAGGGATTGAGACCCTCGGTCCGGGTCCTCGGTGGCACCTGGCCGACCGGCAGCCAGCGTCGCGGCAGATCGCCGCGAATTCTCAGGGAGTAACCGTGAAGGTGGCAATCCGAACCACAGCACGCAGCAACCCCGGCGCCAGGCGCGGCATCGCCTGGCTGATGAGCCTGGTGTGCGTCCTCGCACTGGTCCCGGGCACGGCCAGGGCGGACAACCCCATCGTCCAGCACATCTACACCGCAGACCCGGCCCCGTTGGTGCACAACGGACGGGTGTACCTCTACACCGGCCACGACGAGGACGGCTCCACGTACTTCACGATGAAGGAATGGCGGGTCTGGTCGTCCGCCGACATGGTCAACTGGACCGACCACGGCTCGCCGCTGAACATCAGCACCTTCAGCTGGGCGAGCGCGAACGCGTGGGCCGGCCAGGTCATCGCCCGCAACGGCAAGTTCTACTGGTACGTGCCGGTGACCAACCGGGCGACCAACTCGATGGCCATCGGCGTGGCGGTGGGTGACAGCCCCACCGGGCCGTTCCGCGACGCCATCGGCCGACCCCTGGTGGGCAACGGCGAGATCGATCCGACCGTGTTCATCGACGACGACGGGCAGGCGTACCTGTACTGGGGCAACCCGAACCTGTGGTACGTGAAGCTGAACCCGGACATGATCTCCTACTCCGGCGCCGCTACCAAGATCCCGCTTACCACCGCCGGGTTCGGCACCCGCAACGGCAACGCGAGCAGGCCCACCCTGTACGAGGAGGGGCCCTGGGTCTACAAGCGCAACGGCCAGTACTACAACGTGTTCGCGGCGGAATGCTGCTCCGAGTTCATCGGCTACTCGACGGCGCCCGGCCCCACCGGACCGTGGACCTACCGGGGAACGATCATGCCCAGGCAGGGCGGCAGTTTCACCAACCACGCCGGCGTCGTCGACTTCAACGGAGGCTCGTACTTCTTCTACCACAACGGAGCCCTGCCGGGCGGTGGCGGCTACACCCGCTCGGTCGCGGTGGAGAAGTTCACCTACAACTCCAACGGCACCTTCCCGACGATCAACATGACCACCACGGGCGCGCCCCAGGTGGGCACGCTGAACCCGTACGTCCGGCAGGAGGCCGAGACGATCGCCTGGGGCTCGGGCATCGAGACGGAGGCGTCCAGCGAGGGCGGAATGAACGTCGGCTGGATCGAGAACGGCGACTACATCAAGGTCAAGGGCGTCGCGTTCGGCGCCGGCGCGACCTCGTTCAACGCGCGGGTCGCCTCGGCGGGCAGCGGTGGGCGGATCGAGGTGCGGCTGGACAACAGCAACGGTCCGCTGGTGGGCACCTGCACCGTTCCGGTCACCGGCGGCTGGCAGACCTGGACCAACACCACCTGCGCGGTCAGTGGGGCGACCGGAACGCGGGACGTGTTCCTCCGCTTCGCCGGCGGCAGCGGCAACCTGTTCAACGTGAACTGGTGGCAGTTCAGCGGCACCAGTGGCGGCGGCGGGAACCTGCTCACCAACGGCAACCTGGAGAGCGGCACGACGGGTTGGAGCGTGCGCGGCAGCGGGACGCTGGCGTCGAACACGTCCGTCGTGCACGGCGGCGCCGGGTCGCTGTCGATCACCGGTCGCACCGCGGCGTGGAACGGCCCCGGTCAGGACGTGACCTCGAAGCTCACCAACGGCAAGAGCTACACCACGAGCGTCTGGGTACGGTCGCAGAGCGGCACGCCGTCGGCGAAGGCGACTCTCTCCCTGACCGCCAACGGCACGACGACCTACGTGCAGCTGACCCCGACGGCGGGGGTGAACGCCAACGGTTGGACGCAGCTCACCGGCACCGCGACCGCCTCGTGGAGCGGAACGCTGTCCAATGCCACCTTCTACGTGGAGACGGCGGAGGGAAGCGACAGCCTCCTCGTCGACGACGCCTCGTTGCAGTGACGCGCGGTGCCGGGGCCGCGCCCGCGCGGCTCCGGCACCCGAATGGATCGGCGCGGTTCGTGACGACTTGACGAACGGCATGTTATCGCTCACAGTCGATGGTTGAGGGCGGCCGTACCTGAGGCTCACCGGGCGAGCCTGCCGGTCGCACCTCGGAGCACGACGTCCGCCCAGGGCATGCCGGACGTCGTGTCAGGACTCCCATCAGTGGGCGCCGTCTACGGCGACCGGGCTCCCGCTCGTCCTGGCCTCCGCCCGCGATGGACGAGACGTCGCTCCGAGCACTCCAGCGGCGCTCTCCTGGTCAGGCGAGCGCCGGCGACGTACACCCGCCCCCGCCAGGACCGTCGCCGGAGCGGCGTCAGTCGCTGCACCTCCATCCCTGGAACCACCACAGAGAAGGACTTCACATGAACCACAGAAGAGCCCTGCGCGCGGCGGTGACCCTCGCCGTCGCGGGCACACTCGCCGCCGGCATGGCGATGACGCTGTCCACCTCGGCCAGTGCCGGAACGACCCTCGGGGCGTCGGCGGCCGAGAAGGGTCGCTACTTCGGCGCCGCCGTTGCGACCGGCAAACTCTCCACCAGCGCGTACGTGACCGTCCTGAACCGCGAGTTCAACAGTGTCGTGGCCGAGAACGAGATGAAGTGGGATGCCACCGAGCCGCAGCAGGGGCGGTTCAGCTACACCGGTGGTGATCGTCTGGTGAGTCACGCCCGGGCCAATGGTA
>NZ_JAEVHM010000124.1 GCF_016802865.1 Micromonospora parastrephiae | reverse complement strand
AGCCCGGCCCGGGCGCCGGTCCGGGCACCGGCCCCGGTGGCGCTCCGGCCGGTGCCGCCGACCCGTCCTGCGGGCGGTTCGCCGCCGACGTGTGCGCCGCGTACCTGCGGATCGCCACCACCGGCCGGGCCGACCAGGCCGCCGTCGACCTGCTGCGCCGGTCCAGTCCGGCGGGCGTGCTGGACCGGATCAAGGCGCCCACGCTGCTGGTGCAGGGTGAGGCGGACACCCTCTTCCCGCTCGGCGAGGGGGACGCGAACGCGCGCGGCATCGCGGCCGCCGGCACGCCGGTGCGGGTCGCCTGGTTCACCGGCGGGCACGACGGCGGCAGTGGACCCCGATCGGACGAAGACCGGGTGAAGTTCCTGACCGTCCAGTGGCTCGACCACTACGTCAAGGGCGAGGGTGACGCCCCCGGCGACGATTTCACCTGGTCGCGGATCGCCGGCTTCGACGCGCTCGACCGGGGGCTGGTCGCCACCGGTTTCCGTCGCGCCGACTATCCGGGCCTGGCCGGCAACAGCCGCCGGAAGGTGACGGTCGCCGGCCCGGCGCAGCCGATCGCGAACCCGCCGAACGGCAACCCGGCCGCCATCTCCTCGGTCCCGTTCGCCGGTGGGCTCGCCTCGCTGCTCGACGGCGTGGCCGGGGACGTACCCGGCCAGCACGCACGCTTCGAATCGACGCCGCTGACCGAGGCGGTGGACGTGGCGGGCGCGCCCACCGTCACCCTGCGGGCCGCGTCGCCGACCGGTTCGGCGGTGCTCTTCGTCAAGCTCTACGACGTCGACCCGGACGGCACGGCCACCCTGCCGAACGGGTTGGTCGCCCCGGTCCGGCTCACCGGCCTGCCGCAGCGGGTCCAGGACGCCCGCCCGGTCACCGTCACGCTGCCCGGGATCGTCCGGCGGGTGGAGGCCGGGCACCGACTGCGGCTGGTGGTGGCCAGCTCCGACCAGGCGTACACGACTCCCGCCGAACCCACCGTCTACACGGTGGCGGCGGACGGCGCGGTCGCCCTGCCCACGGTCGACGGCGAGCCGATCCCCACCACGGCGACCGTCTGGCGCTGGGTGCTCGCCGGCCTGCTCGCCGCCATCGCGGTCGGGCTCGTCGTGGTCGTCGCCATCGTCCGCCGCCGGCACCGCCGCCAGGACCGCTCCGTGCATCCGGGGTACGCGGACACCCCGCTGGCCGTGCGCGCGCTGCGCAAGGAGTACGCGGACGGCTTCGTCGCGGTGTCGAACGTCGACTTCGAGGTGCACCCGGGTCAGGTGGTGGGTCTGCTGGGGCCGAACGGTGCCGGCAAGACCACGACCCTGCGGGTGCTGATGGGGCTGACCCAGCCGACGGCTGGGGAGATCTACGTGTTCGGCCGTCGGCTGGTGCCCGGCTCGCCCGTGCTGTCCCGGATCGGCGCGCTGGTGGAGGGGCCCGGCTTCCTGCCGCACCTGTCGGGTCTGGACAACCTGAAGGCGTACTGGCGGGCCACCGGGCGGCCGGTCGAGGACGCGCACTTCGACGACGCCCTGGAGATCGCCGGACTGGGCGACTCGGTGCACCGGAAGATCAAGAACTACAGCCACGGTATGCGTCAGCGCCTCGCCATCGCCCAGGCCATGCTGGGCCGTCCCGAGCTGCTGGTGCTGGACGAGCCGACCGACGGGCTCGACCCGCCGCAGATCGCCGAGATGCGCCGGGTGCTCCAGCGGTACGCCACGGACGGCAGGGCGGTGCTGGTCTCCAGCCACCTGCTGGCCGAGGTGGAGCAGACCTGCACGCACGCGGTGGTGGTGAACAAGGGCCGCATCGTGGCGTCCGGGCCGGTGGAGGAGATCGTGGGCGAGTCGCCGAGCGTGCTGTTCGACGTCACCGACCCGGTGGCGGCGCGGGCGGTGCTGGACCGGCTGCACGGGGTCCGGGTGCTGCCGGAGAGCGACGGCCAGTTGGTGGTCGACACCAACGGCACGGCCCGCAGCGAGGTGGTGGCCGAGCTGGTGCGCGCCGGCATCGGGGTGGACCGGGTGGTGCCCCGGCGGCGCCTGGAGGACGCGTTCCTCGCCCTGGTGGGCGAGAACTCTCGGGGAAGCGGTGACCGGTGATGGCTGTCTCTGGCGCGGGTGAGGCCCGCGGCTACCGGCCGTCGGCCACCATGCCGTTCGCGGCGGAGTTCCGCCGGCAGGCGTCCCGGCGGCGGACCCAGCTGGCCCTCGGGTTCATGGTGCTGCTGCCGCTGATCATCCTTGTCGCCTTCCAGTTCAACTCGGGCGGCGACGACGACAACGGCAACAACGAGTTCGCCAGTCTGGTCGACCTGGCCACCTCCGGCGGCCTCAACTTCACCCTGTTCTCGATTTTCGTGTCGGCGTCGTTCCTGCTGGTGGTCGTCGTCGCGTTGT
Source organism: Micromonospora parastrephiae (assembly GCF_016802865.1). Classification (GTDB taxonomy): domain Bacteria; phylum Actinomycetota; class Actinomycetes; order Mycobacteriales; family Micromonosporaceae; genus Micromonospora; species Micromonospora parastrephiae. The sequence goes on along the minus strand of NZ_JAEVHM010000124.1, from coordinate 14,742 downwards.
TCTGCGGGGACACGGTGGCCAGCGAGGCGAGCTGGGGCAGCCTGCGCTATCTGCTGGCGGTCCCGGTGCCCCGGGCCCGGCTGTTGACGGTGAAGCTGGTGGTCGCGCTCGCGTACTCGGGTCTGGCCCTGCTGCTGTTGGCCGGCACCGCCCTGGTCGCCGGCACCCTGCGCTACGGCTGGTCGCCGCTGCGCAGCACGGTCGCCGCCGAGCTGGAGCCGACCGAGGGGCTGCTCCGGCTGCTGGCCGTGCTCGGCTACCTGGCGGTCGTACTCCTGGTGGTGGCCGGGCTGGCGTTCCTGCTGTCGGTGACGACGGACGCCGCGTTGGGCGCGGTGGGTGGTGCGGTGCTGCTGTGGATCCTGTCCAGCATCCTGGACCAGATCACCGCCCTGGGCGCGCTGCGGGACTTCCTGCCCACCCACTTCAGCACCGCCTGGCTGGGGCTGCTCTCCACCCCGGTGCAGACCGACGACGTGGTGCGTGGCTGCATTTCCGCGATCAGCTACGCGACGCTGTTCTGGGGGCTGGCGTTCTGGCGCTTCACCCGCAAGGACATCACGTCGTAGCTTTCTTCGAGGCGCTGACGCCGATCCGGCCGGTGTTGCCCACGTCGATCGGCCCGTCCGGGTCCACTGCCGGGCTCATGATCCACTCCATTCCGCCGATATCGGGGTATCCCGCGACCGGGACGCCGCGATGTCAGCGACACGAAGTGGATCATGCGCGCCGTCCTGTGTGGGCAGCTCCGCGGGGCTGTACGGGCTGCTTGACAGGCTGTACCGTCAGCTCGGGAGCGCTCCCACGCCGACGGTGGCCGGCTTGGCGCCCGGTCGAAGTTCTTGCATAGGTGCAGTTGAGAGTCGGCGCCGCGAAATCCGCCGCCGCGCACTTTTCCCTGAGATGTTTTCGGCAGGGACTTTCCCATCAGCAAGGAATTTATGAAAATCGATGGCTTCATGGCTCATCATTGATAGGCATCTATCCCTATCCATGGAGGTCTCCATGAACGTCTCTCGGCTCGGCGGGCCGACCCTGTCCCTGTTCCGCATCGTGACAGGACTGCTGTTCACGTTGCACGGCCTGTCCTCGGTCTTCGGGTTGTTCGGCGGCAACCCGATGACCGGCAAGGCGGTACCGCTCGGCACCTGGCCGGGCTGGTGGGCCGCCCTGATCCAGCTGGTCTGCGGCGTACTGGTGCTGGTCGGGCTCTTCGCCCGACCCGCCGCGTTTCTCGCGTCCGGCTCGATGGCGTACGCCTATTTCGTCGTGCACCAGCCGGACGGGCTGCTGCCGCTGCACAACGGCGGTGAGCTGGCAGCGCTCTTCTGCTGGTCGTTCCTGCTGGTCGCCGCACTCGGGTCGGGCCCCTGGGCGCTCGACGCGCTGCTCGCCCGGCGCCGCGCCGGCAATACATCCCCATCGGCGGCCGAGCCCAGCCCGGTAACCGCCTGACCGCACCGAGCGTCGCCGGAGCCCCCACGAGGCGGCTCCGGCGACGCGCCGGGTCAGGGGCCGCCCATCGGTGATGCCGCAAACGATTCAGCTCCACAGCGTGCGCCGGTGGCAGGTCCACCCGCCCGGCGCGCGAGGCCCGCAGCCGGCGAAAGAGGGTCGTGCGGCGTCAGGCCGGCGGACGGGGGGTGAGGACCGCGTCCAGCAGGCCGGGGTAGATCTTCTCCAGCTCGTCGCGGCGGAGTCGCACGTAGCGGCTGGTGCCGGCGGCCCGGGTGCGGGTCAGGCCCGCCTCGCGCAGCACCCTGAGGTGGTGGCTGCGGGTCGCCTTGGAGACGCCGAAGTCGAGGGTGCCGCAGGCGGTCTCGCCGCCCTCGGCGAGCGCCCGCACGATCTGTAGCCGTACCTCGTCGGCGAGTGCGGCCAGCACGGCGGTGACCGGCACGGCGGTCAGGTCGGGTTCGTGCGGCTCCATGTGACCAGTGTAACCGTTGTTCGACAAATGTCGAACAAGCTCCTAGGGTCGGTGTCGTTGGTTCGACGATACTCGAACAAAGGAGCTGACGATGCGATCCCGCACCGCCGCCTACCCGCTGCTCGCCGTGGTCGGTTGGGGAGTGATGTTCCCCATCCTGGCCAGTGCGCTGACCCGGGTCGACCCGCTCAACCTGACCACCGCCCGCTACCTGTTGGCCACCGTCATCCTGGTCGGCATCCTGCTGCTCCGCGAGGGCGCCGGTGCGCTGCGGCACGGCGGCCGGGCGGTCGAGCTGGTGGTGCTCGGCGTCATCGGATTCGCAGGATTCAACGTGCTCACCAACCTGGCGCTCGAACACGCCGCCCCGCAGCAGGTCGCCCTCTTCGTGGCCACCACCCCGGTGATCACCCAACTGGTCCGGTGGGCCCGTGACGGCGTACGCCCCAAGCCGCTCCTGCTGGCCCTCTCCCTGGTGGCGCTCCTCGGCGTCGGCCTGGTGATCACCCGCGGCAGCCTGGCCGGGCTCGGCCAGTTCGGCGTCGGCGCGCTGATGATGATCGGAGCGGTGATCGGCTGGGGCATCTACACCCACGGCGCCAGCCAGTTCGGCGACTGGTCGCCGCTGCGCTTCACCACCCTGACCGCGCTCGCCGGCACGGCCGCCATGCTCGCCGCGAGCATCGCCGCCGACGCCCTCGGCTGGCAGCACGCGCCGGCCGCCGCCGACCTCGCGGCGGTCGCCCCGCAGTTGGCGTACGCCGTGATCGTCGGCGCCGTGATCGCGGTCCTGGCCTGGAACACCGGCGTGCAGCGGCTCGGCGCCGCCAACGCGGCCCTGTTCATGAACCTGGTACCGGTGACCACGTTCGCGGTGCAGATCGCCCGCGGCTACCGGCCCGACCCGGTCGAGGTGATCGGCGCCGCGATCACCATCGCCGCTCTGATCGCCGCGAACCTCGCCAACAGGGCACGGACCCGGGCGTCATCCCTGCCGCAACCGACCGCGGTCACGGACCCGACCGCGGTGGTCGACCCGGTCGCGGTGGCCGTCCGCTGACCCACTCCTTGGGATGCCCGGTGGAAGCCACGGGCAACGTTGCCTAGACTCGACGGCACAACTGCATACCTCATCCAGAGGGGCTGAGGGATACGGCCCGACGACGCCCCGGCAACCACCCCGCGCGCTCACCGCTGAGCGACCCGCGGGGCAGGTGCCAATTCCGTCCCCGCCGCACCGTGCGATGCGGGGAAAGATGAGAGGACTCCTCGACATGACGTCGACGCTCGCCGCCCCCGGTATCGGCACCTCCGCCAGCCCCGCCCGCGCCCTGGTCTGCCGCGCCTGCTCGGCCCGCTACCCGCTCGCCGCGCAGCACGCCTGTTACGAGTGTTTCGGTCCGCTGGAGGTCGACTACGACACCGCCGCCCTGGCCACGGTCACCCGGGAGCAGATCGAGGCCGGCCCGCAGAACATCTGGCGCTACGCCGCCCTGCTGCCCGTCGGCCAGGACCCGGCCACCCGGGTCACCCTCGACCCGGGGCTCACCCCGCTGGTGGCGGCCCCGCACCTCGCCGCCGAGCTGGGCATCACCGCACCGCTCTGGGTCAAGGACGACAGCGCCAACCCGACCCACTCGTTCAAGGACCGGGTCGTCTCGGTGGCGCTCACCGCCGCGAAGGCGCTCGGCTTCACCCGGTTCGCCTGCGCGTCGACCGGCAACCTGGCCAACTCGGTAGCCGCGCACGGCGCTCGCGCCGGAGTGCCGTCGGTGGTCTTCATCCCCAGTGACCTGGAGCAGGGCAAGGTCATCACCACCGCCGTCTACGGCGGCGAGCTGGTCGCCATCGACGGCTCGTACGACGACGTCAACCGGCTCTGCGGTGAGCTGGTGGAGACCGACGAGTTCGAGGACACCGCGTTCGTCAACGTCAACGTCCGGCCGTACTACGCGGAGGGCTCCAAGACCCTCGGCTACGAGGTGGCCGAGCAGCTCGGCTGGCGGATCCCCGCCCAGGTGGTCATCCCGGTGGCCAGCGGTGAACTGCTCACCAAGATTGACAAGGCGTTCTCCGAGCTGGTCGAGATCGGCCTGGTGGAGGCGCCGGTCGGCGGCTGGAAGGTCTTCGGCGCGCAGTCGGCCGGCTGCAACCCGATCGCGACCGCGTTGCACGCCGACACGGACACGATCACCCCGGTCAAGCCCACCGGCATCGCCAAGTCGCTCAACATCGGCGACCCGGCCGCCGGCCTCTACGCCCTGGAGGCGGTCCGCCGCACCGGTGGCTGGATGGAGTACGTCGACGACGACGAGATCCGCGCCGGCATCCGCGATCTGGCCCGCACCACCGGTGTCTTCGCCGAAACCGCCGGTGGCGTCACCGTGGCGGTGCTGCGAAAGCTCGTCGAGTCCGGTCGGCTCGACCCGACGGCCGAGACCGTCGTGTTCAACACCGGCGAGGGTCTGAAGACCATCGACGCGGTGGCCGGCCAGGTCGGGCCGACCCACCACATCAAGCCCTCCCTGCGCGCCGCCCGGGACGCCGGTCTCCTCGGCTGAACCGGGCATCGGGTCGATCCGCCGGGTAACTGGCTTTTCGCTGTGAGTGTGGAAAACCCGCCGCTATGGACTTGACGACAGGAACCGGACGGCGCAAGATGCTCCGTGCGGGAGGGCATTTCGCCGGAGACTTTTGAAGTTCTTGCGACCCAACGCCGGAGGCGTTGTGCGAGTGTCCCTCCCGACCACGTTCGATCGGGCCAGCGAATAATCGCTGCCCGATCGCTTTTCCGGGGTGCACGCTCAGCGGCATGAGCATCAGCATCGCGTCGTTCGACGGCACCGACCGGGCCGCGGTCGACGAGGCGTACCGGATCGGGGCGGCGGCCAACGACGTCGACCTGCCGGACTTTCCGCCCTTCTGCCGGCGACGCTTCGACGCGCTCTTCCACACGCCGGCGCCCGACACCCGGACGCTCTGGGCGCTGGCCCGGCTGGACGGCGTACCGGCCGGTTACCTGCAACTCGACCTGCCGCAGTTGGACAACACCGACAACGCCACGGCCGAGCTGGTGGTGCACCCCGAGCTGCGGCGGCGGGGTGTCGGCCGGGCGTTGCACGAGTACGGGGTGCGCCTGCTGCGCGAGCACGGACGCAAGCGGGTCGTCGCGATGACCGTCTCCGCGCTGCCCGGCGGGCCGGCCCGTTCGGGCGCGGGCAACGCGTTCGCCGCCACCACCGGCGCCCAGTCCGCGCTGGCCGAGGTGCGTCGCCGGCTCGACGTCGGCGAGATCGACCGGGTCGCGCTGCGGGCGGCGCTGGCCGACGCCCGGCCGCGGGCCGAGGGCTACCGGTCGGTCTGCTGGCAGGGCGCCACTCCGCAGGAGTACGTGGCGGACGTCGCCTACCTGGACGGCCGACTGCTCATGGACGCGCCCATGGGCGACGTGCAGTGGGAGCCGGAGCAGGTGGACGCCGAGCGGATCCGTGGCACCGAGCGGAGCCTCGACGCCAAGGGTCGCCGGCGCTACCACCTCGGGGTACGCCACGAGGAGTCCGGCCGGTTGGTCGCCTGGACCCTGCTGGGCGTGGGCGCCTCCGCCGACTGGCACGCGTTCCAGCAGATCACCATCGTCGACCCGGCACACCGGGGGCACCGGCTCGGCCTCATCGCCAAGGCGGAGAACCTGCACCACCTGCTCACCCACGAACCGGCGGTCCGGGTGATCGACACCTTCAACGCGGCCAGCAACAGCTACATGGTGGCGATCAACGAGCAGCTCGGCTTCCGCCCCGTGGACGCCTGGAACAACTGGCAGCTCGCCCTCTGACGGGTATCGGCCCTACTGCTCGCGGACCTGACTCGTGCATGATGGCGGGCATGACGGAGACCCCGCAGCCCCTGTACGACAGGCACGCCGACACCCTCAACCGTGCGCTGACCGCGATCACGGAGCGGGGCTACTGGTCCGCCTATCCCGAGTCCCCCAGCCCCCGGGTGTACGGCGAGACCGCCGCCGCCGACGGCAAGGCCGCGTTCGAGGCGTACCTCGGTGGCGACTTCCCCCTCGACCAGCCCGGCACCGGCGAACGCGTCGCCACCGAGGCCAGCCCGTTCGGGGTGGAGCTGGCGGTGCGTTACCCGCACGCCGGCACCGACGAGCTGATCCGCGCCGCCTCCGCCGCGCTGCCCGCCTGGCGCGACGCCGGCCCGCAGGCCCGGGTGGGGGTCTGCCTGGAGATCCTCGGCCGGCTGCACAAGCACATCTTCGAGCTGGCGAACGCGGTGCAGTTCACCAGCGGGCAGGCGTTCGTGATGGCCTTCCAGGCCGGCGGCGCGCACGCGCTGGACCGGGCGCTGGAGGCGCTGGCGTACGCGTACGCCGAGATGACCCGGCACCCGGGCACGGCCGGCTGGGAGAAGTCCGCCGGCAAGGGTGACCCGCTGCGGATGACCAAGACGTTCCACGTGGTGCCGCGTGGGGTGGCGCTGGTGATCGGCTGCAACACCTTCCCGACCTGGAACTCGTACCCCGGCCTGTTCGCGTCGCTGGTCACCGGAAACCCGGTGATCGTCAAGCCGCACCCGCGCGCGGTGCTGCCGCTGGCCATCACCGTGAAGTACGCCCGGGAGGTGCTCGCCGAGGCCGGCTTCGACCCGAACCTCGTCCTGCTGGCCGCCGAGGCGCCCGGCGAGAAGCTCGCCAGCGACCTCGCCCTGCACCGCTCCGTCAAGATCGTCGACTTCACCGGTTCCACCGAGTACGGCGACTGGCTGGAGACGCACGCCCGGCAGGCGTCGGTCTACACCGAGAAGGCCGGCCTGAACACGGTCGTCATCGACTCCACCGACGACTTCGCCGGCATGTGCCGCAACCTCGGCTTCACCCTGACCCTCTACAGCGGTCAGATGTGCACCACCTCGCAGAACATCCTCATCCCCGCCGGCGGCATCGACACCGACCAGGGGCACAAGAGCTTCGACGAGGTCGCCGGTGGGATCGCCGCGGCGGTCGGCAAGCTGACCGCCGACCCCGCCCGGGGCGTCGAGTTGACCGGCGCCATCGTCAACGACGGGGTGTTGGAGCGGCTGGCCGACGTGACCAAGGTGGGCGAGCCGGTGCTGGAGTCACGGGCCGTCGCCCACCCGGCGTACGCCGACGCGGTGGTCCGTACCCCGACGATCGTGAAGCTGACCGCCGACGACGCGGAGACGTACGGCCGGGAGTGGTTCGGCCCGATCTCCTTCGCCATCGCCACCGACTCCACCGCCCACAGCCTGGAGCTGCTGCGTCGGACGGTCGGCGAGAAGGGCGCGCTCACCGCCGGGGTCTACTCCACCGACGAGTCGGTGCTGGACGCCGCCGAGGCGGTCGCGGTCGAGGTCGGCGTGCACCTGTCCTGCAACCTGACCGGCGGGGTCTTCGTGAACCAGTCGGCCGCGTTCTCCGACTTCCACGGCAGCGGCGCCAACGCGGCGGCCAACTCGGCGTTGACCGACGGGGCGTACGTGGCCAACCGGTTCCGGATCGTCCAGTCCCGGCGGCACGTCTGAGTGGGGTTGCGGTTGGTGACCAAGAGGTTTGCGTCACCGGGGCCCTGTTGTTGACGCAAACCTCTTGATCGTCGGGGGTCAGGCTGGGCGGCGCATCTGTAGCTCGGTCAGGGCTGGGATCGTCGGGTGGGGGACCCGTACGCCGGTGTCCTCGAAGCCCAGCCGCTGGTAGGCCCGGTAGGCGCGGTCGTTGCCGACCACCACCTCCAGCAGCAGCTCCGGCCGACCGCAGGCCCTCGACCAGGCAGCCACCTCCTCGATCAGCTCGCCGAGCAGGCCGGTGCCCCGCCACGTCGGCGTGACGTAGACCGCGTAGATGACGGTCAGCCCGGCCTCGCGTGGTGCGACGGTGCCACCGGCGTGCCCGACGAACCGGCCGCCCGGATCCGCCACGAACTGCGCGGTGTCGGCGCCGCGCGAGGTGTACGCCACCCGCGCGGCGTACTCGGCGTGGGACCGGGCGGCCGCGTCGGCGATCGTCTCCAGAAAGGCCAGCGGCGCGTCGGCGAGCATCTCCAGGCGCAACGCCCGCATCCGGGCGGCGTCCTCCGGCCGAACCCGGCGGATCTGCGCCTGCCGCAGGGCGGGCGAGCCCGTGTCGGTGGTCATGCCGCATGCCTATCACAGGGCTGGAAGCGGTTTTCGGCGGTAATCACGGGGGTGGATCTTGTGATGGGAATCCGGCTCACCGTCACGGTCGGCACGCCCTGAAATATGCCCGATTTGTGATCGTGCGCGACCGTCACTCCTCGTGTAGCGTGCGATTTCGGTCACCCGTTTCAGCGGCCGTCATCGATTGCCGGAGCGGTGGTCCGCGGGCGCTCGGCCACGCCGTGCGCCGGGGCAGGGAGCGCCGCGCAGAGTGAGGAAGTGCACCGTGGCACAGGGCACCGTGAAGTGGTTCAACGCCGAAAAGGGCTACGGCTTCATCGCCGTGGACGGCGGTCAGGACGTGTTCGTCCACTTCTCCGCGATCGAGATGGACGGCTACAAGGCGCTGGACGACGGTCAGCGGGTGGAGTTCGAGATCGCCCAGGGCCAGAAGGGCCCACAGGCCGAGCACGTACGCCTCCTCGCCTGAGCCTCTCCGCCCCGATCGATTCCCGCGCGTCGGGGCTGCGGTGCGGGCACACACCCGGGAAGATCGTGAACCGTTCCAGCCGATGCTGAGGAGGGTTCATGACCGACCAGCCGCCCCCGCCCACTCCGCCTCCCGGGCCGGGGGCGCCGGGCCCGTCCGACCCGGGCGCACCCGGCGGTCAGGCCGGCCCGCCGCCCGGCTGGGATCCCGCGCAGGGCGGCTGGGCTACGCCCGGAGCGCCTCCTCCGCAGGGCTGGGTGTCCCCTCCCACCGGCGGCTACCCGCCGGACGCCGGCCCCTTCCCCCGGCAGCCGTGGTATCCGGGCGCGCCGGTCGGTTGGTACCCGCCGGGTCACGGGTTCGACCCGAACGACGCCCTGGTCACCCCGCCCGGCGCTGGTATCGGCAACTGGTTCACCCGGTGCGGGGGAGCGCTGCGCCGGGGCTGGCGGCTGCTGGTGCCCATCATGGTGCTCACCCAGGTGCTGCCAGCGGCCGTGCTCTCGGTGATCTCCCTCGGTGTGGACCCGTCGGCCGGCTGGGCGGCGCAGGTCGAGGCTGATCCACCGTCCGGGCTGCCGGAGACGTTCGTCACGGACCTGGTGAGTCTCCTGGCCGTACTGATCGTCGGCAGCCTGCTGATCGGGCTGATGCAGGCGGTGGGGTGGGCCGCGGGCAGTTGGGTGATCACCCGGCAGGCGGCGGGGGAGCCCGTCGGCCTGGGGCCGGCGCTGCGCTACGGCGCACGACGGGCACTCGGACTGTGGGGCTGGACCCTGTTGACCAGTCTGCTCATCGGGGTGGGGCTCTGCTTCTGCGTGCTACCGGGCATCTACCTGGCGTTCGCGTTGAGCATGACCGGGCCGGTCTACCTGTTCGAACGGCAGAACCCGATCGGTCGGTCGTTCCGGATGTTCCACGATCGGCTCGGCCTGCTGCTGGGTCGGGTGGCGCTCGTCGTCGCGGCGGTGATCGTGGCCAGCGTGATCCCGTCGGTGCTGGAGTCGATCGTCTCCGCCCCGTTGGGTCCGGATCCGCTCGCGTCGCCGGGCACCGCAGTCGGCATCGTCGCGGTGATCGGGGTCTCAGCCCTGCTGGCCCTGCCGGCCCACCTCGCCCAGTTGATCGGTCTGCTGGTCACGTACGCCGAGCAGCGGGCCCATGAGGCGCCGGTGAACAGCGCCCGGCTGGCTGTGGAACTCGGCTGAGCGGACCCATCGTGCTTGCACTCGGCAGGGGAGAGTGCTAAACAAGTCATTGGCACTCGCATACCGTGAGTGCCAATGGTCGGGACGGTGGGGCCAGGTTGCACCGGCGTGGAGACGCCGGGGCGGCACATGGCCGGTCGTCGCGGGCTATCCGGCCCGGCCGAAGGACGTCGTCGTCGCCTGGTGGCGACGTCCCAAGTGCGTACACCAGGCGGCCCATCCGGGACACACACTCGGGTGGCCGTGAGTGTCCAGGAGGACAACGCCGTATGGCAAAGATGATCGCGTTCGACGAAGAGGCGCGCCGCGGCCTCGAGCGTGGCATGAACCAGCTCGCCGACGCCGTAAAGGTGACCCTCGGCCCCAAGGGCCGCAACGTCGTGCTCGAGAAGAAGTGGGGTGCCCCCACCATCACCAACGATGGTGTGAGCATCGCCAAGGAGATCGAGCTCGAGGACCCGTACGAGAAGATCGGCGCCGAGCTGGTCAAGGAGGTCGCCAAGAAGACCGACGACGTTGCCGGTGACGGCACGACGACGGCGACCGTCCTGGCCCAGGCCCTGGTTCGCGAGGGCCTGCGCAACGTGGCCGCCGGCGCCAACCCGATGGCCCTGAAGCGGGGCATCGAGGCCGCGGTCGCGAGCGTCTCGGAGGAGCTGTCCAAGCTCGCCAAGGACGTCGAGACCAAGGAGCAGATCGCCTCCACCGCCTCCATCTCCGCTGGTGACAGCACCGTCGGCGAGATCATCGCCGAGGCGATGGACAAGGTCGGCAAGGAAGGCGTCATCACCGTCGAGGAGAGCAACACCTTCGGGCTGGAGCTGGAGCTCACCGAGGGTATGCGCTTCGACAAGGGCTACATCTCGGCCTACTTCATGACCGACCCGGAGCGTATGGAGGCCGTCTTCGACGACCCGTACATCCTGATCGCCAACAGCAAGATCTCGTCCGTGAAGGACCTGCTCCCGATCCTGGAGAAGGTCATGCAGTCGGGCAAGCCGCTGCTGATCATCGCCGAGGACCTGGAGGGCGAGGCCCTGGCCACCCTGGTGGTCAACAAGGTCCGTGGCACCTTCAAGTCGGTCGCCGTCAAGGCGCCGGGCTTCGGTGACCGCCGCAAGGCCATGCTGACCGACATCGCCATCCTCGCCGGTGGCCAGGTCATCAGCGAGGAGGTCGGCCTCAAGCTGGACGCCGCCAGCCTCGACATGCTGGGCCGCGCCCGCAAGGTCGTGGTGACCAAGGACGAGACCACCATCGTCGACGGTGCCGGTGACGCCGAGCAGATCCAGGGCCGGGTCAACCAGATCCGGGCCGAGATCGACAAGAGCGACTCCGACTACGACCGGGAGAAGCTGCAGGAGCGGCTGGCCAAGCTGGCCGGCGGCGTTGCGGTCATCAAGGTCGGCGCGGCCACCGAGGTCGAGCTCAAGGAGCGCAAGCACCGCATCGAGGACGCCGTTCGCAACGCGAAGGCCGCCGTCGAGGAGGGCATCGTCCCGGGTGGTGGCGTCGCGCTGGTGCAGGCCGGCAAGACCGCCTTCGACAAGCTGGACCTGGTCGGCGACGAGGCGACCGGTGCCAACATCGTCAAGGTCGCGCTGGACGCCCCGCTGCGGCAGATCGCCGTCAACGCCGGCCTTGAGGGCGGCGTCGTGGTGGAGAAGGTCCGTAACCTCGAAGCGGGTCACGGCCTCAACGCCGCCAACGGCGAGTACGTCGACCTGCTGGCCGCGGGCATCATCGACCCGGCCAAGGTGACCCGCTCGGCGCTGCAGAACGCCGCTTCCATCGCGGCGCTCTTCCTCACCACCGAGGCCGTCGTCGCGGACAAGCCGGAGAAGACCCCGGCTGCCCCGGCTGGTCCGGGTGGCGGGGACATGGACTTCTGAGTCCAGTTTCCGACACACCGAACGGGGCGGGCCGCTGACGCGGTCCGCCCCGTTCGTCGTCAGGTGGGCAGCGGGCGCTGGTTACGCCTCTTCTGCGCCCGGTCGTACGGCGGAAGCAGCTGGATCGGCGCGTCCACCATCTCCTGCGGCTCCTCGATCGCCGACTCGCCGTCGGTGGTCATTTCGGCCAGTTGTTCGGCGTCGCCGTAGTCGAGCCGGTCGAACGGCAGTTGGCCGGGCAGGTCGCCGACCGGTTTCCAGGTGATCGGCGGGCCGTCCTCGGTCTGGTCGTCATCCGTGGTCATGGCTGCCTCCTCTACCGAAACGGTAGGGGGCGTCGATGGGCGGTGCGGGCGAATGAATCTATGTCCCATTTGCCCAGTTATGCTGCCGGTAGGGACCGCCGGTACAGGAAGAAGACCCGCTCGATCCGCGCGCCGGCGCTGCCCGAGTAGAACGGCACCGGCCCCACCCAGCCGATCTCTGCCCGGTCCAGCCCCGCCGCCCGCTGGTCGCGCAGACAGCGACGCAGCAGCACCCCACCGATCCCGGAACCCTCGGCCGCCGGAGCGGTGCCCATCGGCCCGAACCAGCTCGGCCGCGACGACCCGTACGCGGCGAAGCCGAGCAACTCGCCGTCCCGCTCCGCCAGATGACAACCAGCGCCCGCCCGGCCCACCGAACCGGCCAACTCGCCGTCCCACGTCCCGCCGAAGGTGGACCGGGCGAACGCGGTCAGCGCCGGCAGGTCCGCAGGCTCCGCCCGACGTACCGTGATTCCCCGCTCGGCCAGCCGCCGCTCCGCCGCCTCGGTCGACCGCAGCGCCGGCGAGCCGTCGTACGACAGGTCGGCGGTCATGTTCCAGGCGGTCCGGTCCTGCCGGTAGCCCCACGCCAGGGCGGCGCAGACCGCAGGCGTGTAGCGCACGTCGATGCCCGGCCACGCGTAGTACGGCGGGTTCCCGGCGAGCAGCACCTCGGTCACCCCGCGCTCGGCGAGCACCGCTTCGGCGCGCGCCAGCAGCGCCCGGCCCACCCCCTGGCGACGCTGGTCCGGAAGAACCGCGACCAGGTCCACGTGCCCGAGCGTCGGGTCGTTCGGCGGCACCGAGCAGAGCAGCACTCCGACGAGTTCCGCCCCCCCGGTAGGCGCCCAGCCCGACCACCGGCCGGTCGGCGCTGGCGCGGGGCCAGAGCACATCCACGATGGGGGCCGCCTCGGCGGCGTCCTCGGGCAGGTCGAGTGCCCGCTCGCAGAGCCGTACCACGGCGGGGGCCAGTTCGGGGGTCAGCTCGGTGATGGTGATCTCGGCGTCCATGATCGCGACCTTAGATCACCGTCGGGCGGCGCGGACGGCGGCGAGGGCGTCGACCTGGCCGGCGCCGGTGACGTTCGCCGGGCCGCCGCAGGCGTCGGCCGGGTTGCGGGAGCGGTAGGTGGGTACGGCCGGCGTCGCGGTGTCCCGCAGGATCTGCCGCGTCCGGGCCAGGTCGCCGACCAGCGCCGGATTCGCCGACCACATCAGCGCCACCACCCCGGCCACCTGGGGCGTCGCCATCGACGTGCCGTCCAGGGCGGCGTACCCGCCACCCGGCATCGCCGACACCACACCCACGCCCGGCGCCAGCACGTCCGGCTTGCCCACGCCACCGGGCACGGGCCCGCGCGAGGAGAACTCGGCCACCCGCCGCTGCGCGTCCACCGCGCCCACGGTCAGCACGTCCGGGTACGGCGCGGGTGGGTCGTCGATCGACGCGCACCACGGGCCGGTGTTGCCGGCGGCGGCGACCACGAAGATCCCGGCGGCGTCCAGCGCGGCGGTGGCCGGTCGCAGAACCCGCTGGTCGCAGCCCTCGATCGAGGGGCAACCCCAGGAGTTCGTCAGCACCTGCGGGGCGCGTTCCGGCCGGCCGTCGGTGAACGGGTCGCCGCCGGCAGGGAAGGGCGCCAGCATGAACTGGAGGCAGTCCAGGTAGTGCCCCGGGCTGCCCAGGTTGCGGTCCAGGTTGACGCAGCCCACCCACTGCGCGTCCGGCGCCACACCGATGCCGTCCCGCCCGACCGCGCTGCCCACCGTGTGGGTGCCGTGCCCGCCCTTGTCGGTCGGGCTCCGGGTGTCGTTCCACGGGTCGTACCAGGAGTCGTTTCCGCCGCGGAACCCGGCCCGCAGCGCCGGGTGGGTCCCGTCCACCCCGGAGTCCGAGCTGCCCACGACGATCCCGGCGCCGGTCACCCCGAGTTGCGACCAGACCTGGTCGGCGCCGAGCTGGCGGATGTTCCATTGCGGACCGGTGGGTGCGGGCGCGGTGCCCCGGCTCTGCCCGGCCGGCGCGGGTAGGGGCCGCAGGCGCTGGCTGACCAGCACCCGGGCCACCTCCGGCCGGCGCGCGAGCCACGCCCGCACCGCCGGGCCGCCGTCTACCTCGACCGCGTTGACCAGGTAGTAGGAGACCGGGTCGAGTCCCAGCCGGCTCAGGTCGCGGCGCAGGTCGGTCTGGCTGCGTTCGGCGGTGTCCACCAGCCGCCGGTAGACCTCCGTCGCCCGCGCGTCTCGTCCCGCCCGGCCCGGTACGCCGGCCGGTAGACCGTTCAGGTCGGCCTGCTCGCGCAGCACCACCAGCAGCCGCTCGCCGTAGAGGCCGGGCTGCCCGGGGCCGACGTCGACCACGCCGAACGTCACCAGCAGCACCACCGCGGCAACCGCGGCCAGCCGACGGCTCGGGGTACGCGCCGACCGCCGGGCCAGCAGCACCGCGTACCCGATGGCGACCCCGACCGCGACGGCGAGCCCGGCGCCGGCGGCGGCCGCCACCCAGAACGGCACGTCGCGGGTGCCGACCAGCAGCAGGCTGATCTCCTCCGGGTCGGTGAACGCCAGCGGGCCGAGTGCGCCCAGTCCCACCAGCCAGCCGGTCGCCGTCCGGCCGGCGTGGGCGGCGTCCGCCGGGTCGACGGTGGGCCGCCAGGTCGCGGCCCAGAGGGCGGCCAGCGTGAAACCCGCCGGTGGCAGGGTCAGCAGCGCGGGTAGCTGGGCGCCGGACTGGCCGGTGCCCGCCGCGAGCAGCAGCAGCGCC
>NZ_JAEVHM010000123.1 GCF_016802865.1 Micromonospora parastrephiae | reverse complement strand
ACCCGCTCGACCAGCTCGGCGTCGACCTTCGCCCCGATGCCAGAGCAGGTCGGCGCCGGCGGCCAGGGCCCGGACCGCGGCCGGTCCAACCCCGCCGGCCGCCACCGCGGCACCCTTCATCTCCAGCGCGTCGGTGATCACGGTGCCGGTGAAGCCGTACTCGGTGCGCAGCAGGTCGACCAGCACGGCCCGGCTGAAGGTGGCCGGGCCGTCGCCGGTCAGCGCCGGTACCCGGATGTGCGCGGTCATCACGGCGCGCGCTCCCGCCGCGACGACAGCGGCGAACGGCGGCAGGTCCCGCTGCCGCAGCAGACCCAGCGGGACGTCCACGGTGGGCAGCTCGTGGTGGGAGTCGGTGACGGTGGCGCCGTGGCCGGGGAAGTGCTTGGCGCAGGCGGCGACCCCGGCGGCCTGGAGGCCGGTCACTGCGGCGGCCGAGTGGGCGGCCACCCGCACCGGGTCCGCGCCGAACGAGCGGGTGCCGATCACCGGGTTGTCGTCGGCGGTGTTGACGTCCACCGTGGGGGCGAGGTTGACGGTGATGCCCAGCGCGGCCAGCTCGGCGCCGATCGCCTGGTAGACGCGGCGGGTGAGCGCCACGTCGCCGATCGCGCCGAGGGCGGCGTTGCCGGGGTACGGGCTGCCGGTGGCGTGCGCCAGCCGGGTCACGTCGCCGCCCTCCTCGTCGATGGCGATCAGCACGTCCGCGCGACCGGCGCGCAGCGCGGCAGTGCTGGCCGCCACCTGGGCCGGGTCGTGCACGTTGGTGCCGAAGAGGGTGTGCCCGGCCAGCCCGTCGGCCAGCAGGTCGACCGCCCAGTCCGGCGGGACCGGCCCCGGGTACGCGGCGAGCAACGTGCCCAGCGCGAGCCGACGTAGTCCTGGATCCAGCCCCACGTGATCGTCCTCCTTCGGCGCCGGCGGGTTCGAACCTCGTACCGGCGGTGGTCTGCGCCCTGCCGGGTCGGCCGAGCGCTCCGCCTGCGGGTGGCCGTTACGCTACGGCTACCCGTTCGCAGGTCGGTTTACAGTTAGCAAAGTTTACTAAAACTAGAGGACGTGGCATGAGTGCGACCCGGCTGCCCGGTACCCCCCGCCTGTTGCGGGCGCTCAACGACCGCGCGGCACTGGAGCTGCTCCTGGAGCGGGGGCCGCTGACCCGCGCCCGGCTCGGCGAGCTCACCGGGCTGTCCAAGGTCACCGCCTCGCAGTTGGTCGAGCGACTGGAGGAGCGCGGTCTGGTCAGCCGGGTCGGTGAGCAGGCGGGCGGGCGGGGGCCGAACGCCCAGCTCTACGCCGTCCGCCCGTCCAGCGCGCACGTCGTCGGGGTGGACGTCGGCCCGGACCGGGTGGTGGCCGCGTGCGCCGACATCACCGGCGCCGTGATCGGCCGGGTGGAGCAGTCCACCCGGGACACCGACGACCCGGTGGGCGTGGTGCACAACGCCGTGGTGCAGGCCGCGAGCAGTGCCCAGGCGCAGCTGAGCAGCGTACGGCGGATCGTGCTCGGCACGCCGGGCCTGGTCGACCCCGGCACGGGCGACATCACCTTCGCCTTCAACCTGCCGCGGTGGCACAGTGGTCTGCTCGCCGCGCTGCGCGACGACCTGCACACCCCGGTGGTCTTCGAGAACGACGTCAACCTGGCCGCGGTGGCGGAGGCGCAGTCCGGCGCCGCGCAGGGGCTGTCGGACTTCGTGCTGGTCTGGGTGGGTGCCGGCGTCGGTCTCGCGATCATGCTGGGTGGCCGGCTGCACCACGGCAGCAGCGGCGCGGCCGGTGAGATCGGCTACCTGCCGGTGCCGGGAGCGCCCATCCCGCGCGACGTCTCCCGCCGCGCCAAGCCGGCCTTCCAGCAGTTGATCGGTGCGGACTCGGTGCGGGCGGTGGCCCGCGAGCAGGGCTACCCGGATGCCGACGCGGCCGAGGGCGTCCGCGCCGCCGTCGCGGACGGCGTCAACGGTGGCGCGATGCTCGACGAGCTGGCCCGCCGGCTCGCGCTCGGCGTGGCCAGCACCTGCGTGGTGCTCGATCCGCCGCTGGTGGTACTCGCGGGCGAGGTCGGTCAGGCCGGCGGCGAGGCGCTCGCCGAGCGGGTCCAGCAGGAGGTCGCGGCGATCACCCTGGTGCGGCCACGGGTGGTGCCCACCGGGCTGACCGAGGAGCCGATCCTGCACGGCGCGCTGCGCACGGCGCTGGACGCCGTCCGCGACGAGGTGTTCGGCTCCACCGTCGGCTGAGCCGGCTGGGGCGGTCATGTGAAGGAATATTTCACCGCCGGGTATCAGGCTGCAAGCTGTTGCCGTCCGGGTTCGGAGTCGCCAGGCCGCCCAGGCGGGGGAGGGCGGCCCGGCGACCGCGCCTCAGATCAGGTCCCGGCGACGGAACACGACGAACGCCGCCGCCGTCAGCCCGCCGGTGATCACGAGCAGCACCAGCAGCGCCGGCCCCCAGGTCAGGCTGTAGAAGCTCTCGCAGTAGACGCCCGGCCGGCTGTCGGCGCAGAGCTGGGAGTCCCAGAACCGGGTCTCGCCGGTGAGCCACGCCCCGATGTGACTGGAGAGCATCAACTGGTCCGGCCGACGGGCGTCGACGATCTCCAGCACCAGCCGGGCGCCCAGCTCCCACACCACCGCGTACGCGGCCACCGCGCCGAGCGCCGCCGAGGTGTGCCGACCCAACGTCGCGATGGCGAAGCCCAGGGCGCTGGCCAGCAGCACCAGCACCATGCCACGGCCGTGCACCGCACCGAGGGAACGCCAGAAGTCACCGCTGAGCCGACCCGCCAGCCCGGCGGTCTGCCCGATCACCCAGAACGTCGCGAGATAGAACAACGACGCCAGCACCGACAACGCCAGCACCGAGCCGAGCAGAGCGCCGAGCTTCGCGCCGAGCACCGTCAACCGACGCGGACGCCACAGCAGCAGATTCACCACACCGCCGGAGTTCAGGTCCGCGCCGATGTAGGAGGCGCCGACCAGGAACCCGAACAGCACCAGGAACGCGATGAGGAAGTACAGCAGTGGACGGGCCTGCTCGGCGAAACTGAACACGCCCGGCAGGTAGTCGGCCGTGATCGGCAGCCGTTCGGACCGGACCGGGTCGATCTCCGAGCAGTCCCTGGGGTAGTAGCTCTCCGGTTCGCGCGGCGGCAGCGTGCCGTTCTGCCGGGCCAGGCATTCCTGGAAGGCCATCTCCATGCCCCGCCGCGCCTCGGTGGCCTGCGCCCGCGCCGAGGCGAGCTCGTCGGCGCTCGGCTTGTGCGAGCCGGCCAGCGTGGTCGCCGCCGTGACACCGAACGCCAGCACCAGCAGGACGACCATGAGCTGCACGAAACGGCGCGCGGACAGCCGCTCCAACTCGGCACGGACCAGGTTCACGCGTCCACTCCCCGTACGTCGAGATCGATCGGGTCGCCCTCGGCGCCGGGCAGCGGCGCCGCGTGGTCGACCTGGCGGGGCACCGACGGATCCTCGCCGGCCCCGGTCAGCTCCAGGAAGACGCTCTCCAGATCCGGCCGCAGCGGCGTCAGCTCGCCCACCCACAGCCCCTGCTCGCCGAGCACCCGGCTGATGACCGTCGAGTCGGTCACCCCGTTCACCACCAGCGCGTCCGAGTCCACGACCGCCGTCAACTCGGCCGCGTGCAACAGCTCGACGGCGCGCTCCGGCTCGGCCACCCGGACCAGGAACTCGTGCCGGTCGTGGCCGGCCAGCACCTCGTCCACCCGGCCGGCCGCCACCCGCCGCCCCCGCGAGATGATCGTGACGTGGTCGCAGATCAGCTGGATCTCGCCCAGGATGTGGCTGGACACCAGCACGGTCACCCCGGACGCCGCCAGCGACCGCATCAGGTCACGCATCTCCCGGATGCCGGCCGGGTCCAGCCCGTTCGCCGGCTCGTCCAGGATGAGCAACCGCGGATCCTTCAACAGCGCGGACGCCACCGCCAGGCGCTGCTTCATGCCCAGCGAGTAGCCCTTCACCCGCTCGTCGCCCCGGTCGCGCAGGCCCACCAGTTCCAGAGCCTCGTCCACCCGCGACACGGGCACCCCGCCGGCGCGGGCCAGCAGACGCAATGTGCGGTACCCGGTGAAGTTGCCGAAGAACTGCGGGCTCTCCACGATGGCGCCGACCCGGCCAGCCACCCGGGGCAGCAACTCCGGCGACGGCTCACCCAGCACGCTCATCCGCCCACTGTCGGCCCGGACCAGCCCGAGCAGGGCGCGCAGGGTGGTGGTCTTACCCGAACCGTTCGGCCCCAGGAAGCCGTGGATCTGACCCTCCTCGACCAGCAGGTCGAACCCGTCGACCGCCACCCGTCTGCCGTTGCGCAGGCTGTGGAAGGTCTTGCGCAGACCCTCGATCTCGATCACCGCGCTCATCCGCGCGGCTCCGTACTCCGACCGGGCATGGGCCGTCCTCCGGGTGTGGTGATCAACGACACGGTGCCCCACCCTATGGCCGGCGCGCCGCCCATGGGGGGCGCCTCGGCGTTGCGTGGTTGGATGGAGCGGTGACTGGTGACCTGATCTCCGGCGCTGCCGCCGCCGCACCCGTGGACCCGGATCTGGTGGTCAGCCTCGACGGCGTCGGCGTACGCCGGTCCGGCACCGCGCTGCTACAGGACCTGACCTGGCGGGTCGAGCTGGACGAGCGCTGGGTCGTGCTCGGGCCCAACGGTGCCGGCAAGACGACCCTGCTCAACCTCGCCGCCGGCCGGTTGCACCCCACCACCGGTGTCGCCCACGTGCTCGGCGAGCGGATCGGCCGCACCGACGTCAACGAGCTGCGCACCCGCATCGGGCTCTCCACCGCCGCGCTGGCCGAACGGCTGCCCGCCGAGGAGCAGGTCAGCGACGTGGTGGTGACCGCCGCCTGGTCGGTGGTCGGCCGCTGGCGGGAGAGCTACGAGCGCGGCGACGAGGCGCGGGCGCGGGCTCTGCTCAGTCAACTCGGCATCGGCGGCCTCGCCGAGCGCCGCTACGGCACCCTCTCCGAGGGCGAGCGCAAGCGGGTGCAGATCGCTCGTGCCCTGATGACCGATCCGGAGCTGCTGCTGCTCGACGAGCCGGCCGCGGGGCTCGACCTGGGAGGCCGGGAGGATCTGGTCGCCCGCCTGGCCGAGCTGGCGTTCGACCCGGACGCTCCGGCTCTGGTGCTGGTCACCCACCACGTCGAGGAGATCCCGCCCGGGTTCACCCACGCGCTGCTGCTGCGCGAGGGCGCGGTGGTCGCCCAGGGCCTGCTGGCCGAGACGCTGACCGGCGACAACCTCTCCAAGACCTTCGGCCTGCCGCTCGTGGTCGAGCGGTCGGGCGACCGCTACACCGCGCGCGCCGCCTGACCGGGCGGGAAGGGTGACCGTGTCCCAGACCCGCGTGACCGTGGTGGGCAGCGCCAACATGGACCTGGTCGCGATGGCGCCCGCACTGCCGCGGCTGGGCGAGACAATGCTCGGCACCGACTTCGTGATGGTGCCCGGCGGTAAGGGCGCCAACCAGGCCGTCGCGGCGGTCCGGGCCGGCGCCTCCTGCGCGTTCCTCGGCGCGATCGGCTCCGACGCGTTCGGCGTCACGCTCAAGGCGCGGATCACCGCGGCCGGTGTGGACACCGGCCAGCTGCGGGTGGTCTACGGCGCCTCCGGGGTGGCGCTGGTGATGGTCAACGCCCAGGGGGAGAACGCCATCGTGGTCACCCCCGGAGCAAACGACGCCCTGGCCGGCCTCACCGAGGACGAGTTGGCGACGGTACGCGGGGCCGACGTCCTGGTCGCCCAGCTGGAGATCCCGGTGCAGACGGTGACCACCGCCGCGGTGGCCGCCCGCGCCGCCGGCACGCGGGTCATCCTGAACGCCGCCCCGGCCCGGGACCTCCCGCCGGAGCTGCTCGCGTCGGTGGACCTGCTGGTCGTCAACGAGGGCGAGGCGCAGGCCCTCACCGGCCGAGGCCGTGAGGAACCACGGGCGCTGCTCGACCTGGTGCCCCGGGCCGTGCTCACCCATGGTGGCGCGGGCGCCTGGTACGTCGACCGGGACGGCGCCGAGGTGCACGTGCCCGCGTTCCGGGTCGACGTGGTCGACTCCACGGCGGCGGGCGATGCGTTCACCGCCGCGCTCGCCGTCGGCTGGGGTGAGGGGCGCGACCTCGTCGACGCGGTGCGCTGGGCGTCGGCGGCCGGCGCCGCCTGCGTCCGCAAGCTCGGCGCCTCGGTGGCGTTGCCCGGTCGCGCCGAGATCGACGAGCTGTACGCGCGGGGCTGACCCCGGCCTGCTCAGCCGACGGGTTCCTCGCCGAGCTTCTCGCCACGCCGACGCAACATGCCCAGGCCGGGGATGCCGGCGACGGCGAGTTTGAGGTCCCGGGTGACGTCGAGCAGGTCGTGCAGGTCGGCCCGACCCGGTCCAGTGTCGCCAGGATCGGCAGGATGTCCGCCGTCAGGTGTTCCTTGAGTTTCGGCAGCTCGTCGATGAGGTGGATCGCCGCGGTGATCTCCTCGTGGGTCAGCTCCTCGACGAACCGCCCGGCCATCGGGGCGGCGCGACGCAGCGCCGGCTCGTATGCCGCCAACAGCTCCGCGGCCGTGGCCGCCGCCTGCGCCGCGGTGCTCACGGTGACCGCGGCGCTGCCCGCCACGTCGGTGGCGGTGTCGATGGCGGTGGTCGCGGCGGCGCTGATCACGGCCACCTCGCGGACCGCCGCCTCGGCGCCGGTGAGCACCTGGTCGGTCCGGTCCAGGGTTTCCTCGATCCGGTCCACCACACCGTTGATCCGGTTGAGCAGCGCTTCCACCCCGTCCAGCACGGCGAACGCGCGGGCGGGCACGGCGGCGAACGAGGCGGCCGAGTCGAGCGCCTGATCGAGGGCGGAACGGGTCAGGCCGACCATCGCGGTCGGTGTGGGGAGAGGGATCGCCATGTGATCCAGTGTGCGTCGCCCGCGGCGCGACCGCTCGTACGGGCGACGCGCAACGCCATCTGCACGTTCGCCGGCAGCACGGCGACGAACGGGGCGGCGGCCGCGTCACGGCGGGCGGTCATCGATGGTCTCCCTGCTGTTCGACGGCGCGCTGCACGGCCCGGTAGATCTGCCCGAACCGTAGCGCGTCCGGGGTGCGCAGCAGCAGGTCCTCCCGGCCGTGGTGCTGCACCCACAGCTCGTGCACGTGGCTGCCGCGCTCGTAGGAGCGGTCCAGCCAGCCGAGGGGAATCTCCAGGAACGGGATCAACGCCAACGCGCCCACCACGAAGGCGGCGAGGACGATCAGCGTCACCTTCCAGTTGCCCCGATCCTGCGCCGACCAGGCCAGCGAGACGACGCAGACCAGCGCGACCAGCGGCGGCAGCGAGAGCAGCAGCACCAGGACACCGCGACCGAGCACCCGACCGCGCACCGCGAGCGTCTTCGGACCGCGCGCGTGCCAGACGTACGTCACGTCGGAGAGGGCGACCACGTGACCACCCGAACGAATCGACTCGGAGGTGACCTGCACCGCGTCGTCCCGGTAATAGAGGGTCATCACTAAGCCTAACCACCGGCAGGCAAACCGGGCCTCCGGGCGGCAGGGGTGGTGCGGTCGTCCTTTGGAGCTGAATCGTCCACGACATCACGGGTTCTTCCGCCCGATTCGTCTACGACATCAGCTCCAGAGGGGCTGCGGAGGGCGTGGCCGGAAGGGCTAGCGGCGGGTGGCGGGGCGGGCCGGTTGACTGTGCTCGACCGCGCGCTGCACCGCCCGGTAGATCTGACCGAAACGCAGCGCGTCGCCGGTGCGCAGCAGCCGTACCGGCTGGCCACGCCAGCGGGCCCAGATCTCCAGTTGCCGGCTGCCCCGGGCGTACGAGCGGTCCAGGTGTTCGAAGAGGGAGTCGGCGACCGGCCCGACGGCCAGCCCGACGAGCACCGACGCGCCGACGATGGCGATCGTCACCGTGGGCGAACGGTGCAGCCAGACGGCCACTGCGACGCCGAGCACCGCCGCGATCAGCGGGCCGGCCAGTGCGGCGCCGATCGCGCCCCGCCCGACGAGCACCCGCCAGGAACGGGTGCCCCGGCGGTGCCAGATCATGGTGATCTCGGCCAGCGGATAGCTGCGGCCGTCCACCCGGACGGCGGTGGAGGTGACCTGCACCGACCTGTCGTGGTAATACGTGATCATGGCTGGACTCCCGCCCGCGGGGCTGACACCACACTACTTACCCAAACGAGCCGGGTCGTAAGGTTGGCACGCGACTTCGACGAGGAAGTGAGGGCAGCGTGGGCGAGTTCGTTCGGCTGGAGACCAGGGACGGCATCGGCACCATCCGGCTGGAGCGGCCGCCGATGAACGCGCTCAACACGCAGGTGCAGGAGGAGTTGCGCGCCGCGGCGACGGCGGCCACCGCCGATCCCGAGGTTCGCGCGGTCATCGTGTACGGCGGGGAGAAGGTCTTCGCCGCCGGCGCGGACATCAAGCAGATGGCCGAGATGTCCTATGTGGACATGGCCGACCGGGCCGCGAACCTGTCCAGCGCGCTGGGCGCGATCGCCCGGATCCCGAAGCCGGTGGTCGCCGCGATCACCGGCTACGCCCTCGGTGGCGGGTGCGAGTTGGCGCTGGCCTGCGACTGGCGGGTCGTGGCCGAGGACGCCAAGCTCGGCCAGCCGGAGATCAAGCTGGGCATCATCCCCGGCGCGGGCGGCACCCAGCGCCTGGCCCGCCTGGTCGGTCCGGCCCGCGCCAAGGATCTGATCATGTCCGGGCGGATGGTGGACGCGCAGGAGGCGCTGCGGATCGGTCTGGCCGACCGGGTCGCCCCGGCCGCCGAGGTCTACGACACGGCGGTCGCGCTGATCACGCCGTACCTGACCGGTCCGGTGCAGGCGCTGCGCGCGGCGAAGCTGGCGGTCGACGGCGGCCTGGACATGGATCTGAACTCGGGCCTGGCCTGGGAGAGTCAGCTGTTCGCGGCGCTGTTCGCCACCGACGACCGGCGCGAGGGCATGACCGCCTTCGTGGAGAAGCGCAAGCCGGACTTCACCGGCCGCTGACCCGGGTCACACCCAACCACCGGCCGGGCGCGGCCGTCCCGGCTGCGCTGACCTCGACGACCCGGGTGGACCGGGGCCACGGTCGGAGCGAGGGGTACTGGCCGGTAACCTGTGATCCCGGCCACGGACGATGGGAGCGACATGACGGAGCGGATCGAGGGTCACGGCGGCGAACTGGCGCTCGCGGCACTACGCGCGCACGGCGTACGGGAGATGTTCACGCTGTCCGGCGGGCACGTCTTCCCCCTCTACGACGCCGCGCACAAGACCGACTTCCCGATCTACGACGTCCGGCATGAGCAGTCCGCGGTCTTCGCCGCCGAGGCGGTGGCCAAGTTGCAACGCCGCCCCGGCCTCGCCGTGCTCACCGCGGGGCCCGGCGTCACCAACGGCATCTCCGGCATGACCAGCGCCTTCTTCAACGCCTCGCCGGTGCTGGTGCTGGGCGGCCGGGCGCCCGCGTTCCGCTGGGGTTCGGGCAGCCTCCAGGAGATGGACCACCTGCCGCTGGTCGCCCCGGTCACCAAGCACGCCGAGACGGTGTTCAGCACCGAGGACATTCCCCGCGCGGTGGGCGCAGCGCTCACCGCCGCGCTCACGCCGCACCGCGGCCCGGCGTTCCTCGACTTCCCGCTGGAGACGGTTTTCTCGGTCTCCGAGGCCGAGCTGCCCACCGTGGCGGGCATCGACCCGGTCGTGCCGACCCGGAGGAGGTCGGCCGCGCCGCGCTGCTGATCGCCGCGGCGCAGCGACCGGTCATCATCGCCGGCTCCGACGTGTACGCCGGCGACGCGGTCGCCGCCCTGCGTGAGGCGGCGGAGGCGTTGCAGGTGCCGGTCTTCACCAACGGCATGGGCCGCGGCTCGCTCCCGCCGGAGCATCCGCTCTCCTTCGCCAAGGCCCGTCGGGCCGCGCTGTCCGGCGCCGACGTGGTCGTGGTGGTCGGCACCCCGCTGGACTTCCGGCTCAGCTTCGGTGACTTCGGCGACGCCAAGGTGGTGCACATCGTCGACGCGCCCAGCCAGCGCGCCGGGCACGTGCAGCCCGCCGCCGCGCCCGCCGGCGATCTGCGCCTGATCCTCTCGGCGCTGGCCGACCACGCCGGTGACCGGACCGACCACAGCGACTGGATCGCGGACCTGCGCGTCGCCGAGGACGCGGCCAAGGCCCGCGACGCCGAGGAGATGGCCGCCGAGACCGACCCGATCCGCCCGGCGCGGATCTACGGCGAGCTGCGTCGGGTGTTGGCCCGCGACGCGATCACCATCGGCGACGGCGGCGACTTCGTCTCGTACGCCGGTCGCTACCTGGAGCCGGCCCAGCCCGGCACCTGGCTGGACCCGGGCCCGTACGGCTGCCTGGGCACCGGCATGGGCTACGCGATGGGTGCCCGGGTCAGCCACCCGGACCGGCAGATCTGCGTGCTGATGGGCGACGGCGCCGCCGGCTTCTCGCTGATGGACGTCGAGTCGCTGGTCCGCCAGAAGCTGCCGGTGGTGATGGTGGTCGGCAACAACGGCATCTGGGGGCTGGAGAAGCACCCGATGCGGGCGATGTACGGCTACGACGTGGCCGCGGACCTCCAGCCGGAGCTGCGCTACGACACGGTGGTCAGCGCGCTGGGCGGGGCGGGGGAGACGGTCGCCAAGCCGCCGACCTGGGCCCGGCGTTGCAGCGGGCGTTCGACGCCGGAGTGCCGTACCTGGTCAACGTGCTCACCGACCCGACCGACGCGTACCCCCGCTCGTCGAACCTGGCCTGAGTCGCACCCGCCGCCGCCGTCGCCCCGCAGCGGGCGGCGGCGCGCTCACACCTCGGGCCGGTCGCCCTCGCGCGGTGGGTCACCGTCGCGGCGGCGCAGGTCGTCCTCGCGCCGGCGCAGGTCCTCCTCCCAGCGGCGGAAGAGTTCCTGGTCCTGTTGCTGGGCGCGCTCCTGCACGGAGCGGAGGAACTCGGGGTCGTCGTCGGGCGCGAGCGGGCGACCCTGCCGTTCGGCCGCGCCACCGCTCGTCGGCCAGGGCTTGCGGGCGCCGGAGCTGGGCTCCCGGCCGGCGACGAACCACGCGATCGACCCGACCAGCGGGAAGAACAGAATGATCAGCACCCAGGCGATCCGGGGGAGGGCGCGGATCTGGCCCTCCTCGGCGGAGAGGCAACTGATCAGCGCGCAGACGGCGAGCACGATCTGCGCCAGGAAGAGGAGTACGTACAGCCGGGCCATGCACCCATCATGGCGCACCCGGTCCCGTCACCACAGTCCGCGAATCACCAGCAGCACACCCGACAGCGCGAGCCCGAGGGCGCCGAGGGCGACCAGGGGAAGGGTTCGGCCACCGGTACGCGCCGGCCCCGTGCCGGTGGCCCGGGGCCAGCACAGCACGAGCGCGGCTCCCCAGACCAGCACGGCGACGCCGGCGCTCAGCGCGCCGACGGTGCCGCCGGTCGACCCCAGCCGGACGGCGAGCGCGGTCACCACGGTCCACGCCAGCATGCTGCGCCGCCACGCCAGCCGGGTCCGTTCCGGCTGCAGACCCGGATCGCGTCCGGCGCTCATCCTTCGCCGATCGCCCGGACCAGCACGGCGATCACCAGCAGCACCGCGCCGGCACCGACGGCGAGGGCGAGGAGAGCGGGGAAGCGGGAGGCGGGCAGTTCCTGACCGAGCCGGATGGCCCGTTCGGTACGCGCCCAGTGGTCGACGGCGCGGATGGCGACGATGCCGCCGAGCAGCAGCAGCGCCACCGCGATCACCTCCCGCAGGTGGCTCATCGGCAGCGGCGGCAGGAACTGCGCGGCGGCCAGCCCTCCGCCGACCAGCGCCAGGCCGGTGCGCAGCCAGGCCAGGAACGTCCGCTCGTTGGCCAGGGAGAACCGGTAGTCCGGTGGCTCGCCGACCGAGCGCAGGTCTGCCGGGTCGAACCACCGTCTGATCGCCTCCCACATGGTGCCGATTATTCGCTTCCCACCCCGCTTAACCTGGGCCGGTGACTGATCTCGACGTGCTGACGCTGCGTGCCGCCTACGACAACCAACTCCGTCCGGAGATCCCCGACCCGGTACCGGCCGGAGTGACGGTGGAGCGGGACGGGCCGCTGGTCCGCATCGTCGGGCTCGACGCGGGAGGGTTCCTCACGTACCGCGATCTGGGCGGGCTCACCGGCGACGCGCTGGACGAGTTGATCGCCCGGCAGGTGGCGCTGTTCCGCGAGCGTGGCCAGTCGGTGGAGTGGAAGCTCAACGAGCATGACGAGCCGGCGGACCTGGCGGACCGGCTGCGCGCCGCCGGCTTCGTGGCAAAGGACCGGGAGACCGTCGTGGTCGGGCCGGTCGCGCCGCTGGCCGCCGCGCTGCCGGTCGCCCCCGAGGGGGTACGCCTGCGCGAGGTGACCTCCCGCGAGGACCTCGAGCGGATCGCCGCCATGGAGGAGGAGGTCTGGCAGGAGGACCGCTCGCACCTCGTCACGGGGCTGGCCAAGGAGATCGACGCCGACCCGCACTCGATCACGGTGGTGGTGGCCGAGGCGGACGGGACGGTGGTGAGCGCGGGCTGGGTGCGCTTCCCGGCGAACACCGGCTTCGCCACCCTGTGGGGCGGCTCGACCCTGCCGCAGTGGCGTGGCAAGGGCATCTACCGGGCGTTGGTCACCTACCGTGCCCGGCTGGCCGACCAGCGGGGTCGGACGCTGTTGCAGGTCGACGCGTCCGAGGACAGCCGACCCATCCTCCAGCGTCTCGGTCTCGTCCCGGTCACCACCACCACCCCGTACGTCTACACTCCGTGATCATGGAGCAGCGGTTGACGGACGAGGAGCGCCTGACTCTCAAGACCGGCGCCTTCGGTGCCGTCCTCCTGGTCTCCAACGTCGAGCCGGGGATGGTGGGGGTGTTCCGGGAGAGCTTCGCCGCCTCGGACGCGTTGGCCGACGCCAGCGGCGTGGTCAAGGAGGCGCTGACCACCGGCCCGCTGCCCCGGTTGCCCCGCGACTCCGAGCTGGAGATCGAGTCGGTGGTGCTGCCGGCCCTCACCGGCGCGGTGCGGATCCTGCGGGAGAAGTCGCCGACGGACGTGGAGACGTACCGCTCGGTGGTGTTGACCGCGGCGGACCGTGCGGCCCGGGCGCACAACGGGGTGGCGCCGGCGGAGGCGGCGGTCATCGAACGGATCCGCGGTGCGCTGGCCGAATCGGCCTGACCACGCCGAGGTCTCGGTGAGCTGTGTCACCCTGAGTGCCCGCGAGGCGCAACCTACTGGCAGGTAACATTGCGCCGTGGGCAACCGCACAACACCCTGCGGTTGACCGGGCGTCGACCGACGCGCGAGGCTGCGCCCGAGACCGGGCGAGCGAATCGCATCACCACACAGGAGGGTCGTCGAAGCGCGATGAATATCGTCGTACTCGTCAAGCAGGTGCCTGATTCGGGCGCGGACCGCAACCTGCGCAATGACGACAACACCGTCGACCGCGGTTCGGCGAACAACGTGATCAATGAGATGGACGAGTACGCCATCGAGGAGGCGCTGAAGATCAAGGAGGCGCACGGCGGCGAGGTCACCATCCTGACCATGGGTCCGGACCGGGCGACCGAGTCGATCCGCAAGGCGCTCTCCATGGGTCCGGACAAGGCCGTGCACGTGCTGGACGACGCCCTGCACGGGTCCTGCGCCGTGGCCACCTCGAAGGTGCTCGCCGCGGCGCTCGGTCAGCTGGGTGCCGACCTGGTGATCTGCGGCGCGGAGTCCACCGACGGCCGGGTCCAGGTCATGCCGCACATGATCGCCGAGCGGCTGGGCGTCGCGGCGCTCACCGGGGCCCGCAAGCTCACCGTCGACGGCGCCACGCTGACCGTCGAGCGGCAGACCGAGGAGGGCTACGAGGTCGTCACCGCCTCCACCCCGGCCGTAGTCTCCGTCTGGGACACCATCAACGAGCCGCGTTACCCCTCGTTCAAGGGGATCATGGCCGCCAAGAAGAAGCCGGTACAGACGCTCTCGCTGGCCGACCTCGGCGTCGCACCGACCGAGGTGGGCTTCGACGGCGCGACCAGCGCCGTGGTCGAGCACACCAAGCGTCCGCCGCGCTCCGGCGCGCCAAGATCACCGATGAGGGCGAGGGCGGCGTCAAGCTGGTCGAGTTCCTCGCCACCGAAAAGTTCGTGTGAGAGCGGGTCTGGACATGTCTGAGGTTCTCGTCGTCGTCGAAGCCACCAAGGAGTTCGGCGTCAAGAAGGTCACCCTGGAGATGCTCACCCTCGCCCGCGAGCTGGGCACCCCGAGCGCGGTGGTGCTCGGTGGCGCCGGCGCCGCGGAGGCGCTGAGCGCCAAGCTGGGCGAGTACGGCGCGGAGAAGATCTACGCCGCCGAGGGTGACGACATCGACGGCTACCTGGTGGCCCCCAAGGCCACCGTGCTGGCCGCGCTGGTCCAGCGGGTGCAGCCGGCCGCCGTCCTGCTGGCGTCGGCCCAGGAGGGCAAGGAGATCGCCGCCCGGCTCGCCGTCAAGCTGGACAACGGCATCCTGACCGACGTCGTCGGCCTGGCCGCCGACGGCACCGCGACCCAGGTCGCGTTCGCCGGGTCCACCATCGTCAAGTCCAAGGTCGCCAAGGGTCTGCCGCTGGTCACCGTGCGACCCAACTCGGTCACCCCGAGCCCGGCCGCCGCCACCCCGGCGATCGAGCAGCTCACCGTGTCGGTCACCGACACCGACAAGCTGGCCAAGGTCGTCGAGCGGGTCGCCGAGCAGAAGGGCTCCCGCCCCGAGCTGACCGAGGCCGGCGTGGTCGTCTCCGGCGGCCGTGGCGTCGGCAACGCCGACAACTTCAAGCTGGTCGAGGAGCTTGCCGACCTGCTCGGCGGCGCCGTCGGCGCGTCCCGCGCGGCGGTCGACTCCGGCTTCTACCCGCACCAGTTCCAGGTGGGTCAGACCGGCAAGACCGTCTCCCCACAGCTCTACGTGGCGCTCGGCATCTCCGGTGCCATCCAGCACCGGGCCGGCATGCAGACCTCGAAGACCATCGTCGCGGTCAACAAGGACGGCGAGGCGCCGATCTTCGAGCTGGCCGACTTCGGCGTGGTGGGCGACCTGTTCAAGATCGTCCCGCAGGCCGCCGAGGAGATCCGCAAGCGCAAGTGACGCCATGACAAGCCAATGGCCGCCCCCTGCGAAAGGGGGCGGCCACTGGCTTTACGTGGGAGCTGATCGGCGGGCCGGGGAGCTGAGCCGGCCCGCCGATCAGCCCGTCAGGCTGCCCCTCAGCAAACTGTCGCCGGAGTGGGCGGGCTTGTTGTCGAACTGCTCGGCGGACACGTCGAACACCGAGTATGCGCCAAGGTCCACGTTGGGCGGCAGGGGGTAACAGCGCATCCGAGCCGTCACCCAGCGTGCCCACCGAGAACATCTGCATCGTCGTCGGGTTGATGAGCCAGACCTCGTAGTACCCCGGCACGCGCGGGAGATTCACGACATGCAGATGTAGTTGGTTGTTTCTGAAGATCCGGGCGTCCCCGGTCGCGTCCGGCGGCGTCGAGCCGTACGCCGCGAGCGGCGCGCCGGCCACCACCGTCCGGGGTCGGTGTGGGCGTCGGGAGTACGCCAAGACCACGATTCCCCTTGATCGATACTTCGCCCGCGACGGCCCTGATCACCTGCGGTCGACCGTTCGACGCGGGAGCCCGCAGGTACCGCGACGACATCGTCGTCACCGCGGTGACCGCCTGACCGGGTCCGCAGGCGCCGAGCCGGGGTGGGACGTCGCCTTCCCACCCCGGTCGTGCCGCTGCTCCGGCCGGTCGGCCGGACGGGTCCCCTCCGGCCTCCGCTCCCCGATGTGTCGGCCGTAGGCTGAACGGTGATGGCTTACCTGGATCACGCGGCGACGACTCCGATGCTGGACGAGGCACTGGAGGCGTACGTCGCCACCGCCCGCGAGGTCGGCAACGCGTCCTCCCTGCACGCGGCGGGTCGCCGTGCCCGCCGCCGGGTTGAGGAGTCACGCGAACGGGTTGCCGCCGTACTGGGCGCCCGGCCGTCCGAGGTGATCTTCACCGGTGGTGGCACGGAGAGCGACAACCTCGCGGTCAAGGGCATCTTCTGGGCCCGCCGGGACGCCGGCTCCGGCCGTCGCCGGGTGGTCTCCAGCGCCGTCGAGCACCACGCGGTCCTGGACGCGGTCGACTGGCTCGCCGAGCACGAGAGCGCCGAGGTCGGCCTGCTGCCGGTGGACGACGCCGGTCGACTCGACCCGGAGACACTGCGCGCCGAGCTGGCCGCGTACGGCGAGCGGGTGGCCGTGGTCACCGCCATGTGGGCGAACAACGAGGTGGGCACCATCCAGCCGGTGGCCGAGCTGGCCGCCGTCGCCGCCGAGCACGGCGTGCCGTTCCACACCGACGCCATCCAGGCGGTCGGCCAGGTGCCTGTCGACTTCGCCGCGAGCGGTGTCGCCGCGTTGACCGTCACCGGGCACAAGCTGGGCGGCCCAACCGGCGTGGGCGCCCTGCTGCTCGCCCGGGACGTGGCGGCCACGCCGCTGCTGCACGGCGGCGGCCAGGAACGCGACGTCCGCTCCGGCACGCTGGACACCGCCGGCATCGTGGCCTTCGCCGTCGCTGTGGAAGCGGCCGTGAAGGGCCAGCAGGAGTACGCCGCCCGGGTTGCCGCGCTCCGCGACGACCTGATCGAACGGGTCCGCCGGGCGGTGCCCGAGGTGATCTACAACGGCGACCCGGTCGACCGGCTGCCCGGCAACGCGCACTTCTCCTTCCCGGGCTGCGAGGGTGACGCCCTGCTGCTGCTGCTCGACGCCCAGGGCATCGCCTGCTCGACCGGCTCGGCCTGCTCCGCCGGGGTGGCCCAGCCCTCGCACGTGTTGCTGGCGATGGGCGCCGACGACGACCGCGCCCGCTCCTCGCTGCGCTTCACCCTCGGCCACACCAGCACCCGCGCCGACGTCGACGCCCTCATCGCGGCCCTCCCGGCAGCGGTGGAACGAGCCAGCCGAGCCGCCGCCCCCGAACCCCCCGCTGAGCCGTGCCCCGCGTCGGACCCGCGGCGTGCCCCGTGGCGTGATCCGCGTCGGACCCGCGTCGATCATGGAGTTGTGGTGGGTGACAAACGCCGCCCTTCACCAGCTTCCGGGCACCACAACTCATG
>NZ_JAEVHM010000122.1 GCF_016802865.1 Micromonospora parastrephiae | reverse complement strand
CCGGCTGCCCGGCACCCCCGCGCAGGTGCTGCGCCGCCGACGAACCGCCCGGGTGCTGCTCACCGGCACCGGCGCGCTCGGTGCGGCGCTGGCCGTGGCGCTGGCCCAGTCCGGCGTCGGGCAGGTGGTCCCGCACCTCACCGGCCCGGTACGTCCCGTCGACCTGGTCGGCACCGGCATCACGGCCGCCGAGCTGGGCCGTCCGCTGGCCCCGGCGGTACGGGCCGCGGTCGATCGGGTCGCACCGGGCACCGGCACCCGCCCGGGCCGCGCCACCCGCGTCGACCTGGTGATCCAGTTGGGCGCCGACCGTCCTCCCGCGCTGCTCGCCGCCGGTCTCGCCCAGCGCCGTCAGCCGCACCTGCTGGTCACCCTGCGCGAGGGCGTACCGGTCGTCGGGCCGCTGGTGCGACCACCTGCCGGGCCCTGCCTGCACTGCGTCGAGCTGCACCGGGCCGACCGCGACCCGGCCTGGCCTCGGCTCGCTGCCCAACTCGCCTCCGCCGCGCCGGCCCCCGCCGGCGCGACCGGCACGCTCCTCGCGGCGACCGGGTACGCGCTCACCGAGGCGTTGGCGCAGCTCGACGGCGGTAGTCCGGAGACGCTCGGCGGCGCGATGGAGATCGTCGGCGCCGGCCGGTTCCGTCGCCGGGGCTGGCCTCCACATCCAGCGTGCGGGTGCTCAGAGCGCCGGGTGTGTGCACCAGCCCGGCCGCACGGCAGCAGCGGGGCCCTCCGGTCGGTAACAATGACCGGGTGACCGACATCCCGCGCCGGGCCGTGTCCCGGACCGCCAAGCTCGCCGCTCTGCCGCTCGGCTTCGCCGGCCGGACCGTCCTCGGCATGGGAAAGCGTGTCACCGGGCTCGCCTCCGACGTGATCTCCGCGGAGATCCAGCAGCGCACCGCCGAGCAGCTCTTCAGCGTCCTGGGCCAGCTCAAAGGCGGTGCGATGAAGTTCGGTCAGGCGCTGTCGGTCTTCGAGGCGGCCCTTCCGGAGGAGATCGCCGCGCCGTACCGCCAGGCGTTGACCAAGCTCCAGGAGGCGGCGCCGCCACTGCCGGCCGCCAACGTGCACAAGGTGCTGGCCGAGCAGCTCGGCCCGAACTGGCGGGACCGGTTCGTCGAGTTCAACGACACCCCGGCCGCCGCGGCCAGCATCGGCCAGGTGCACCGGGCGCGGTGGCGGGAACCGGGCAACGACGCCTCGGGGGCGCCGAACAGCCGCGACGTGGCTGTCAAGATCCAGTATCCGGGCGCCGGCGACGCGCTGCTCGCCGACCTCAAGCAGCTCTCCCGGCTGGGTGGCATGTTCCGGGCCATCCAGCCCGGTCTGGACGTCAAGCCGCTCCTGGTGGAACTCCGCGAACGGATCACCGAGGAGCTGGACTACGAGCTGGAGGCCGAGTCACAGCGCGCCTTCGCGGCCGCGTACGCCGACGACCCGGAGATCTACATCCCGGCGGTCGTCAACTCGGCGCCCCGGGTGCTGGTCACCGAGTGGGTGACGGGCACGCCGCTGGCCGACATCATCCGGGAGGGCACCGAGGAGCAGCGGGACGAGGCGGGTCGGCTGATGGCCACCCTGCACCTCTCCGCGCCGCAGCGGGCCGGGCTGCTGCACGCCGACCCGCACCCGGGCAATTTCCGGCTGCTGCCCGACGGCCGGCTCGGGGTGATCGACTTCGGCGCGGTGGCCCGGATGCCGGACGGCACGCCGGAGCCGATCGGCCGCATCGCCGCGCTCGCCCTGCGCAACGACGCCGCCGGGGTGGTGGCGGGACTGCGGTCGGAGGGCTTCATCGGCGCCACCGACGACATCGACGCCGAAGGGGTGCTCGACTTCATCCGCCCGATGCTGGAGCCCATCGCCACCGACGGCTTCCGCTTCACCCGAGCGTGGCTGCGCGGTGAGGCGGCCCGACTGGCCAGCCCCCGCTCCCCCACGTACCAGCTGAGCCGGCAACTCAACCTGCCGCCGTCGTACCTGCTCATCCACCGGGTGACGCTCGGATCGATCGGGGTGCTCTGCCAGTTGGAGGCGAAGGCCCCGTACCGGAGCATCCTGGAACGCTGGTTGCCCGGCTTCGCCCCGGTCGCCTGAGCACGTCGGCCTCAGCACGTCGGCCTCAGCACGCAGGAAGGGCGGGTGCCGGTCGGCACCGCCCTTCCTCATCGGGTTGGTACTAGAGAACGCCCAGGTCGCGCGCCGACTGGTTACGGCTGTTCATGGCGACGGTACGGGCGGATCGGGTTGCCTCAGTGCTCGTGGTGGTACGACCGGCCTGAGGCCGGCGCATTCGAGCCCGGGACAACGCTTCGTGGAGTAGTTGCATCTCGAAGGCTCCAGTCGGGACGTTCAGCATCGTCTTCTCACTCGCTGCCGGTGTGACACCGGCGTAGTTGGTACGGATCGGGAACATGTCAGGCTGCCAGCCGGACCGCGCCACGCACCTCGGACAGCCCACTGGCCGCCAGGCGCGCCTCGGCCTCGACCCGAAGCTCGGCGTCACGGGCGACGTCCTCCTTGCGCGGACGGCCACGGGGCCGCTTACGCGGGACGACCGCGCCACGCTCGAAGATCTCGCCGCCCCAGACACCCCACGGCTCCGCTCGCTCCACCGCCCCGGCCAGGCACTCGACGCGCAGCGGGCAGTCCCCGCAGAGCGACTTGGCCAGCTCGAGCTCGGCAGGCGAGTCGGAGAACCACAGGTCGGGGTCAAACTTCCGGCAGGGCAGGTTCGCCTCCATCTCGACGCTCAGGTCGAGGGGGGCCAACGCCAGACTCATCTCCCGGTCACCTCTCTCTCACTTCGATCTCGTGGATCGCATTCCGACGTACTTCGGCGGGGCAAAAAACTGAGGCCGCGGATCCCGGTAAGCGGGTTCCGCGGCCTCGAGGTGAGCCGGAGTCTGTTGGTCAGACCGGTCTACCTCGAGGTGGAACGCCGCGGACATTCGTGCGCTTCTTGGCGCCCTGGATGCCCATGCCCGTGAAGCCACTGGTCCCATCGACTCCGGTTGGCGCGACGGCCAGGATCAGCTCGGCCTGAACCTGGTGCACCTGCGGAACCGACGGTCGTGCGGCCGCGAGGGCCACCCGGACAGCCGACAGCGGAGCGTGGACAGACGGCATCGCCGCCAGACGCTCATAGGTGAAGATCTTCACGGGTGCCACCTCCCTCACGTTCCTCGAATCGACTGGACCAACCCCCGTGAGCAGCCGGAATGGCGCCGCTCGCGTGGTGTGTCCTGAGGCTATTCCTCGCGCCGGGGCGAGGGCAAACGAATTTACGACTGGATTTCGAAAGTTTTCTCCGGGCAGACGTCGTCCACCCCCGCGCCCGCCACGAGCGCCAGCACCGACTCCCCGTAGAGGCCCAACTTGCGCGGGCCGATGCCGGCGATGGCGATCAGCTCCTCCGGTCGGCCGGGGCGCCGCTCGGCCAGCGCGGTCAGCGTGGCGTCGGTGAAGACCACGTACGCCGGGACCTTCTGCGCCCCGGCCACCCGCTGCCGCCACTCACGCAGCCGTTCGTGCAGCTCATCGTCGATGTCGGACGGGCAGGTGGGGCATCGACCCAGCTTGCGGTCCGGACCGGCGAGCAGCGTGGCGCCGCAGACCCGGCAGGACATGATCTGGGTCCGCCGCCGTTCGGGGCGGCGGGCCGGGCCGGTGCCGCCGACGGCCCGCTCGGTGCCGCCCGAGCGGTCCAGCTGCGGCAGGAACCGCGAGGGCCGCCGGGCCCGTCCGCCGGGCGAGCGCGCGGCGGCGTACGACAGCCAGAGCCACTGCCGGGCCCGGGTGATCCCGACGTAGAGCAGCCGGCGTTCCTCCTCGACCTGCTCGACGGTCTTGGCGTACGTGGTGGGCAGGGTGCCCTCGGCGAGGCCGACCAGGAAGACCGCGTCCCACTCCAGCCCCTTGGCCGAGTGCAGCGAGGCGAGCGTCACCCCGTCCACGGTCGGCACGTGCTGCTGGGCGGCGCGGTTGGCCAACTCCTCGGTGAAGTCGGTCAGGGTCACCGGGCGCTCCACCGCGGCGGCCTCGCCGATGGGCACCACCTCGGGGGTGGCCGCGTACTCCTCGGCGAGCTGGACCAGCGCGGCGAGTGCCTCCCAGCGCTCGCGGGCGGCACCGCCGGCCGGGGGCGCGTCCGGGGCCCACCCGACCGCGGTGAGCGCCTCGACGACGGCGACCGGCAGCGGCGTCTCCCCGGGGATCGAGCGGGTGGCGGAGCGCAGGGCGATCATCGCCTGGCGCACCTCGGCCCGCTCGAAGAAGCGCTCCGCGCCCTGCACCACGTACGGCACGGCGGCCTCGGTGAGTGCCTTCTCGTACGCCTCGGACTGCGCGTTGGTGCGGAACAGCACGGCGATCTCCTTCGCCGGCGTGCCCGCGTCGATGAGCGACCGGCAGCGGGCCGCGACGGCGTTCGCCTCGGCCGGCTCGTCGGTGAAGATCCGCAGATCGGGCTCGGGGCCGGGCGGGCGTTGACCGCTCAGCTCCAGCCGCAGCCGCGCCTCGGTGCCCCGGGCCTGGGAGATCACCGCGTTGGCCAGCCCGACCACCTGCGGGGTGGAGCGGTAGTCGCGGACCAGCCGGACCACTGTGGCGTTCCGGTGCCGGCGCGGGAAGTCGACCAGGTACGCCGAGGTGGCACCGGTGAACGAGTAGATCGTCTGGCTGGCGTCGCCGACCACGGTGAGGTCGGTGCGGCCGCCCAGCCAGGCGTCGAGCAGCCGCTGCTGGAGCGGGTTGACGTCCTGGTACTCGTCGACCACGAAGTGCCGGTACTGACCGCGGACCTGCTCGGCGACGTCCGGGTGCTCCTCGATGCCCCACACCGCGGCACGCAGCATGTCCTCGAAGTCGATCACGCCGTTGGAGCGCTTGAGCTGCTCGTACGCGGTGAACACGTCGGCCACCTTCGCCGGCTCGTGCGGCGTGTCCCGCAGTGCGCGGGCCGCCGCCACCACGTAGTCCCCCGGTTCGACAAGCGACGACTTCGCCCATTCGATCTCACCGGCCAGGTCCCGGGCGGCGGCCCGGTCGGTACGCAGGCCGACCCGGGCGGCGGCGAGGGTGACCAGCCGCACCTTGCTGTCCAACAGCTCGGGCATGGCCCGACCGGCCAGCAGCCGGGGAGCGAAGTACCGGACCTGGCGCAGCGCGGCCGCGTGGAACGTCCGCGCCTGCACGCCCTTCACTCCGAGCAGCGAGATCCGGTGTCGCATCTCGGCGGCGGCCCGGGCGGTGAAGGTGACCGCGAGCACGTGCCGGGGGGAGATCTCGCCGGAGAGCGCCCGGTGGGCGATCCGGGAGGTGATCGCGCGTGTCTTGCCGGTGCCGGCGCCGGCAAGGATGCAGACCGGGCCGGCGGGTGCGGTCACCGCGGAGCGTTGCTCCGGGTCCAGCCCGGCGAGCACCTGTTCCGACGCTGAGTGAACCACCACAACCAGGAATCATCTCAGCTCCTCCGGACGTTGCAGCGAACAGCCTCGGCTTGATCCGCAAGCCGGCGGTGAGGAGTTGGAGGATCCGACCATGCTGACGATGTATTCCACCCCCTGGTGCGGCTACTGCCACCGGCTGAAGTCGCAGCTCGACCGGGAGGGCATCGGGTACGAGGTGGTCGACATCGAGCAGGACCCGGAGGCCGCGGAGTTCGTGATGAGTGTCAACGGCGGTAACCAGACGGTGCCGACGCTGCGCTTCGCCGACGACAGCGCCCTGACCAACCCCTCGATCACCCAGGTCAAGCAGCACCTGGCGACCCTCACCGCCTGACCGGCCGGGTCATCCTCGACGAGCGGCCGTCCCATTCGGGGCGGCCGCTCGTCGTGTCCGGTATCCGTCAGGGCGGTGGTGGTCGACGGATGCCGGTGGCCACCGGCTCGTCGGCGTCCTCGGCCGGGCGTCGGGGCGCCGGCAGGGTGGGACGGGTCGGCGGTGTGGGTGGCCGGCCGCCCGCCGGCGCGCTCAGGTGCCGGCCGCGCCACAGGTAGCCGCCGGCGACGAGGGTGGCCGCCCCGACCAGCGCGAACAACACCCGGTAGTCCAGGAGGCCGACGAGCAGGGCGCCCGCGCCGATGGAGAACGCCTGCGGGCCGCTGATGACCGCCTGGGTGGCTGCGGCGACCCGGCCGACCAGCATGGGTGGGGTACGCCGCTGGATCAGGGTGTGCAGGCCCACCATGGTCAGCGGAAGCGACAGGCCGGCCAGCAGCACCGCCGCGAACCCGAGGCGGAGATCGGGGTACGCGAGCGCGAGCGCGGCGGGCCCGAAGAGGGCGACCCCGGTGGCCAGCGTGCCGACCTCACCGAGTCGGCGGACCAGCGCCGGCGAGCAGAGCCCGCCCAGCAGTCCACCCACGCCCTGCACGGTGACCAGCACGCCCACGAACGCGGCGTCGCGGTCCAGTCCCTGGTCGACGTAGGCGAAGATGAGCGACTCGCTGAAGCCCATCACCAGCGAGCCCAACCCGTACCCGAACAGGGCCCGGCGCAGGGCCGGTTCGCCGGCCAGGTGCCGCAGCCCGGCGCCCAGCTCGGCCGGCCAGCGCAGGCGCACCATCGGCGGCGGGGGCCGCGGGGTGGGCAGCGCGCGCACCACCGCCGCCGCGGTCAGGAAGCCG
The DNA here is from genome assembly GCF_016802865.1 of Micromonospora parastrephiae. Lineage (GTDB taxonomy): Bacteria > Actinomycetota > Actinomycetes > Mycobacteriales > Micromonosporaceae > Micromonospora > Micromonospora parastrephiae. The sequence goes on along the minus strand of NZ_JAEVHM010000122.1, from coordinate 10,558 downwards.
ACCATGCCGATCCCGGCCAGGGCCCAACCGCCGACCGCCGCGTAGAGCGCCGCTCCGGCCAGCGGGCCGATCAGCCGCAGCCCCTGGCGTACGGTCTGCAGCACGCCGTTCGCCTCAGCCAGCAGCTCCACCGGCACCAGTTGCCGGATCAGCCCGCTGAGCGCCGCGCTGAGCGTGATGTACGACAGGCCGTACAGGGTGGCCACCAGGTAGACGAGCCAGACGTCGCCGGCGTCCCGGACGGTGAACAGCGGGGTGAGCAGCACCGCGGTGACCAGGTTCGCGGCCATGAAGAAGGGTCGGCGCGGGTAGCGGTCGACGAACCAGCCGATCAGGGGTGCCAGGGTCATCGGCGCGATGACGGCGAAGATCGTGGCGCCGGCGAGCCCGTCGGAGCCGGTGAGGTCCTTGACCCAGATGGCGAGCGCGAGCAGCAGGATCGACTCCGCGGTCATGCTGGCCAGCAGCCCGCCGAAGAGCAGGCGGAAGTCGGGTCGGCGCAGGACGGTGCGCATGGAATCCCTCCGGCGGGATGGCGCGCCCGGGGTTGGCGGGGTCGACGGGGCCGCGACCAGGGGTCCGTCGTGCTCCGGCGTACCCGTGGTCCATTTTTCGCAAGACACGCCCCCGCCGGAACCTCCGACGCCGGTCGCGCCGTCCATACTGACCGTGGGGGGCGAATTTCATACAGTTACCGTCGCGTCTGCGTCGGTCGACGGGAAAGAGGACACCGTGCCTCCTGCCGCACCCAGCCCGATCATGCGTCGTCGCCGGTTGGGCGTCGAGCTGCGCCGCCTGCGTGAGGCCGCAGGCCTGACCGGTGACCAGGTCATCGAGCGGATCGGTTGGGCCTCCGCGTCCAAACTGTCCCGACTGGAGAACGGCCGCAGCCGTCCGGACCCGCAGGACGTGGGCGTCCTGCTCGACCTCTACGGCGCCGACGCGGCGCTGCGCGAGGAGTTGCTCGGAATCACCGGCGCGGCCGGTGACATGCGGAACTGGCTGAAGAACTTCCCGGTGATGACGCTGCAGCAGCGCAGCTGGGCGGAGCTGGAGGCGGGCTGCGCCGAGATCTCCGAGTACAACCCGGTGCTGGTGCCCGGGCTGTTGCAGACCCCCGGGTACGCCCAGGTCCGGATCGTCTCGGCCCGTCAGGTTGGCGCGGGCGCGGGTGAACCGGAGCCCGGTGACGAGCCCGAGACCGAGGTGCAGGCGCGGTTGGCCCGCCAGTCGTTGCTGACCCGGGAGCACGACGCGCCGCGCTACACGGCCGTCCTGGAGGAGGCGGCCCTCGGCCGCCGGGCCGGGCCACCCGAGGTGCTGCACGAGCAGTTGCTCCAGCTCTGCGAGCTGGCCCTGTTGCCCAACGTGACGCTGCACGTGCTGCTCCGGGACACCCAGATCGGCGACTGGTACCTTCCGCCGACCGCGTTCTCCCTCTATCGGTTCGCCGATCCGCTCGATCCGGAGACGCTGGCCATCGAAGGTGGCTTCACCGACGTCATGTCGTCCGAGGCAATCACACTAAATCGCTATAAAGTGGTGTTCGAGTGGCTATGCACGGCGGCGCTTGACGCCTCGGACACCCTCTCCTGGCTGATCGAGGCGTCGGGACGGCTGACCGAGGTGTCGTCCCCATCCACAGTGGCGTTCGGACCGGCAACGGCGCCGACCCAACGCCGCCGGGCGGCGGAGCGACTGACGGACCGGTGATCCACGGGGGACCTCCGTCGGGGCGTGCGGCACCACTCGTCCCATCGGATCGCTTCACACCAGGAGCAGAACCATGAACAACATCCGCAACACGCCGTCCGTCTCCGCGCACTCGTTGGCAGACGCCCCGTGGCGTACCAGCACACGCAGCCAGACCTCGAACTGCGTCGAGGTCGCCCCGCTGGGCACCGGCCCGTCCGCGGTCGCGCTGCGCGACAGCAAGGACCGGGGCGGCCCGGTACTGCTGTTCAACCGGGCAGGCTGGCTCGGCTTCATCACCGGAGCGAAGAAGGGCCAGTTCGATCTGAACTGATCCGGTGACCGGGACGGGGCCGTCGGCGTTTCGCCGGCGGCCCCGTCGCCGTGCGCGCAGCCAACCCCGGTGAGCAGCCATCGGTTGATCGGACGACGCGCAAAAACCGATAGGCGCGTTTCAGTTGCTGGGACGAACACGCGGCGTAACATGACCCTCGAGTACGTGGAACTTCCACATTGGCTCATCCGTCGCGGTTCATCCGGAGACCCACATGCGGTTCCTGATCGTTCGCACCGACATCCGCGCCGTCGCCGACGGGGACATCGCCGCCGCCTGGGCGGACGGCCACCGCCTTCGCGACGAGACGACCCAGCCTGAGCCGCGCCGGCAGATCGTGCACGCCGAGGACCGGGACGCGGCGCTGCTGCTGGCCCGGGCGCTCGCCACGGTCGGCGCGGTACGCGCCGGCAAACAACGGGTCAAGGTTCTGCCGCTCAACGAGCCCCGACCCGCCTTCCGACACAGACCGGGCCGCACCGGCCCCTGACCCACCAGACGTCCGTCGTGGTCGGACCGGCACCCCCGCCGCGTTCCTCGCCTCCGACCACGACGGCCCGTGTTCCCGGCCCGTGACCGCCGCGGCAACGGCGGCCACGGGCCGGGACCGTGCTCACCGGTCGCCGTCCACCCAACCGTCCAGCCAGCGGTGGATGAGGAACAACGCGATCGACGACGGCGGCGGCAGGATCAGCCGGGCCCCGTCGCCCGTGTCCACGGTCCGCCCGGCCAGCGCCGCCCCGATCTCCTGGCGGGAGAACCACCGGGCGTACGCGATCTCCGACGGATCGACCTGGACCGGATCCGCCGGGTCGGCGGTGGCCAGGAAGCCCAGCATCAGCGAGCCGGGGAACGGCCACGCCTGGCTGCCCACGTACCCGACCCGCTCGACCCCGATGCCCACCTCCTCGCGGACCTCGCGCAGCACGGCGGCCTCCGCCGACTCCCCCGGCTCCACGTAGCCAGCCAGACACGAGTACCGCCGACCACCCGGGGTGCCCGGCCAGCCGGCGTTGTTGCCGAGCAGGCAGCGCCCGTCCGGGCCGTCGACCCCGTCGTGCACCAGCACGATCATCGCCGGATCGGTACGCGGCCAGATCCGCCCGCCGTTACGGTCCACCCGGGACCAACCAGCCTCGTCCATCGCCGTCGGCGCACCGGTGCTCGCCGAGTAGCCGTGCCGGGTGTGCCAGTTCACCAGCGCCAACGCGGTGGTGAAGATGCCGGCCTCCCGGTCGGCCAGCAGGTGCCCCACCTCGCGCAGGTTGACCGGCCGGGTGCCCGGCAACACCGGCAGCGGCGCGTCGACCGCGAAGACCGGCACCCCGTCCGGCTCGACACCGAGGAACATCGCCATCGACTCGGACCCGGCCGGCACGTCCGCCGCGCCGAACAGCACCAGCGCCGGAGGGGACGCGTCGGCGCGTGCCAGCGTCCGCCCGTCGTCGGTCGAGTCGAGCAGGAGCACCCGCGCCCGCAACCACGCCTCGGTCAGCCACTGCGAGTCACCCCGCCGGTGCGCGGCGCGGTCGAGCGTCGACCGGGCCAACGGTGGCGCCGTCTCCCCGCTCATGGTGCGACCTCTCCAGCGGATGTCACCGTTCGACTCACGGCTGCACCGACTCGGTACGGATCGTGGTCAGCGCGGCCAGGCCCGGGGCGACCCGCTCGGCGTCGCCGAGCACCACGACCGCGGCCCGGGCCGGCGCCAGGTAGCGGGCCGCCACCGCGGCGACGTCGTCGACGCTCGCCTTCGCCAACCTCGCCGCGTGCTCGGCGAGGAAGTCCAGACGCAGCCCGTTGCCGGCGTACGCGCTGGTGAGCGCGGCAAGCCCGGCCTGGGTGGACATGCCGAGCTGAAGGGTGCCGAGGGCGTACTGGCGGGCCTGTTCCAGTTCCTCGGGCTTCGGCGGCAGCGACGCCAGCCGGCCCAGCTCGTAGGTCGTCTCCAGCAACGCCGGGCCGGTGACCTCGGTGGCCACCTCGGCGGCGGCGACCAGCACCGACCCGGCCACCGAATGCTCGATCACCGAGTGCGGCCCGTACGTGTAGCCCTTGTCCTCGCGGATGTTCTCCACCCAGCGTGAGGAGAAATAGCCGCCGAAGATCAGGTTGGCCAGTTGCAGCGGGGCATGGTCGGGGTCGGTACGCGGCACGGCCGGCAACGCGACGCGCAGCGAGGACTGCACCGAACCGGGCCGGTCGACCAGCAGCAACGGCCCCGGCTCCAGCGGCGGTGTCGGCGGCAGCTCGGCGGTACGACCGGCGCCCGACCACCCGCCGAGCGCCCGCTCGGCCGCGTCCAGGGCCTTCTCCGGCTGCACGTCGCCGACCAGCACCAACTGCGCGCCGGTCGGGTGCACCCGATCGGCGTGCAGGGTGCGCAGCGCGGCCGGCCGGACCGCGCGGATCTGGCCGGGCTCCGGCGTCTGCGTCGCGTACGGGTGCCGGCCGTAGATCCGCTTCAGCAGCGCCTCGCGGGCCAGGTGCGCCGGCTGGCTCTGCGCCACCTGGATATGGTCGACCAGCCGGTCTCGTTCGGTGGTCACCTCGTCGGTCGGGTAGCTGGCGCCGGTCAGCACCTCGGCCAGCAGCTCCAGCATCCGGTCCAGGCCGGTGACCAGACCGGCGCCGGAGAGCATCAGCCGGTCCGGGTCGACGCCCGCGGCGAGCCCACCGCCCACCTTCTGCAACTCGGCGGCGATCTGCACGCTGGTCATCGACTCGGTGCCGGAGAGCATGGTCTGCGAGAGCATCGCGCCGCGGGCCAGGTTGGCCCGGCCGAACGGGATCCACAGACGCAGCTCGACCAGGGGTACGGCGGGCCGGCGTACCGCGATCACGGTGAGGCCGTTGCGAAGCGTGCGTTCGACCTGCTTGGGCACCTTGAGCTTGCGGGTGGGACCGAGCGGAGGCAGCGTACGCGGTCCGGTCGGGACGGTGGTCGTCATCGGGCACCTCCGGCGATGACCTCGATCGCGGCGCGGCGCTCCGGGCGCAGGGTGGCCGCGGCTGCCTGGACCTGCTCCTCGGTGACCTCGCCGACCAGCCTCGGTAGGTCGTTGAGCAGGCCCGGCTCGCCGCGTTGCTGTTCCAGTACGGCCATTCGCAGCGCCCGGCCGAGCACCGCGTCGGTTTCGCGCAGCAGGTGGGTCGCCATCCGGGCCTGGGTACGGGCCAGCTCGCCGTCGGTCAGGCCGTCGGTGGCCAGTCGGTCGAGTTCCTCGTCGACGGTGCGCAGCACCTTGTCCACGTCGCCGCCGGGCGGCAGGTGCGCCTGGAGCAGCAGCGCGGTGGGGTCCCGCACGTCGAACGGGTCACCCATGAAACCGAGGTAACCGCTGAGGCTGGTCACCGAGCGGTCGCGCTGGACGAGCCGTTCGACGAGCCGCGACGCGTCGCCGTCGGTGAGCACCTCGGCGAGCACCACGTACGCCAGGTAGCCGGTGAAGTCGGTGGTCGGGTCCGGCACCCGCCAGGCCCCGGCCACCGCCGGCAGCGGTGCGAGCTTGTCGGTGTACGAGGTGCGCCGCTCGGCGGTCAGGTCGGGCTCGGTGAAGTCAGGTCGTTTCGGCGCGGGGCGGGCCGGCACGTCGCCGAAGTGTCGGGTGACCAGCTCGGTGGCCTCGGCCACGTCGATGTCGCCGCTGACGGCGAGGACCGCGTTGCCGCTGGCGTAGTAGCGGCGGAAGAAGTCGGCGGCGTCGGCGACGGTCGCCGATTCCAGGTCGTCGAAGGAGCCGTAGCCGTCGTGCGCGTTGGGGAAGGTGTCGAAGATGACCGGCGGCAGGGTGAGCCAGGGAAAACCGCCGTACGGCCGGTTGAGCACGTTGACCCGGATCTCCTCCTTGACCACGTCGACCTGGTTGCGCAGGTTCTCCTCGGTCAGTCGGGGTCCGCGCATCCGGTCGGCCTCCAGGAACAGCGCGCGTTCCAGCGCGTTGCTCGGCAGCGTCTCGAAGTAGTCGGTGTAGTCCAGGTGGGTGGAGCCGTTGAAGGTCCCGCCGGCGCCCTGTACGTGCCGGAAGTGGGCCAGCTTCTCCAGGTTCTCCGAGCCCTGGAACATCAGGTGCTCGAAGAGGTGGGCGAAGCCGGTGCGCCCCTCCGGCTCGGAGCGGATGCCGACGTCGTAGACGACCGCCACCCCGATCACCGGGGCACTGCGATCGGGGGTGAGCACCACCCGCAGGCCGTTGTCGAGGGTGAACCGCTCGACCGGGTACTTCGTCGCTGGAATTCTGGATCTCCGCGCCGCCACGGGACTGACCCTAGCGCGTCGGCACTCGCGCCACCGGCGTCCTCCGCGGAGCAGGCACCACCGGATTGGTCACCAGCGGCAGTACCTCCGCCCGACCCGCTCCGCCTGCTCGCGGTGGGGCCAGCCGGAGAGGACGAACCCGTCGACGCCGAGCGCGGCGTACTCGTCGATGCGGCCGCGCCCTCGGCGTAGCTGCCGACGAGCGCGGCGCCGGTGCCCTCGCGCACAGGTGGGCGGTGGCTCGGCCAGCGGCGTGGCCAGGCCACCACCGTCGACGCGGTAGTGCGTGCCGGAATCACCTCTCAACCGGTCACCGAGCGTCGGTTGTCCTAGCAACACGGTAGGAAATACCGACATAACTGAGACGCGCCGTCCCGGCATGTGGATGGCGCTTGACGCTGGTCGCAGGCTGACCGACTCTTCCTACCAACTAAGTAGGAATACTGCGGATTGGATGGACGATGAGTCGGCTCCCTCTGCGCCGGTTGGTCACCCTGGCCACTCTCGCCGCCCTCGGCGCGGCAACCCTGGGCAGCACCGCCGCGTGCGGCGACGACAGCGAGGGCGCGGGCGGCAGCTCCGGCCCGGTGACGCTGCGCCTCGGATACTTCCCCAACATCACCCACGCTCCGGCCGTCGTCGGTGTCGAGAAGGGCATCTTCGCCGACAAGCTCGGCACCAACGTGAAGCTGGACCCGAAGACCTTCAACGCCGGCCCGGCCGCCATCGAGGCCGTCTTCTCCGGTGCGCTGGACGCCACCTACATCGGCCCGAACCCGACCGTGAACGCGTTCTCCAAGTCCAACGGCGAGGCGGTCCGGGTGATCTCCGGCGCGGCGTCCGGCGGCGTGGCCCTGGTGGTCAAGCCGGGCATCAACGCCCCGCAGGACCTGAAGGGCAAGAAGGTCGCCACTCCGCAGCTGGGCAACACCCAGGACGTGGCGATTCGCTACTGGCTCAAGCAGCAGGGACTCACCACCAACAAGGAGGGTGGCGGCGACGTCAAGATCGTCCCGCAGGAGAACGCCCAGACCGTGGAGACGTTCAACAGCGGTGCGATCGACGGCGCCTGGGTGCCCGAGCCGTTCGTGTCCCGCCTGGTCAACGCCGGCGGCAAGGTGCTCGTCGACGAACGCGACCTGTGGCCGGACCGGAAGTTCGTCATCACCAACCTGCTGGTCAGCACGAAGTTCCTCAAGGCGCACCCGGACGTGGTACAGAAGCTGGTCGACGGCCAGGTGGCCGCGAACGAGTTCGTCAACAGCAAGCCCGACGAGGCCCAGCAGGCGATCTCCGACGCGATCGGCAAAATCACCGGCAAGCCGCTGGACCTGAAGCTGATCAAGCAGGCGTGGCCGACGTTGGAGTTCACCAACGACCCGATCCCCACCTCGCTCAAGGCCGGCCTCGACCACGCCGTCGAGGTGGGTCTGACCGAACCGGTCGACCTCAGGGGCCTGTACGACCTCACGTACCTCAACACCGCGCTCAAGGCGGCCGGCAAGCCCGAGGTCACCCAGCCATGACGTCGACCACGACGACGCCGCAGAGCACCACCACCGCGGTCGCGCTCGCCGGCGTGACCAAGGTGTACGGACGCGGAGCGAACGCCGTACTGGCCTTGGACGGGGTGTCCCTGGACGTCGCGCCGGGCGAGTTCGTCTGCCTGGTCGGCGCCTCCGGCTGCGGCAAGAGCACCCTGCTCAACCTGGTCGCCGGGCTGGACCGGCCCAGCGGCGGACAGATCGGCCTGGCCGGCGGCGCCAACCCCGGGCTGATGTTCCAGGAGCCGGCGCTGTTTCCCTGGCTGACCGTCGAGGCGAACGTGGAGGTCCCGCTCAAGCTACGCGGACTCCCCCGGGCCGAACGGCGTGAACGGGTCGCCGAGCTGCTGCGCACGGTGCACCTGGGCGAGTTCGGCCGCAAACGCCCGCACGAACTCTCCGGCGGGATGCGGCAGCGGGTCGCGCTCGCCCGCACCCTGGCCCTCGACACCCCGGTGCTGCTGATGGACGAGCCGTTCGGCGCGCTGGACGCGATGACCCGCGACATCCTCCACGACGAGCTGGAACGGATCTGGTCCGAGCGCAAACTCTCGGTGCTCTTCGTCACCCACAACGTCCGCGAGGCCGCCCGGCTGGCCGACCGGATCATCCTGCTCTCCAGCCGCCCCGGCCGGATCATCTACTCCGCCGAGGTGGACATCCCACGCCCGCGACGGATCGACTCCCCCGAGGTCGCCGCCATCGCCGCCGAGGTCACCGAGCGGCTCCGTACGGAGGTGGGCCGCCATGGCCAGTGACACCCTCACCAGCTCGACGCGTACCGACGCGCAGATCTCCGGCCTCGACGCCCTGGAGATCGCCGGCCGGGACAAGGAGGTCTCCCGGGGCGCCCGGATCTGGGCCGGCACCTGGCCCAAACTCGCCGCGCTGGCCATCGCGATCGCCGCCTGGCAGCTGGTCGTCTGGTCGGGTTGGAAACCGCCGTACTCGCTGCCGGGGCCGCTGGAGGTCGGCCGCGAGCTGGTGGGCCAGGCCCAGGGTCCGCAGCTGTGGGAGGGTCTGCTCACCACGCTGCGCCGAGCCGCCGTCGGATACGTCTTCTCCGTCGCGGTCGGCCTGCTGCTGGGCCTCGCGGTGGCCCGGTCGACGGTGCTCCGGGCCGCCATCGGCTCGATGATCACCGCGTTGCAGACCATGCCGTCGATCGCCTGGTTCCCGCTGGCCATCCTGCTGTTCGAGCTGAGCGAGAAGGCGATCTTCTTCGTGGTGGTGCTCGGCGCGGCACCGTCCATCGCCAACGGGGTGATCTCCGGTGTGGACTACGTTCCACCGCTGCTGTTGCGCGCCGGACGCAACCTGGGCGCCCGAGGGCTCAACCTCTACCGGTACGTCATCGCACCGGCCGCCCTCCCCGCGATCGTCGCCGGGCTCAAGCAGGGCTGGGCGTTCTCCTGGCGCAGCCTGATGGCCGGTGAGCTGATCGTGGTCGGCATCTCGCAGACCTCGCTCGGCGCGCAACTCACCTACTCCCGCGAACTGTCCGACGCGCCCTGGCTGCTCTCCACCATGATCGTCATCCTGGTGCTCGGCCTCGTCGTCGACGCCGCGTTCGGCGCGGCCGACAAGGCGATCCGGCGCCGCTGGGGCGTACTGGACCAGGCTGGTCAGTGACGTGTACGTCTCCGCGCGCAGCGACTATGCGCTCCGGGCCATGCTCGCCGTCGCCGCCGGTGGCGGCGAGGACGGTGGCGGCGAGTTGGTGAAGGCGGCCAGCCTGGCCGAGGTGCAGGAGATCCCGCTCAGCTTCCTCCAGGGCATCCTGCTCGACCTGCGCCGGGCCGGCCTGCTGCACAGCCACCGCGGCGCCGAGGGTGGGTACGCGTTGACCCGACCAGCCGCGGAGATCACGGTCGGGGACGTGCTGCGCGCGGTCGGCGGCTCGCTCACCACCGTGCGCGGCCTGCCGGCCGAGCGGGCCGGCTACCACGGGGTCGCCGCCGGGCTCACCGACGTCTGGCTGGCGGTGCACGGAGCGATCGCCACGGTGGTCGACAGCACCAGCCTGACCGACCTGCTCACCCGCGATCCGACCGACCACGCCGGCAGCGTCTCGTGAACACCTGAGGCGGTGTGGTCGGGCCGGTGCCCCGCCGGCCCGACCACACCTCGTACCGATCCTGACCGGGCCTGCCCCTCCGTCGGCACCGGTCAGCCGGTCGCCGCTCAGCCCACGTGCGTGACCGTCGGGCCGGAGCCCGGGTCACCGGGACTGCGCAGCTCCACCAGACCGGCGGGAGCGTTGCCCGCCGGGGTGGCATGCCAGGGCGCGAAGGCCGCAACCATGGCGAGCAACAACCCGGCGAGTGCGACCGCGACCACCAGGATCAGTTCGCGCAGCGCCCCAGAGCCGGCCTTGCCCGCCATGGTCACCCCTCCCGTGCCGGGCCCCCCGCCCGGCTCCCCCGCTGGCCAGCTTCGACCACATGCCGCGCGGACGCAGTCGGCCAGCCGACCGAGGCAAGGCTGATTGCCGACCCAGAGGAGCCGGCCCGACCGTCGCGCCCGGCCGGACGCGACGGCGGATCCGGGCGATCCCGCAGACGAAACCGACCCGCCCAGCCGAAGCGGAGCGGGTCGGTCGCGTGCGCGGGAGATCAGACGGTGCGGGGGCGGCGCGGACGGCGGGACCGGCCCGACGCCCGGTGCGCCGGCCGAGCGCCACCGTCGGCGACCAAGCCACCGGAGGTGCGTACCCGACCAGCCGGCGCC
>NZ_JAEVHM010000121.1 GCF_016802865.1 Micromonospora parastrephiae | reverse complement strand
CCCTGGTGGTCGCCCCGGCCGCCCTGCTCGGGCCGCTGATCGCCGTGGAGGCGCTGCGCCACGTCCGGCCCGGCGGGTCGGCGGAACTTTCCGCCGCGGGCGGCAACACCACCCTGGTCTGGGCCGCCGCCGTGGCAACCGCGGTGGGCTGCCTGGTGGCCATGGTCGCGCCGACACTGCGCGGCGCCGGCACGTACGTGGCCGACATGGCCGCCCGGTCCCGCCCGAACCGGTCGGCGAGCGTCCAGCGGGCCAGCGTCGACCTGGTGCTGGTGGCGCTCGCCGTGCTCGCCTGGCTGCAGCTGCGCCGGTACGCCTCACCGCTGGCCGGCTCGAACGGCCGGCTCGGGCTCGACCCGCTGCTGGTGGCCGCCCCGACGCTCGGCGTGCTGGCCGGCGCCGTACTGGCGCTGCGGGTGCTCCCGCCGCTCACCCGGTTCGCCGAGCGGTTCGTCGACCAACGTCCCTGGACGGCCACCATGTTCGGCATGTGGCAGGCCGGTCGGCGTCCGCACGCCGGCCCGGTGCTGCTGCTCGCCCTCGCCGTCGGCGGCAGCACCCTGGCCTGGTCACTGATCAGCACGGGGGAGCGGTCGCAGGTCGAGCAGGCCAGCCACACGGTCGGTGCCGACCTGCGGGTGACCGAGCGCGCCGGTGCCGCCCCGCCGACCCGGGCCGCGGAACTCGCCGCGCTGCCGGGCGTGGACCGGGCGGTACCGGTGTGGCGCGACGAGGTGCGGGTCGGCCGCGAGGACCTGCCGCTGACCGTCATCGGCGTCGACCCGGCCAGCGCGCCCGGCGTCGTCCGACTCACCGACCGCCTGAGCGACGAACCGCCGTCGGAGCAGTACCGGCGGATGACCGCGGCGCGAGGCGCGCCCACGGGGATCGAGCTGCCGCCGGCACCCGCGCCGTGACCGGCACCGTGCGTACGCCCGTCGACGGTGCCGTCCGGCCGCATCCAATCGCGGTGGCGCTGCTCGTGACCAGCGCGGACGGGCTCGCGTTCCGGCTACCGGCGGTCGACGCCACCAGCGACGGAAGGGCCACGCCGTTCACCGTGCGACTCCCCGACGTGGGCGGGGCTCGGCTGCGGCTGGCCGGGTTCGAGGCCGACGGCGGGGTGGCTTCGGGCAACTCCTACCGGCTCCAGGTGGAGGGGCTGCAACTGGTCGCCGCGGACGGCACGACCCGGCCGACCGAGTTGACCGGCGACTGGGCGATGACGGCCCCCGGCGAGATACCCCAGCCGGTACGAACCACCGGCGACGGATTCGCCGCGGTTCACCCGGTGGAACTGATCGCGGGCGGTCAGTTCGCGTACCAACCGCCCACCCGGTTCGCCATCGTGCCCGTCAAGTCGGGCGCGCCCGTCGCGGTGCTGATGACCCCCGGGGTACGCGACGCGCTGAGCCTGCACGTGGGCGACACCGTCGACCTGACGCTCTCCGGGGCGACGCTGCGGGTCCAGCTCGTCGGTGAGCTGGCCGCCGTGCCCACCACCACCGGCGAGGGGGTGCTGCTCGACCTGCCCGCCGCGGTCGACGCGCTGGTCCAGGCCGGCGGCACGATCCGGTCGATTCCGGAGTGGTGGGTCGGCACCGACGACGCGTCGGCCGCCGCCCGGGCGGCCACCGAACTGCGCGGCGTCACCGTGCTCGACCGGGAAGAGGCGATCGAGGCGGCCGCCGCCGACCCGTACTGGCGTGGCTCGCGTACCGGCATGCTCGCCGCCGCGCTCGGCGCGGTGCTGCTCGCCCTCGTCGGCCTCATGGTGGACGTGTGGGCCACCGCCCGGCACCGGCTCGGCGAGTTCGCGGTGCTGCACACCCTCGGTGCCACGCCCCGGCTGCTGGCTCGCGCGCTGCTGGCCGAGCAGACGTTCCTCGCCGGTATCGGCGTGGGGGTCGGCCTGCTGCTCGGTGCCGCGGTCGGGGCCACCATGGCCCCGCTGGTCATCCTCACCCCGGCCGCCGGCCGGCCGGTTCCCCCGCCGACGTTCGTGTTGCCGTGGGTGCCGATCGGCCTGACCGCGGTCGGTCTGCTGCTGGCGGCGCTCGCCTTCAGCGCGTTCATCGCCACCGGCATCCGACAGCGGGTGGCGGCGGTTCAGCTGCGAATCGGGGGAGAGCGATGAGCGTCGGCGCTGCCGTCCGGCGGGTCCGGGCGTCCGGCGGACAGTTTCTGCTCCTGGCGGTGCTGACCCTGGTGGTCACGCTGCTGATCAGCGGCGTCCCCCGGCTGGTCAACCGGCTCGCCGAACAGGGGCTGCGGGCGCAGCTCAGCAGCGAGCCGGCCGCCCGACGGGACCTCTCGTACACGTCCACCACCGCGTCCGCCGTCGCCACGAAGACGGCGATGGGCGACGCCCGTGAGCGCTTCGACGGCCTGGCCGCGGCGATGCCGCCGCAGGTGGGCTCGGCGGTCACCGAGCGGTGGCACCGGGTGGACATCCCGCCGGCACGCGTGACCGGGCCGGACCTCGCGGCCCGCAACCTGCTGGTCGACCTGGGCCTGCGCGCCATGCCCGGCGTTCAGGACGCCGGCGCCCTCGCCGAGGGGGCGTGGCCCAGCGAGACGTACGTCCCCGACCGGCCGATCGAGGTGGCGCTCGACGTCGACGTGGCCCGCAAGCTCAACCTGCGCGTCGGCAGCCAGCTGCGCACCGGCAACGTCGATGTCGACGGCACTCTCACCGATCCCGCTCCGGTGGTGGTCGTCGGGCTGTTCCGGCCCGTCGACCGCGGGAACGGCGTGTGGGACGGGCTGCCCTCGCTGCTGCGGATCACCGAACCACGCGGCGACGGCGATCCGTTCGTCATCATGGGCGTGGTCGCCCAGTCGGCCCTCGACAAGCGGGCCGCCAGCGGGTGGCCCATCCACTCCGAATGGCGGTACCGACTGGGCGTCGACCGGATCGACGCGCGTGGCCTGGACCAGCTGATCGACGGCCTGCAGGAGCTGCAGCGCACCGTCCCGCCGGGCCTCACGTTGACCACGGGCGTGGACGTCCCGCTGCGCGCGTTCGCCGCCCAGGTGAACGCCGCCCGGACCCTGCTCGCGGTGATCGGGGCCGGCGTGCTGGCGACCCTGGCCGGGCTGATCGTGCTCGCGGCCATCCTGGCCACCCGACGGCGCCGCTTCGAGTTCGCGCTGCTGCGCGCACGCGGTGGCGCGGCCACCGCCGGCGCCAGACGAAGCCTGGCCGAGTCGCTGCTGGTGGTGCCGGTCGCGGCCGTGCTCGGCTGGTCGCTCGGCACCCTGTTCCCCGGCGCGCCGGATCCGACCGCCCCGTACGCCGCGGTGGCGACCGTGCTGGTCACCCTGGCGTTGCCGCTGGCGACGCTGGCCGTCCCGGTCGGCGGGGGGGACCGCCGGGACCTGGTGCGGATGCGACCGTCGGCGCGCCGGCTGACCGTGGAGGTCTCCCTGCTGGTGCTGGCCGTTCTCGCCGCCGTGCTGCTGCGCCGGCGCGGACTCACCCTCGGCGAGGTGGACCCGCTGCTGGTGTCGGTGCCGGTGCTGCTCGCGGTCGCCGCGGCGGTGCTCGCACTACGCGCGTACCCCTGGCCGTTGCTGCTGGTGAGCCGGCTGGCCGCGCGGACGCGGGGCAGCGTCGCCTTCCTCGGCACGGCGCGGGCCGGCCGGTCGGCGGTCGCCGCCCCGCTGGTCGTGGTGGTGCTGGCCATCGGCACCGCGGCGTTCTGCGCGGTCGTCGCCGCCGGCGTCGACGCGAGTCGGGACCGGGCCGCCGAGCGGATCGTTCCCGCCGACGCGGTGATCCGAGGCGAACGTTTCGCCCCGGACACCCTCGACGCGTTGGGCCGCATGCCCGGAGTCCGGGCCGTCGCCCGGGTGCTGAACGAGCCGGATCAGCGGCTGGCGACCGACGAACTCGGCACCGACGCGCAGGTCGGGCAGGTGGCGGTGCTGCTGATCGACGGTCCGGGCCTGACCACGGTCGGCCGGAAATCCGATGTGGACCTGCCGGTGCCGGGCGTTCTGCGCTCGGCCCAGCCCGCACCGGGACCGCTGCCGGCGATCGTCTCCCCGGCGGTCGCCGCGGACCTGGCCCGGGCCGGGCTGGACCGTTCGGCCTTCGTCTCCGTGCAGGGTGAGCGGTACGAGTTCCGGGTGGCCGGCACAAAGGACGAGTTCCCGCTGCTACCCACGAACGCCAGCCGGTTCGTGATCCTGCCCTGGCAGGCGCTACCGCCGCGGACCACCTCGCCCGTGCCGACCAGTCTGCTGGTCGCCGGGAACCGGCTGAACACGGAGGCGCTCCGCAAGGCCGGCGACGAGGGGCAGAAGCGGTACCAGACCGAGGGAACGGTGACCGGTCGGGAACGGCCCATCGGGGCCACCGTCGACACCCGGGCGGGCGTACGACGGGACCTCGGCAACGGCGGCGCCAACGGTGTGCTGGCCTTCGGGTTCGTGGCCGGCGCCACCGGCGGCACCGTGCTCGGGTTGCTGGCCATCGCGTTCACCGTCCTGGCCGGCGCGCGGGCCCGGGGTCAGGTGCTGTCCCGGCTGCGCACCCTCGGCCTGTCCCGCCGGCAGTGGCGAGGACTGCTGCTGGTCGAGTTGGCCCCGCTGGTCGGGGTGTCGGTGCTGACCGGTGCGCTGGTCGGAGCGGTGCTTCCGTTGCTGCTCAACCCGGTGCTCGGCCTGTCCGCGTTCACCAGCGGCACACCGGTCCGGGTGGCCTTCGAGCCCGGCCTGGTGGCCGCGGTGTTCGCGCTCGGGGCGGTCGCCCTCGGCTTCGCGGTCGCCGTCGAGGCCCTGAACAACCGCCGGCTGCGCCTCGGTGAGGTGCTCCGGCTCGGAGAGGAGAGCTGAGATGACAGCTACCGCCCAGGGTGCACTGGTGCCCGACCTGGCCGCGCTGCAACAGCGGGCCGCGCAACGCGCGGCCGAGCGGGCCGGCGGGCAGGACCGGCTGCGCGGACACATCGTCTGCGACGGCCTGGTGCGCATCTTCAAGACCGAGGGAGTGGAGGTCGTCGCCCTCCAGGGGCTCGACCTGGTCATCGACCGGGGGGAGCTGGTGGCCATCGTCGGCGCCTCCGGCTCGGGCAAGTCGACCCTGCTCAACATCCTGTCCGGCCTGGACACGCCGACCGCCGGCATCGCCCGGGTGGCCGACTACGACCTGCTCTCGCTGTCGGCCAAGCGGCGGTTGAGCTACCGGCGGGAGCTGGTCGGTTTCGTCTGGCAGCAGACCGGCCGCAACCTGCTGCCGTACCTGACCGCTCTGGAGAACGTCGAGTTGCCGATGCAGCTCGCGGGCAAGCGCGGCCGCAAGGCCCGTCGGGAGCGGGCTCGGGAACTCCTCGACCTGGTCGGCGTGGGGTACTGCGCGGACCGGCGGCCGGGGCAGCTCAGCGGCGGGGAGCAGCAGCGGTGCGCGGTGGCGGTGGCGGTGGCCAACGACCCGGAGGTGCTCTTCGCCGACGAACCGACCGGTGAACTGGACGAGGCGACCGGCGCGGAGGTCTTCGCGGCGCTGCGCACCATCAACGCCGAGCTGGGCGTGACGATCGTCGTCGTCACCCACGACCACGCCGTGGCCACGCAGGTCCGCCGGACCGTCGCGATCCGCGACGGGCGGACCGCCTCCGAGGTACGCCGGACCGCGCGGGTCGGCGCGGACGGCAACACCGAGCTGGTCAGCGAGGAGTACGCGGTGCTGGACCGCAACGGTCGGATGCAGCTACCGGCCGCGTTCGTCGACACGCTGTCGCTGAAGGAGCGGGTCCGGCTCGATCTGAAGCCGGACCATGTGCAGGTACGGCCCGGCGACCGGGCCTCGGACGAGCGGGAGGCACGGGCGTGAGCCGTCGGGACATGGTGGTGACCGGAGCGGCCGGGTTCGACGGTGGGTCCGCGACGCCCCCGGCCGAGGTGGTGCGGGTCAGCGGCGTCAACCGGACCTTCGGCCGGGGCGAGCACGCGGTGCACGCGGTGCGGGACGTCTCGTTCAGCGCCAACCGCGGTGAACTCGTCGCCATCCGGGGCCGCTCCGGGGCGGGCAAGACCACCCTGCTGAACGTGGTCGGCGGGCTCGACCGGCCGGACAGCGGTCAGGTGGTGGTCGCCGGACACGACGTGACCTCGGCCGGGGAGGCCGAACTGCTGCGGCTGCGCCGGAGCACCGTCGGGTTCGTGTTCCAGACCTTCGGCCTGGTGCCGATCCTCTCCGCTGCCGAGAACGTGGGTGTGCCGTTGCGGCTGGCGCAGGTGCCGGCCGCGGAGCGGGAGCAGCGGGTGGCCGTGCTGCTGGAGTTGGTCGGCCTGGGCGGGCACGCGGCGCAGCGACCGTACGAGTTGTCCGGCGGGCAGCAGCAGCGCGTGGCGGTCGCCCGCGCGCTCGCCAACGAACCGGACCTGCTCATCGCCGACGAGCCGACCGGCCAGCTCGACTCGGAGACCGGCAGGTCCATCATGGACCTGCTGCGCGCGGTGGTGCACGCCCGGGGCATGACGGCCCTGGTGGCGACGCACGACCCGGCCCTGATCGACCTCGCCGACCGGGTGCTCGTCCTGCGCGACGGCCGCCTGGTCGACGGCTGACCGCTCGCTGTGGAGCTGACGTCGTCGAGGGTCAGAGGGCGAGCTTCATGCCCTCGTGGCTGGCCACGAAGCCGAGGCCCAGGTAGAAGCGGTGCGCGTCCGCTCGGGTCTTGTCCGTGGTCAGCTGCACCAGGGCGCAGCCGCGCTGCCGGGCCTGGTCGATCGCCCAGGTCATCAGGTCCCGGCCCAGGCCCTGGCCGCGCCGGTCGGAGCGGACCCGGACCGACTCGATCAGGGACCGCTCGCTGCCGTGCCGGCCGAGGCCGGGGATGTAGGTGATCTGCAGGCAGCCGACCAGTTCGGCGTCCTGCTCGGCCACGATGAGCTGGTTGCGCGGGTCGGCGCTGATGTCCGCGAACGCCTTCTCGTACGCCTCGTCGACCTCGGTGAAGTCGCGGGCCTTGCCCAGGACGTCGTCGGCGAGCAGGGCGAGGACGGCGGGCAGGTCGGCCCGGACCGCCGTACGGAAGATCACGTCACTCATGCCGGTGATCCTGGCACAGCGAAACCGGCGGATGGGTCTGTGCCGGTTGCGGACAACGGGCAGCATGGGGCGGCATGGAGCTAGTGCTGCTGCCGTTTCGCTGGGTGTACCGGGCGTTGGTGTGGTTCGCGAACTCGCCCCGCACGCTGATCACCTCGTACCTGTTGATGATCGTAGTGGCCGGGATCATCTACGGGGAGGTCGAGCAGCGAAGCCCGGCCGACGCCGTCTGGTGGGCGGTGGTGACCGCCTCCACCGTCGGATACGGCGACATCTCGCCGACCACCTGGGCGGGCCGCACACTGGCCGCGCTGCTCATCTCGACCATGGTGCTGCTGGTCATCCCTCTGATCACCGCGCACTTCGCGAGCCGGCTCATCGTCGACGACAACGCCTTCGAGCACGAGGAACAGGAGCAGCTCAAGACCGACGTGCGCCGGATGCGGGCGCTGCTGGAGGAGTTGGCCACCCGGCAGGGGATCGATCTGCCCCCGCTGCCGCCGACCCAGCCTGTCAGCGGGCCGGGCAGCGCTTCCCCTCCGGTGGCACCGTCAGGTCGAGCAGGTAGGCGTCGACCGCGTCGGTGACGCAGGACGTCTGCGGGTAGGCGGTGTGCCCCTCACCCTCCCAGGTGAGCACCCGGCCGACGCCCAGCATCGAGGCGAGCCGGCCGGTCTGCTCGTACGGCGTCGCGGGGTCGCCGGTGGTGCCGACCACCACGATCGGCGGCGCGCCGTCGGCCCGGCCGGTCGGGTACGGGTCCCGTCCACCCGGCCACTCGACGCAGCTCAACATGCCGACCGCCAGCGCCGGCCCGAACAGGGGGTACTTCGCGCGCCACTGGGACTGCAACTGGCGGATCTGCTCCCGACTCGGCTTCTCGGTCTCGTCCGCGCAGTTGATGGCCAGGTTGGCGTCGAACAGGTTCGAGTAGTGCCCGTCGTCCTCCCGACCGGCGTACGAGTCGGCGAGCCGGAACACGTCCTTCGGGTCGCCCTCGGCCAGCCGGTCGATCGCCCGGGCCAACTCCTGCCAACCGGACTCGGTGTAGAGCGACGAGATGATCGCGTAGAAGACCCAACCGGCGGTGGCCTCCCGACCGTCCGCGCCGCGCACCGGGGAGGCCTTGGCCTTGTCGATGGCCGAGGTGACCGCGGCACGCGCGTCCGGGCCGATCGGGCAGCGGCCGGCGTTCGCCGCGCACCAGCGGGCGAAGTTGCCGAAGGCCCGCTCGAAGCCACGGGCCTGGCTCTCCGACCCGGCCACCAGCCGCTGCCGCGGGTCGACCGCGCCGTCGAGCACCAGCGCCCGCACCCGCTTCGGGTAGAGCTGCGCGTAGATGGCACCGAGCAGGGTGCCGTACGAGTAGCCCAGGTAGGTCAGCTTGTCGTCGCCGACTGCGGCGCGCACCGCGTCCATGTCGCGGGCGGCCTGCTCGCTGCCGTACAGCGGCAACTGGTCGCCGTACCGGTCGCCGCAGCCACGCCCGATGCGCTGGCTCAGCCCCACGAAGCCGTCGAACGCCGACTGGCTGGCCGGATCGGGGTCGTAGCCGAAGCTGGCGTCCAGGTCGGCGTCGGAGATGCACTTGACCGGGCTGGACCGGGACACCCCGCGCGGGTCGAAGCCGACGATGTCGAACCGCTCGGTGACCGAGGTGGGCAGCCCGCCGAACTGGGTGCCGAAGGAGAGGTAGACGGCGGTGTCGACGCCGGACCCGCCGGGGCCGCCGGGGTTGACCACCAGCGAGCCGATCCGGTCGCGCTGCTTCGTGGACCGGGCGCGCAGCAGGGCGATCTCGAAGGTCTGTCCGGCGCCCGGGCCGGCGGTCGCCCCGCTCCCGGTGCCCCAGTCGCGGGGAACCGCGATCCGGGCGCACTCGTACCGCATGTCCGGTGCGCCCCGCCCGACCAGCTCGTCGGCGACCTCCGGGCAGGCCCGCCAGGTCGGCGTGCTGCCGGTCGGCGCCGCCGCACCCTCCACCTCGGTGCGCGGCGCGAACGCCGGCAGGGTGCAGCCGGCGGTGAGCAGCGCCGCGACGGTGAAGGCGGCCAGACGGCGACGGGTCACGTGGTCCTCCGAGGTCGAGTCGACGGCCAGGCTACGCCGGGCCGGTGGCGGCCCGGTCCACGGTGACCGCCGGATCGCCGCGCAGCACCTGGTCCACGTCGAAGCGGATTGGGCGGTCGAGCTGGTCGTAGCGGCAGGAGCGCGGATCGCGGTCCGGTCGCCACCGGACGAACTGTGCGGTGTGCCGGAACCGCTCGCCCTCCATCGCGTCGTAACTCACCTCGACCACCAACTCGGGGCGCAGTGGTTCCCACTCCAGGTTCTTCGTGCCGGTCCACCGGCTCACCCCACCCGGGATGCGTTGGCCGCGCTCGTGGTCGCCGTGCACCCACGGGTGCTCGCCGCCGGTGTCCCGGTAGGGGGCCAACTCGTCGAGCAGCTCGGCGCGGCGGGCCATGCTGAACGACGCGCTCACCCCGACGTGGTGCAGGACCCCGGCGTCGTCGTACAGGCCGAGCAGCAGCGAGCCGACCACCGGGCCGGACTTGTGCCAGCGGAAACCCGCCACCACCGCGTCGGCGGTGCGGGCGTGCTTGACCTTGAACATCAGCCGCTTACCCGGTTCGTACGGCAGGTCGGCCGGCTTGACGATCAACCCGTCCAGCCCGGCGCCCTCGAAGACGTCGAACCAGCGGCGGGCGGTCTCGGCATCGGTGGTGACCTGGGTGACGTGCACCGGCGGGCGCACCCCGGCCAGCGCCTCGACCAACCGCTCCCGGCGGCGGGGGTAGGGCTCGTCGAGCAACGCTTCGTCGCCGATGGCCAGCAGGTCGAAGGCGACGAAGTCGGCCGGGGTGGTCTCGGCCAGCAGCTTCACCCGGGACGCGGCCGGGTGGATGCGCTGGGCCAGCAGCTCGAAATCCAGCCGGGGCTGGTTGCCGGGGCCGTCCCGCCGGATCACGATCAGCTCACCGTCGACCGCGCACCGCTCGGGCAACTGCCGCAGAGCCTGCTGGACCACCTCGGGGAAGTAGCGGGTCATCGACTTGCCGCCCCGGCTGGCCAACTCGACCTCGTCGCCGTCGCGGAACACGATGCACCGGAACCCGTCCCACTTGGGCTCGTAGGTCACCCCGGGGGTGGTGGGCAGCTTGGTGACGCTCTTGGCCAGCATCGGCTCGACCGGTGGGTTGATCGGCAGGTCCACGGCGACCAGTCAATCAGACGGCACCGACAGCCGTGAGGCAGATCACCGCTGGTGCGCGGGTGGCGTGTCCGCCACTGCGCCGCTCGTCCCCACCGGGCGAATCAGATAACCGCAGGTCAGAGCTAGTTTCGCGGGGTGTCCGAGTGGGTCTGTGACTGCTGCGGGCGGTGGCGGGTCAGTGTCGAGCTGATCCGGGGCCGCTACCGCTACCGGCTGACTCGGCGCTACCCGGAGCGGTTCGGCGGCGGCCGCAACGTGCTCGGCGAGGTCGGTTCGGTGCCCGAGCTGGAGGAGCTGCTGCGTCGGCGTACCCCGCTGAGCCTGGCCGACCTGCGCGAAGCCGCCTGATACCGGCCGCCTGGTGCCCGGTCGTCACGATCCACCCGGTTACCTCGTCCTCCTCCCCGCGGCGCGACCGCCCACTGACCCAGCCGAAGCTGGCCATCGTCCAGACCGGGCCGCTGGCCGCGCCGGTCGGCTGGCTGTACGGCGGGTTGCTCCGCCGCTACCTGCGCGCCGAGGCCGACGGGCTCAGGCGTCGGTGCGAGCGGGGCTGACCGCGGGCTTCTCCAGCACGACCAGCGGGACGCCGTTCGGATCCGGCCGGTGCGCCACGATCTGGTAGCCGTGCCGCTGGTACAACCGCACGGTGGGCGCGCTGTCCGCCCCGGTGAACAGGGTGAACCGGGCGACCCGGCCGGTGCAGGCCGCCTCGACCGCGGTGAGCAGCCGCGCCCCGACCCCCCGCCCCTGCTGGTCCGGCGCGACCGACAGCCGCCCGACGTGGGCGGTGTCCCCGTCCAGGTGGGCCCGCACCGATCCGATCAGCCGGTGGCCCAGCCGGGCGGCGAGCACGACGGTCGGACCGGCCAACGCCGCCACGACCTCGTCCAGGGTCTCGGTCAACGGCGGAAGGAACGGGTCGCGGTAGTGCTGCGCCTCGGTCAGGTAGGCGGCGCGCTGCACGGTGAGGATCTCGCCGGCGTCCGTGACACCGGCCGGGACGATGCTCGCCTCGATGCTCATCCGGGCAGCACACCACAGCCGCCGCCGGCGCTCAGTACCGGGCGAACGAGCGGATCGGGGCGCGCGGCCCGTACTTCGGCGCCTGGATGCCGGCGGCCTCCAACAGCAGACACACCCGACCCCGGTGGCCCCGGAACGGTTCCAGCAGGGCCAGCATCCGGGCGTCGTCACCCCTCGGCTCGCCGGCCAGGGCCCAGGCCACCGTGTTCGGGATGTGGAAGTCGCCGACGCTGACCGCGTCCGGGTCGCCGTACGCGATCCGGACCACCTCGGCGGCCGTCCACGGGCCGATGCCGGCGATGGCGGTCAACCGACGGGTCGCCTCGGTGGCGTCGACGCAGCGCTCCAACCGGTCGGCGAGCGCGGCGGCGCGGCGCAACGTGTCCGCGCGGCGCTGCTCCACCCCGAACGGGTGGAACACCCAGTACGGCGTGGCCGCCACCGCGGCGGGCTCGGGTGGCAGCAGCAGCGGTTGCAGGGGTCCGGGCGCGGGCTCCCGGAAATGCCGCACGGTCGCCGCGTACGCCCGGTACGCCTCCTTGCCGGTGACCTTCTGCTCGAAGACCGCGCGCAGCAGCCGGGGGAAGACCTGCCCGGTCGTCGGTATCCGCAGTCCCCGGTGCTCCCGGGCCAGGCGGGCGACCAGCGGGTGCGCCGCCGCCAGCTCGGCGAAGCCGCTCTGGTCGTCGCGGAGGCCGGCGATCGCGTCGGCCCGGGCCACCACCTGCTCGGCGCCCGGCCCGTAACCCTCGGCGAGCAGCTCACCGGCGGCGGGCCGCAGGGCCAGGGTCGCCGGCCCGTCCGGGGTGCGGGTGGCCCACCAGAACGTGCCGGCGGCGATCCGCGCACACGGGTCGTACGGGCTGAAGGTGAGCGCGCGGACCGACGCGGCCAGCCGGTAGCCGGCCGGCGGATGCAGCACCCGCGTCGCGGCGGGCTCGGTTCCGGTCACCCCGACACTCTGCCAGGCGTCCCGCGTACGACGTGGTCGGCCGCGCCCTCCCCGGCTGCGACCGACCACCGCGTCCTGCCGGCTCAGTACGAGTAGCCCGAGCCCCCGGCGTCGTTCGATCCGCTGTCCGCCGGCGGGGCGACCGCCTTCGGCGTGCCCTTGGGCAGGCAGCTCAGGTTCTTCTTGCCGTCCGGCTGGACGACGAACCAGGTGCCGCCGACGGCCTGGCCCTTCCACTGGCCGGGCTTCTGGTCGCCGATGTAGCGGTACACCGGCCAGCCGCCGACGGTGAGCTGACGGGTGCCGTCCTGCCGGGTCACGCTGCCGACCTTGTCGTCCGAGACGCCGGTGAGCTGCGGGTTGCCGTCGGTCAGCGCGGGGGGCCACACCTCGGCGCACTTGTCGACGCAGTTCGACGCCGGCGGGTCGGCGGTGTCCTTGTCGAAGCGGTACAGGATCCAGCCGTCCTGGTCGGTGACCACCTTGCCCATCCGGGCGACACTCTTGCCGACCAACTGCTCGGTCAGGTCGACGTTCGCGGGCGGCGCGTCGGCGACCGGGGCCTCCGCGGATGCCGACGCCTCGGGTTCAGCCGCCGCGGTGGGTTCGGCCGCGGCGACGGCGACCGGCTCAGCCGCGCTCGAGTTCGCCCCGTCGTAACCCGCGGGAGCGCAGGCCGTTAGTGCGACCATCGCGCTCGCGACGATGACGGTCCGCTTCATCTGTGCCACGTGCCCTCCTCATTCTTGGCAGTTCACCCATAGGTACGGCGGGCGGGCTGTCAAGGTTGAAGTAGTAACAGTGGTCAATTTCACGTCTATTGATTGAACCGATCCGGCCTGCCGTGCGTACGGCCCCGCACGGGAGCTTTCCACCGGGACGACAAATCGGCGCCGGCCATTGTGACAATGACCGGCGCGACGCGACACGCGACCCCTACATGGGCACCGTCACCAGCGGGCTCGCCACCCCGTTGGCGTCCACCGACTGCACCTGGATCTGCTTGATGTCACTCGTCGGCGCCGCTGTCGACGCGCTCAACTCAAGACCCTGCGGCCGGGTGTTCGTGCCGTAGCCACCCTCCGGCACCGACCACGTCGAAATCACCTCGGTGTCGGCGTTCTTGCGCACCACCACCAACCGGCAGATACGGGGGCCGGGCAACTTCCGCAGGCTGAAATTGATCCGGGTGCCGTATTCCCGCTTGACCAGGAACATGGTCGTCTGCACGCCCGTGGTGGGGTCGGTCGCGTCGACCTGGTCACCCTCCTCCTCCGTGCCGCCGACGCCGGGGCCGCTCGGCCGGGCCGTCGGCACGCTCGTCGGCGGGTCGTTCACCGGCGCGGTCGCCGTCGGCTCGGCAAGCAGATCCGGCGTCTCGTCGCCGGCCACGCTGACGAAGCCGTACCCCGTCAACCCGCCGAACACCACCACCGCCGCGGCGGTGGCGAGCAACTGCCGAAACCGGGTGCGTCGACGATCGGCACGAACCGCGCCCAACGTCCGGTCCAGCAGCGCCGGATCCGTCGCGGTCTGCTCCAACGCCATCATCGTCTCGCCGTCGATGTCGGAGAGCAGCCCGACCACCGGCACCATCGTCTCCAACTCGGCCGCACACGCCCAGCACGCGGCGAGATGCTCCTCGAACCGCTCAGTGTCCTGCTCGTCGAGCACGCCGAGCGCGTACGCGGCGACGTCCATGTGGTCTGGTCGGCTCATTCTGTCACCCCCCGCTCCTGCAGAGCCGTGCGTAGCGCGCGCAGCGCGTAGTAGACCCGCGACTTCGCGGTGCCGAGAGGAAGCCCCAACTCCTCGGCGGCCTCGGGGACCGTCCGCCCCCGGAAATACGTCGCGACCAGGATCTCCCGATGCGACTGACTCAGCGTACGCAGCGCGTCCGCCACCGTCATGGTGCGCAGCACCCGGTCCGTGCTGTCCGACTCGGCGAACGCCGTCAGGTCCCGGTCGTACGTCTCCGGCGGCCGGGCCTCCTGGCTGCGGTGCTCGTCGATGGCGATCCGGCGAGCCACCGTGACCAGCCACGGCCGCAACGAACCCTGCCCCTGCGCGCCGAGACGGTGCGCGTTGCGCCAGGCCCGCAGCAGCGTCTCCTGCACGATGTCCTCCGCGCGCTGCCGGTCCCCCCCGGTGAGCCGCATGACGAACATCAGCAACGGACCAGCGTGCTCCGCGTAGAGCAGCCGGATCAACTGGTCGGAGTGGCTCGCCTCGGTTGACGTCGCCTGATGGCGCCCGGGCGCCGGTCGCGGCGTCACCGGACCATTCTGGCGAGCCGTCGCCCGGGCGTCGACCCCTCGGGCAGACGAGGTCGGCCGCGACGAGGACCGCGCGGACATCCAGTCCGCGCGTACCGCGTCGCCATGCCAACCGGCCGCCACCGCATGCATGCAGACCTCCGGGATGTCCGTGAGCAACGCCGGCCCACGAGGTGGGCCGCCCGGTGGTACGCAGCACCGCCCCGAGCGGATCAACGGACCGCGAAAAAACTTCCGCGGGACGGTCAGCGGCGCACGGAGAACAGGCCCGGCGGCGGCGGGTCGGAGCCGGTGGCGTCCGCGTCGCGCACCACCGCCGCGCCACTGGCGAAACGGTCCAGGTCGTCGCCCGCCACCACCCGCCCTGGGAACCAGTCGCCGGCCGCCCGCCGGGTCAACTCCGGCACCGGAGGTGTCGTACGCCCGGCGACCAGCACCAGGTTGCCGTACCGGCGGCCCCGCAGCACCGCCGCGTCCCCGACGAGACACGCCTGCGGCAGGACCGAGCGGACCGTGGCGACCTGCGCACGGGCGTGCCGCAGCGGCGGGCCGTCGGCCAGGTTCGCCAGGTACCAACCCGCCGGGCGGAGCACCCGGGCCACCTCCGCCGCGTACTCCACCGAGGTGAGGTGCGCCGGGGTGCGGGCACCGGCGAAGACGTCGGCGACCACCACGTCGTAACTGGCGTCCCGGGTGGCGGCCAGCACGACACGGGCGTCCTCGACCCGCACCCGCAGCCGCGCGTCCGTGGGCCAGGGCAACGCCCGGCGGACCAGCTCCACCAGCGCACCGTCCACCTCGGCCACCCGCTGCGTGGAGCCGGGCCGGGTGGCCGAGACGTACCTCGGCAGCGTCAACGCGCCGCCGCCGAGGTGCAGCACCCGTAACGGCTCACCGGCCGGTGCGACCAGGTCCACCGCCGCGGCCAGCCGCCGGACGTACTCGAACTCCAGGTGGGTGGGATCGGTCAGGTCGACGTGCGACTGCGGAGCGCCGTCCAGCAGCAGCGTCCACGAGCCGGCCCGGTCCGGTGACGGCACCAGCTCGGCCAACCCGGTGTCCACCTGCTCGACCACCCGGTCACCCGCCCGCTTACGGCCCACGACGACAGGTGTCCGTGCTCAACGGGCCGCGACGCGGGCCGCGGCGGTCAGCGCGCGATGCAGCAACCGGGAGTCACCGAGCAGGGCGCGCAGCCGGCGCTCCAGGCCGGCGATCGGGATCAGATTCTGTGGAGCCCGGGGATCCTTGTACGGCGTCGAGGCGAACCGGGGCAGGGTGACCAGCGACAGGTCGGCCAACTCGATCGCCGCCTCGACCGGCAGGTCGGCCGAACACTCCACCCGCACGATGCCCGCCCACGGCGCCCCGACGGCCACCGGCAACCGCAGATACCACGACCAGCCGCCCCAGGCGGTGCCCAGCCGGAACACCGGCGACCGCTCACCCGACGCCAGCCCGGTCACCACGGCGGTCAACCGGGCGTCCAGGTACTGGCTGTGCTGGGTCTTGATGTAGCCGAGTGTGCGCGGCAACTGCCGGCGACTGCGCAACGGCCCGTCCACCACCAGCAGGTCACCGTCGACCCGGGCGGCGTCGGACACCGCCACCTCCAGCGCGGTCAGCGGGCCCTGCACGGCGGCCGGCAGCTTCGCCAGCTCGCCGGTGCCACCCACCCGGTGCACCGGATAGCGGATCGCGCCCGCCACCACGTCCTGCGCGGACGGGCTCGCCGTGAACAACCCCCGGCCGACCCGGGTGCCCGCCAACTGCGCCGCACCCCGGCCCAGGTCACAGCGGACCACCCCGGCCGCGTACGAGGCGGCCAACCCGGGGAACGACCCACCGTCGGCCTCGGCCGTCCAGATGCTCGCGTCGATCCGACGGACCCCGTCGACCAGCAGGACCACGTCGGGCGCGCGCACTCCCGGGCGTACCCCGATCGCCCGCCAGTCCACCGCGGGCAGTTCCACGTCCGCGTCGACCTGGGCGCTGCTCGGCGCCGCCGGCCCGGCGGCGGACGCCTCGAACGACGCCCCGTAGGCCGGATCCCACGAGTCGACGAAGAACGCGGCGTCGCTCACCGGCCGTCCGCTCGACCCGCGCGGAACGGGCGTCCTTGCGCACCTCGAAGCGGACCGGGATCCGTTCGGCCAGCGCCGACACGTGGGTGACCACGCCGACCATCCGGTCACCCCGGGCGGCCAGGTTTTCCAGGGTGGCCGCCACCGTGTCCAGGGTGGCGGCGTCCAACGTGCCGAAACCCTCGTCCAGGACGATCGACTCCAGGCTCGCCGCCGTGGTCGACATGCCGGCCAACTGCTCGGAGAGCGCCAACGCCAACGCCAGCGAAGCCTGGAACGTCTCACCGCCGGAGAGGGTGCGCACCCCCCGCCGCAGCCCCGCGTCGTGGTGGTCGACCACGAAGAACTCGCCCTTGTCGTGCACCAGCTCGTACTGCCCGCCGGACAGCTCCCGCAGGATCCCCGACGCCCCGTCGACCAGCAGGTCCAACGCCTCGGCCAGCAGCCACCGCTCGAAGTTGTTGGCCCGCAGATGCCCGGCGAGCGCCCGGGCGACCTGCGCCTCCCGCTCATGACCGACGCGCTGCTCGCGCAGCGTCCCGGCCTGCTCGCGGCGCTCCCGCAGCCGGCGTCGGTCGGCCTCGGCCCGCTCCACCGCCACCGTCGCGGCGTGCAC
>NZ_JAEVHM010000120.1 GCF_016802865.1 Micromonospora parastrephiae | reverse complement strand
AACACCGCCCCGGCCGGCGGTGGCGGCGCCGTCAGGGTCGTGGCCGGGCAGTCGGCGAGCGCGCCGACCGCGCGCAGGGAACGGACCAGCGGCAGGACCGCGCCGCCGCGCGCCAGCTGCAACTCGGTGAGCCGGCGCCACACGGCGGTGCGATCGGTGGCCGGGCTGAGCGCGGTGACGACCCGCCGGACGATCGGCGCGAGCCGGCCGTCGGCGCCGATCAACCCCGCCGCCCGGGTCGTGGCGATCAGGTCGTCCACGGCCTCCGGCTCCTGATCGAGGAGAGCGCCGAGCATGCTCACCGGCAGCGGAACGCCCGCCGCGACCGCGAGCAGCAGACGCCGCACGGCGGTCGGCTGACCCTCCAGATCCGGCCCGAACTCCAGCAGGACCGACCGTGGTGGCTCCATCGAAATGCCGGTCGGGCCGTCCGCGCCGGCCAGCCCACGGGCCAGCCGCTCCACGTCCCGGGGCACACCGGCGGTCTGGGTGTGCACGAAATCCACCAGGTCGGCGCGTCGGCCCAGCTCGGGCACCGTGGCGAGGTAGGCGGCGGTCTGCTCCCGGGTGAACGGGCCGAGCAGCACCGCCTGCCGTCGCGGCGCAGGACGTCGGCCAGTTCGGTGAGCGCCGCCGACCGGGGCCACGGGCGGTGCGCCACCACGAGCCGGTGCCGGCGGCCGGCCGCCAGGCGCAGCAGCGCGCCGAGGCGTGCGTCGTCGAGCAGGTGCGCGTCGTCGACCAGCACCAGAGCGTCCGGGTCGACGTCTTCACCCGGCTCGGGAGCGCTCGTCCGGACGGTGATACCGGCCTGCTGGTGCAGCCGCGCCAACTCGGCGAGCAGCGCGGTCTTGCCGTGGCCGCCGGGTCCGGCCACCCCGACGGCGAGGGGGCCCCTCGGATCCCGCCCGACCAGGTCCAGGAGGGAGCTTGCCCCCCTACCCAGCAGCAGTCGGGACTCGGCGACGTCATTCATGATCATTGTGGTCATCCTTCGCGTCCCCGGCTGCGGGTCAATGCCAGACGGGACGCCTTCGGCAGGTCCAGTGGGAGGATCCGGACCGGCGGACGGGGAGGTGGATCGGCCGGGACGGGAACGTCGTGGTGCGGGCGGCGCGGCACCGGGAGGGAGGACCGCGGGGGACCGGTGACACCCGCCTGCTCGCGTACCGGAGCGGGGCCGGGGACCGGAGCGGGTCGGCGCGGCGACACCACCTGGCAGGCGGCCATCGCCGCCCCGGTCGCGGCGGTCAACTGGGAGTCCGGCTGCACCTCCACCGGCACCGGGAGAGCCGCCCCGACCAGTTCGGTGACGAGCGGGATGCGGGCGGAGCCGCCGGCCAGCAGGACGGCGTCGAGCTGCGTCGGCGTCAGACCGGCGCCGTGCACCGTCCGGAGCAGGAGGTCGACGGTGGCCTGCACGGTCGGGCGGATCATGTCCTCGAATTGTGCCCGGGTCACCGGAATCCGCGCGGGGCCGCCCGGCAGGCTCAGCACCACGTCGGCCGTCAGGTCGACGGTCAGCTCGCGCTTGACCCGGTCACACTCCGCCCGCAGCCCGCGCAGGGCGGCCTGGGTGCCCCGGCGCGCGGTGGCCGCCAACTCCCGGGCCAGCACGGTACGGACGTGCGTGGCCAGCGCCTCGTCGAAGTCGGCGCCACCGATCGGGTCGAGGCCCTGCGGGGTGCCGAAACCCTCGTACGTGCCGCGCGGCGTACGCCGCACCAGCGCCGCCTCGAAGCTGTTGCCGCCCAGCGCGTAGACCGCGGCCGTCGTACCGGCGAACCCGCGGGCCGCGTGGCTCTCGGCCACCGTCACGGTGCGGGGCAGGAGCGTCACGTGGCGCAGGCCGAGGTCGGTCAACGCCCGGCGCAGCAGATCCCGCCGGTACGGGCGCCAGGCCGCCGGGTGGCTGAGCACGATCGCCTCGGCCGGTGCCCCCTCCAGGGCGTGGACCCGGTCCACCACCCACCCCGCCAGCTCCGCGGCCAGCGTCTGCGGCGCACACGCCTCGCCGCCGAGCAGCAGGGGCACGTCGTCGCCGATCCGGCGGACGAAGTCGCGGGTGGTGCGGCTGCCGTCGTCGGTCGGCGGCTCGCCGACACGCAGCGAGCCGTCCTCCGACAGGTACAGCACCGACGGTACGAGAGGCGAGTCGGCGCTCAACCCGACGGGCTCCGGGCGCGTCCAGGTCGCGCCGTTACGCCGTGCGACGGCGGCAGCCGTGTTGGTGCTTCCGATGTCTATCCCCAGGACGTACCGCATCCGTCTCTTCTCTCCCCGTGAGGTGGCCGGTCGGTGGCGCTCGCGCCGACGACCACCCCCGGCGAACCCCCGCGGGCTCCTACGTTCGTACCAGAGATCGCTCCCTGGTCGGGACCCTAATCTGTCCGGGATGGTTTCCCCCTGTCCCCCTAACGTACGAAGCGGCGGACCCCCTAGTTCAGCGGGATCGGATGCGGGCCGAGCCCCGATGTCCGGGGGTGCCCCCCGGCCGTAACGTTCCTGTCGACGCAAGACGGTCGCTGACGCCACATCCGAGGAGAACCGGCACATGGACTCGCAACAGACCCTCCACGACTTCGTGCTCGACCTGCTGACCAACCCCGACGCGCGGTCGGCGTTCGACCTCGACCCGGAGGGTGCGCTGAACGCCGCGGGGCTCACCGACATCACCGCCGCCGACGTGCAGGACGTCGTTCCGCTGGTGGTCGACTACGCGCCGGGGCAGGGCCTCGCGCCGCTCGCTCCGGTGGTCGGCCAGCTCGGCCTGGACCCGCTGGTGACCGACACCACCGACGTGGTCGGTCAGCTGCAGAGCGTGGCCCAGCAGATCAGCATCACCAGCTCGCCCACCGGCCTGGACGTCAAGGCGGGCGTGCTGGGCGCCATCGCGGTCGACCCGACCACCGTCGCGGCCGGCGTCACCGTGCTTCCGGGGATCGGCCTGGGCGTCGGTCCGAGCGGCCTGGACACCGACCTGACCGGCGTGAACGACGTGGCGCACACCCTCGACGCCGACGTGGTGCAGCCGGTGGACGCCATCGCGGACCCGGTGCTCGGGGATGTCACCGGCACCGTCGGCAACCCGGGCGGTCTGCTCGACACCACCGACCACGGCCTGATCGGCGGCGACCTCACCGGCGGCGTCCTGTCCGGCACCCAGGGCACCCTCGATGGTGTCGTCGGCTCGCTCGGCGTCGGCGACACGCTCGGCGGACTGGGCCTGGGTGACGGTGGTGGCGTCGGCGGCGTCCTCCCGCCGCTGGACGTTCCGTCCACCGTGGGCGGCGTGACGCACCAGGTGGAGGGTCTCCTCCCCGGCGTCACCGGAACGGTCGGTGACGTGACCGGCGGCGCCACCGATGGTGTGCTCGGTGACACGCACGACGGTGGGCCCGCCTCGTCGGACCACGGCCTGCTGGGTATCACCGGGGGCCTGCTCTGACGGGTTTTTCCACCTGGAGCGGGAGGTCGGATCGTCTTCGGCGGTCCGGCCTTCTCCAGTTCCTCACCCGGTCCCTCTTGATAATTAAGCCGAAATCAGCACACTTGGTGCGGTGATGGCGGGGATCTGGTTGGACGTGCTGGACGAGATCGCCCGTACGTGCAGCGCGCACGGACGAGACGACCTGCTCCAGACGGTGCGGCAGAAGCGTACGCAACTGCTGGACCCGAAGCTGCGCGTCCTGGTCATCGGTGAGCCCAACCAGGGCAAGAGCCAGTTGATCAACGCGATCATCAACGCGCCCGCCTGCCCGGTGGGCGACGGACGCACCACCGTCCTGCCGACCGTGGTGCAGCACGCCGAGGCCGCGTACGCCGCGGTGGCCCAGGCGCCGCCACCGGCGCCGGGCCGGTCCGCCGGCACCGCCACCGTCGTCGCCGTCGAGCGGACCCCGGTGGCGCTCAACCAGGTCGCAGCGGGGGTGGCCGGCACTGTCGGGCGTCGGCCGGGCGGCGGTCCGGCGTACGTCGAGATCGGGGTGCCCCGCGCCCTGCTCGGTGCCGGGATGGTGCTGGTGGACACGCCTGGCACCGACGAGATCGCCGCTGTCGGCGGCGCCGGCCCGGTGGCCTCTCCCAGTCGCGCCGACACGGTGCTGCTGGTCTCCGACTCCACCCGGGAACTCTCGGTCACCGAGTTGGACATGCTGCTGCACGTCATGCGCTCGCACCCGAACGTGGTGGTGGTGCAGAGCAAGACCGATCTCGTGGCGGACTGGCGTGCGGTGGCCGAGCGCAACCGGCAGCACCTGGCCGACGCCGGCATCCCCGCGCCGGTGATCCCGGTCTCGGCGACGCTGCGGCTGCGGGCGGCCGCCGCCGACGACCGGGCCCTCAACGCCGAATCCGGCTTCCCCACGCTGATCGCCCGGTTGCAGCGGGACATGTCCGGCAAGGCCGACCAGTTGGCCCGGGTCGCGGTGCAGGCGGTGGCCCGAACGGTGGTGGAGCAGCTGGCGGCGCCGCTGCGCGCCGAGCTGGCGACCCAGGAGGCCGAGGAGCAGTCCGGGCCGATCTCCCGCCTGCACGCGGCGCAGCGCGAGGTCGACGAGTTGCGCCGCTGCTCCACCCGCTGGCAGAACTCACTGAACGACGAGGTCGCCGACCTGCTCTCCGACATCGAGTACGACCTGCGCGACCGGACCCGGCAGATCCTGCGCGCGGTGGACGAGGCGTTCGACACGGCCGACCCGTTGGTCGCCTGGGACACCTTCCAGGACTGGCTGGAGCGCAGCCTGGTGGAGGCGGCGGAGGCGAACCACGAGTGGCTGATTCAGCGCTGCGACTGGATCGCCCGTCGGGTGGCCGCCAACTTCGCCCGGTACGGCTACGACGTGCTGCCACCGTGGTCGATGACGATGCCGGAGGACTTCGGCGAGCGGCTGCCGGAGCTGGAGCGGCCGAAGGTCGACCGGTTCACCACCGGTCAGAAGCTGTTCACCGGCATGAAGGGCTCGTACGGCGGCATGCTGATGTTCGGCCTGGCAACCACGTTGGCCGGGATGCCGATGATCAACCCGGTCTCGGTCGGCATCGGCGCGCTGTTCGGCGGCAAGAGCATCCGCGACGAGAGCAAGCAGCTGCTCCGTCGTCGACAGGCCACCGTGAAGACGGCCATCCAGCGGCATGTCGACGAGTTCTTCGTCCGCGTCATCAGGGACTGCCGCGACGCCGCCCGGCAGGTGCAGCGGATGCTGCGGGACCACTTCACGGGGCTCACCGAGGAGCTTCAGGAGGCCATCGTCCAGTCGTTCCGCAGCGCGAAGCAGGAGGCCGACACGGATGCGGCCCTGCGTGAGCAGCGGCAACGCGAGATCCGGCTGAAGATGACCCGGTTGGCCGCGCTCTACGAGCAGTCTCAGCAGCTCAGCGGTCCCCGTTCCGCCCCGGGGCTGTTGGAGCCTCGGGCATGACCGTCGGGGTGCGCCTGGACGAGGCGGCATGGGGGTTGCTGCATCAGGCACTCGACCTCTACCGGGCCAACTCGCGGGCCGTCGGGCAGCTGCGACACCAGGTGGCCCGGCTGGAGGAGCCGCTGCGCATCGCGGTCGCCGGCCCCTGGCGTTCCGGGAAGTCGACGGTGCTGAACGCGCTGATGGGTGAGGAGGTCGCGCCGGTCGAGGGTGCCGACGGCGCCTTCACCTGGTACGAGGACGGCGCCGCGCCGCGCGCCACCGCCTACCCGGTGGGTCAGCCCGCGCAGGAGTTGACGGTGGTCAAGTCGGCGACCGGGATGCGGGTGGACCTGGGCTGGGGCGCGGGGGAGGTGCGCGACATCGTGGTGCAGTGGCCGACGCGGGCGCTGCGACAGGTCACGCTGATCGACACGCCGGCGCTGACCGGCGCCGGTGAGCGGGGTCGCGTGTCGGTGATGGATCGGGTGCTGCGGGACGCGGACGCGGTGCTGTTCCTGACCCGCGATGGTCGCGACAGCGATCTGCGGGTGCTGGAGTCCGGCCGGGAGAGCGCCGTCGGCCAGGCCGCCCCGGTGAACGTGATCATGGTGTTGTCCCGGGCGGACGAGACCGGCGGTGGCCGGATCGACGGACTGCTCACCGCCCGCCAGCTGGCCCGACGGCACTACCGCGATCCCCGGGTGGGCGCGCTGGCCGTGAACGTGGTGGCGTGCAGCGGGTCGGTCGGACTGGCCGGTCGGATGCTCAGCGAGTCGGACTTCGGCGCGCTCGCGGTGCTGGCCGGGGTCCCCCGAGCGGAGTTGGAGGCCCACCTGCTCTCCGCCGACCGCTTCTGCCGTGGCGACCTGCCGGTACGAATGGACCCGGACCTGCGCGCCGCCCTGCTGGATCGTTTCGGTCTCTTCGGGATCCGGTTGGCGACCACCCTGGTCCGTTCCGGTTTCGACAACCGGGTGAAGCTCTCCGCCGAACTCATCCGGCGCAGTGGGCTCACCGAGCTGCGGGAGGCGGTGACCCGCTGCTTCATCGACCGCCGCGACACGCTCAAGGCGCGGTCGGCGCTGGCCGCCGTGGAGACCCTGGTGCGGGCCGAACCCGTCCGGGGCTCCGAGGAGCTGGTCGGCACGATCGAGCAGATCCTCGCCGGCGCCCACGAGTTCCGGGAGTTGCGTCTGCTGGTGGCGTTGCGACACACCCGGCTCGGGTTCGACGCCGAGCTGGCCGCGGAGGCGCAGCGGCTGATCGGGGGCGACGGGGTGGGGCTCGCGGCCCGACTCGGTGTCGAGCACGAGGCGACCGTGCAGCGGCTCTGGGAGGTCGCCGCCGACGCGCAGGGGCGATGGCGGGACCGGGCGGAGGACCCGATCCTTCCGCTGGCCCAGCGCCGCGGTGCGGAGGTGGTCGTCCGCAGCTGCGAGGGGATGCTCGCCGAGTTGGCCGCGGGCGGCCGCTGAGTCCCTGTGATTGCTGACTACTTCCGTCGCGCGACCCGGACGCAGGTTGTCACCGTGGTGCCTGCCGGCTCGCGGTTGTGGCCCGCAGGCGCTGCGAGGGCTGGGTCAGGTGGCGGAGTTCAGCTCGGCGAGGAGCTTTTCCACCCGGGTACGGATCTCGTCGCGGATCGGACGGACGGAATCCACGCCCCGGCCGGCCGGGTCGTCGAGCTTCCAGTCCTCGTAGCGCTTGCCGGGAAAGACCGGGCAGGCGTCACCGCAGCCCATCGTCACGATGACGTCGGAGGACTCCGCGGTGGCGTACTCCAGGAGTTTCGGGGTCTGGTCGGTGATGTCGACGCCGACCTCCCGCATCGCCTGCACGGCGGCGGGGTTGACCGTCTCGGCCGGCGCGGAGCCGGCCGAGCGGACCTCCACGGTGTCGCCGGCCAGGTGGCGCAGCCAACCGGCGGCCATCTGGGAACGGCCGGCGTTGTGGACGCAGACGAACAGGACGCTGGGCTTGTCGCTCATGATGGTTGCCTTCTCAGCCGATCGACGGGGGCGTGGTGGGGGTGAATAACCGGCGGCGCGCCCACAACGAGACGTAGACGAGCCCGACCAGGACGGGCACCTCGATCAGCGGGCCGACGACCCCGGCGAGGGCCTGGCCGGAGGTGACGCCGAAGGTGCCGATCGCGACGGCGATGGCGAGCTCGAAGTTGTTGCCGGCGGCGGTGAAGGCCAGGGTGGTGGTGCGTTCGTAGCCGAGGCCGATGGCCCGGCCGAGAGCGTAGGAGCCGGCCCACAGGAGCGCGAAGTACACCAGCAGGGGCAGGGCGATACGGGCGACGTCGAGGGGTCGGCTGGTGATGGCGTCGCCCTGGAGGGCGAACAGGATCACGATGGTGAACAGCAGCCCGTACAGGGCGGAGGGGCCGAGCCTGGGCAGCAGCCGTGACTCGTACCAGGTGCGGCCCTTGGCGCGTTCGCCGAGGCGGCGGGTGAGGTAGCCGGCCAGCAGCGGGATGCCGAGGAAGATGAGCACGTTGCGGGCGATGTCCCAGGCCGAGATGGCCAGCTCGGCGCCGGGCAGCCCCAGCCAGTCGGGCAGGACGGACAGGTAGAACCAACCGAGCAGGCCGAAGGCGAGGACCTGGAACACCGAGTTGAGCGCGACCAGGACGGCCGCGGCTTCCCGGTCGCCGCAGGCGAGGTCGTTCCAGATGATGACCATGGCGATGCAGCGGGCCAGGCCGACGATGATCAGGCCGGTCCGGTACGCGGGTTGGTCGGCCAGGAAGATCCAGGCCAGAGCGAACATCACGGCGGGACCGACGAGCCAGTTGAGGACCAGCGAGGAGATCAGCAGTCGACGGTCGCCGGTGACGGTGTTGATCCGGTCGTATCGGACCTTCGCCAGCACCGGATACATCATAATCAGCAGTCCGATCGCGATCGGCAGCGAGATGCCGCTGATCGTCACCGCGTCGAGTGCGCTGTCCAGGCCCGGCACCAGGCGACCGAGGAGCAGCCCGGCGGCCATGGCCAGCCCGATCCAGACCGGCAGGAACCGGTCGAGTCGGGAGAGGCCGCCGGCCACGGCGCTCGTGGCCGGGTGGGTCTGGGGGATGGTGCTGGTGCTCACGGGCACTCCGGTCGGGTCTGTGCGTGGTGCGGCCGGCATCTCAGGTGGCCGACGGCGGTGTGACGGTGAGCAGGGCGGCGAGTTGGCGCAGGATCGTCGGGCGGGCGCGGTAGTAGACCCACGTGCCCCGGCGGTCGGCGTCGACGAGCCCCGCCTCGCGTAGCGTCCGCAGGTGGTGCGAGATGGTCGGGCCGGTGAGGTCGAACGCCGGAGTCAGGTCGCAGACGCAGATCTCCCCGCCCTCGGCGGAGGCGATCATCGACATCAGTTGCAGGCGGACCGGGTCGCCGAGGGCCTTGAACGCGGGAGCGAGCGCGGCGGCCGTCTCGGCCGGCACGCGCCGTTCGGTCAGGGCCGGGCAGCAGGACACGTCCACGGCCGCTTGTTTCGACATGGCTCTAGGTTGACAGGGATCTAATCAATGTGCAACTGTCTGATTCGACAGACGTCGAGACAGCATCCGGGGAAGTGGTCCGACACCGAGAGGAGCCTGCCGATGGTCGACCTCACCGTGCGTCCGATGAGCGCCCGCGACGCGGACCGCGTCCTGGCGATCTACCAGGCCGGCCTCGACAGCGGCGAGGCCAGCTTCGAGGTCACCGCGCCGACCTGGGCTGCGTTCGACGCCACCCGGTTGACCGCGCACCGATTCGTAGCCGTCGACGGCCACGGCACCATCCTCGGCTGGGTCGCCGTCACCCCGACGTCGAACCGCCCGGTCTACGCCGGAGTGGTCGAGCACTCCGTCTACGTCGACCCCGTGGCACGGGGGCGCGGGGTCGGCCGGCTGTTGCTCGACACGCTGATCACCTCGACCGAAGCCGCCGGCATCTGGACGATCCAGTCCGGCGTCTTCCCGGAGAACACCGCCAGCCTGGCCCTTCACCAGCGGGCCGGGTTCCGCGTCATCGGCGTCCGGGAGCGGGTCGGCCGCCACCACGACCGCTGGCGGGACGTCGTCCTGCTGGAACGTCGCAGCCCCACCATCGTCTGACGAGCGGGCCCCACCACGTGGGCCGGCAAAGAGGAGTCAACGGATGAACGCTCTGGACAGCCTTCCCGTCGTGGTCGTCGGCGCCGGCCCGGCCGGTCTCGCCGCCGCCGCCCACCTGCACGAACGCGGTCTGCCCTTCATCGTCCTGGAAGCCGGCGACACCCCCGGCGCCGCCGTCCGGCAGTGGGGGCATGTGCGGGTCTTCTCGCCCTGGCGCTACAACATCGACCCGGCCGCGCGGCGAATGCTCGACGAGGCCGGCTGGGTCGCGCCCGACCCGGAGGCCCTGCCGACCGGGGCGGAGCTGGTCCGCGCCTATCTCCAGCCACTCGCGGAGCTGCCCCAGCTCAAGCCACACGTCCGCTACGGCGCCCGGGTCCAGGCGATCAGCCGCCTCGGTCTCGACCGGCTGCGCACCGCCGGGCGCGACACCACCCCGTTCCTGGTCCGCCGCACCGACGGCGCCGAGTTGCTGGCTCGTGCCGTCATCGACGCCTCCGGCACCTGGGGCACCCCGAACGTCCTCGGCGCGTCCGGCCTGCCCGCCCGGGGCGAGGCCGACGCGGCCGCGTACCTCGAGCACGCGCTGCCGGACGTTCTCGGCGCCGACCGGCACCGCTTCGCCGGTCGGCACACCCTCGTCGTCGGCGCCGGCCACTCCGCGGCGAACACCCTGCTGTCCCTGGCGGACCTGGCCGCCGCCGAGCCCGGCACCGAGGTGACCTGGGCGATCCGCACCGCCTCGCCGGCGCGGACGTACGGCGGCGGGGACGCCGACGCCCTGCCGGCACGCGGGGCTCTCGGTGCGCGGCTGCGTGCGCACGTCGACGCCGGACGGATCAGGCTGCTCACCGGGTTCTGGGTGCACGCCCTCACTCCGACCGGCGGACGCGTCGGGGTGGCCGTCCGGCACGCCGACGGCGGCGCGGAGTCGGTGCTCGTGGACCGCGTCGTCGCCGCCACCGGCTTTCGCCCCGACCATTCGATCACCTCCGAGCTGCGGCTGGACCTGGACCCGGTGCTGGGCGCCACCCGCGCACTCGCACCCCTGATCGATCCGAACGAGCATTCCTGCGGCACGGTGCCCCCGCACGGCGTCGACGAACTCGCCCATCCGGAGAGCGGCTACTACGCCGTCGGCATGAAGTCCTACGGTCGGGCGCCGACGTTCCTCATGGCCACCGGCTACGAGCAGGTCCGCTCCGTCGTCGCCGCCCTCGCCGGAGACTGGGACGCCGCCCGCGACGTCCAGCTCGACCTGCCCGAGACCGGCGTCTGCAACAGCAACGCCGCCGACCCGGTGACCGGCGACGGCTGCTGCGGGCCGGTGGCGCAGGCCGAGCCGACCGGACGGGGGCTGGCCACCGGCGTCACCGGTGGGCTGCTCAGCCTCGTCGTCGTCGACGCCGCGTCCGCCGAGGGACAGACCGGCGGCTGCTGCGCCAGCTGACGTCCCACCCGGTCACGGTGCCCGCCGGTCCCAGCGTCGACGGCACCGTCACCGTCGGCTGGCGCAGGCCACACAGGTACGCGCCGACGGACGGGCGGCAAGCCGCTCGGCGGGAATCGGGCGGGAACATCGTTCGCACACGCCGTAGCTGCCGGCGTCGACGCGGTTCAGTGCCACGTCCAGTTCCGCCAGCCGTCGGCGTGCCGCGTCCAGGACGGCGCTGAGCTGTGCCCGTTCGAAGGCGATCGTGCTGCCCTCGGGGTCGTGTTCGTCGTCGGCGTTGGACGACCGGGACGCCTCGAAGAGGCTGCGCAGGTCGCCCTCCAGTGCGGCGGCCTGAGCCGCCGTCTCGTCGCGTCGGCGCAGAAGATCGGCACGGATCGCGCTGGATTCCCTGTCCATGGCGGTTCAACGCTACGCCGGATGACGACTGACCACGCCCTCGGATCTACATGAAGTTGCGGGTGTGCAGCGCGGAGAGCGCGGCCGCCTCGTCGGATCGGAACCCGAGCCGGACGAGCCGGCGCTGGCGGCCCTGATCCATCGCGTGTTGCAGAGCCCGTACGTGCTCGAAGCCGGCGGACACGTCATCCGGGTCCCACCCGCCCGCCGCGAGCACCACCAACGCGTCGAACACGTCCGCGTTGAGGCCCGCGGTGTCGGCCAACGCGTCGTGCCGACGGTGGATGGCGGCACGGAGTCGGTCGCGCAGCGCCTGGTCGACCGTCGCCTGATGCTCCAGGTGCGCCATGCCGAACACCACGTGCCGGCGCTCGTCCTGCATCGCCAACCAGCAGATCCGGCGGGTCACCGGATCCGGAGCGTGCCGCACCAGGAACGCCAGCAGGTCGACGAAGCTGCCCTCACCGAGCACGGAGAGCAGGAACGAGGCCAGGGCGAAATCGGACTCGGCGACGAGCGTGAAGAGCGACTGCCGGCCGCCCGCCGACGACGTGCCCAACTCCGCACCGCGCAGCAACGCCCGCCGGCTGAACACCTCCATGTGCCGGGCCTCGTCGGCCATCTGCACGGCAAGGAGCTGCATCACCTCACGAAAATGCGGGTGGATGCGACCGACGAAGCGCGCCGGTACGACGAGAGCCGCCTGCTCGTTCTCCACGAGGTAGGTCATGACCTGCACCACCGCGGCCTCGACATCCGCCGGCAGCGCGAACGTGTCGTCCCACGGCACCGCCGTCTCCGGGTCCCACTGCCGCGCGGCGGCCTGCGCGTACAGCGTGGGCGCGATGTCGGCCCACACCAGATCGCGGTCGTCCAGGTCGAACCGGGCCTCGGGACCGCCGGCCTCCAACAGCGCGCCACGGGCCCCGAGCCCCCACCGTGACGGCGGACGACCGCTGAGCGCCGAGGGCAGCGCCGGCCCGGCCCGCTCCGCGCCGAACCAGCGGTCGTCGTCCGCCGTACCTCGCACGACGACGGCCACCAGGTCGCTCCGGTCGGCCGGATCGAGCCATTCGATCCGGTGACCCCGGCTTCGGCACCACGCCGGCAGATGCACCCCCCAGCGCCGGGTCGCGGCCGCGGACCGCCAGTCGGCCGCCGGGCGGCAGCGCGGCGAGGGCGCGCTGCACCAGCAGGTGCGCGCCGCGGCCGAAGCCGAGGCCGCCGAGGTCGATCTCGACGGTGGCGGTCACGGCCGATAGTCCGAA
Organism: Micromonospora parastrephiae; assembly: GCF_016802865.1. Taxonomy (GTDB): domain Bacteria; phylum Actinomycetota; class Actinomycetes; order Mycobacteriales; family Micromonosporaceae; genus Micromonospora; species Micromonospora parastrephiae. The sequence continues at coordinate 4,782 of NZ_JAEVHM010000120.1, read as the reverse complement.
GCGGTCACCCGCCCGTCGGCGGCGTAGAACCCGCTCGCGTCGACCGCCTCGGCGAGAGCGGCGTAGCCCGTCGTGCGGCCGTCCTCCCAGGCCGTCAGGCCCTCCAGGTCGAGCAGCGGGCGCACCTGCGGATCGGCGTACGACATGCCGCGCAGCAGGGTGCCGAAGAGCCGGACCCCGTCGGACGTCGGCTCGCGTACCGTCATGTTGCAATGGTCGTACCGCCCGGTCTGCGCGACGATCCGGGTGCCCTCGGGTGGCAGTGTGCCCTCCTGGACGAACAGCAGGTGGTTGGCGTCGATCATGCAGGCGGCGTCGACCTCCCCGGCCGCCAGGGCGCGGGCGGCCTCACGTTCGCCGCCGATGTGGTCCCCGTGCAGTCCGACACCCACGTCGAACCGGCGCACGTCGACCTGGACACCGGCGGCCGCGAGGTGACCGAGCGGGATCAGCGTCGCCTGCGGACTGTCCACCGCGCCGGTGGCCACCACCATCCCGGCGAGATCCTCGACGCGGCGTACCGGCGAGTCGGCGCGCACCACCACGACCGAGGTGAGATCCCGGTCGGTGTCGCGCATCGTGAGCGCGCTCACGGCGCCGCCACCCGCCGCCGCCAACCGTTGCGCCCGGAGCCAGGCGAGCGGGGAGTTCCAGGCCGCGTCGATCCGGCCGGCGACCAGATCCTCGACCTGTCGCTCGTAGTGCGAGTAGAGGACGAAGTCGAAAGCCAGGCCGCGCCCGCGCAGCCACGCGCGAAAGCCCTCCCAGATGGTGACCACCTTGGGGTCGTACGCGACCGCGCCCAGCAGGACCGATGGGGCCGGCATCAGCGGTTGGCCTCGTCGAGCAGCGGCAGCCCGGTGGCGACGCGGCCCACGAAGTCGTGCAGCGCATCGGTGGTCGGTGCCATCACTCGGGCCGCTCGCGAGTCGCGGAACCGGCGCTCCAGGCCCAACTCCCGGCGGAACGCGCTGCCGCCGCAGAGCCGCATCGCGCCGTCGGTGACGTCCGCGACCGTCTCGCCGGCCAGGGCCTTGACCTGCAACACGCGCAGCGTCGCGTCGTCCCGGCCGGTCTCCAGCGCGGTGAGGGTGTCACCGAGGAAGGCGCGCAGGGCGTCGGTGCGGATCTTGAGCTGGGCGAAGTCCCTGCGGGCCACGGGCGCGTCACGAAGGGCCGCGCCGGTGTGCGTGAGCGTGGTGCCGGTGAGGTGCCGGCCAGCCTCGGCGACCGCGCTGTCCGCGAGGCCGAGACAGAACGCGGAGTTGAGCACCAGAAACCAGGGGAGTACGACGGTGAGCGCGGTGTCGAGGCCGGCGCCGTCGGTGGCCAGCATCGCTTCGGTGGGGACCAGCAGGCCGTCGGCCGTCATCGGCCGGGAGCCGTTGCCGCGCAGGCCGAGCCCGTCGAAGTCGCCGGCGACGGCGAGCCCGGCGCTGTCGGCGGGAACGAGCCACAGCGTCATCGGCCCGGCACCGGGCGACAGCGGAAGGCTCGACCAGACGTAGCTGTCGGCTTCGCCCGCCGCGGTGACCCAGCTCTTGCGGGCGTCGAGTCGTACGGTGTCGTCACCGGCCGCCGTCGCGGTGCCGGTCGGCGACCAGAAGTGGCTGCGGGAGCCGAACTCGGAGAAGGCCAACGTGGTCAGGTGACCGCCGGCGGCGATGGCCGCGCGCACCTCGCGCGGCCCGTGTGCCTCGACGACGGCGGTCGCCGCGTGGTGCATGAGCACCACCATCGCCGTGGAACCGCACTCGGCGGCCAGCCGTTCGATGACGTCGGCGACCACGCGCATGCCCTGGCCGCCGCCACCGACCTCGGTCGAGGAGGCCAGGCCGAGCAGGCCCGCCGCGGCGAGCGCGTCGACCCCCTCGCGGGGAAAGGTGCCGCTCCGGTCGACGGTCTCCGCCTGCGGCCGGATCACGTCGTCGATCACCCTGTGGAGGGTGGCCAGGGCATCGGTGCTGGACGGGAGACTCTCGACACTCGCCGTCATGGGCATGCCCCTTCAGCCGGACCGGGGGGTCGTCGTCGAGATTATCCGATCCTCGCGTCACTGGGCGAGAGCGACGGATCACCGTCTGGAGGGGATGTCCTCGCGGTCGATCCGCAGTTCCCGGCCAACGTAGAGCGTCACGGGCAGCGTGCGGGCCCGGAACGAAGATGGCCGCGATCACGACGAAGCCGAAGCGGCATCACAACTGCGAACGACGTTTGCAATTTAGAGTGGATCGGTGACCGACGCATCTGGGAGATCCGGCGAGCGCGACGCCGGCCGGCAGCCGATCTGGGCCAGACCCGAACGCGGCACCCGCGGCCCGGCTCCCGCGCACAGCCGGGACGCCATCGTCGTGGCCGCCATCGCCCTGGCCGACACCGAGGGGCTCGCCGCGGTGTCGATGCGCGCCGTCGCCAGCGCGCTCGGCACGGGAGCCGGATCGCTCTACCGGTACCTGTCGTCCCGCGACGACCTCCTGGACCTCATGACCGACCGGGTCGTGGGGGAGATGCGGCCGTACCCGCGGGCGGAGGGTGACTGGCTGGACGCGATGCTGCTGGTGGCCCGCCGGCAGTTGGCGCTGCACCGCGCCCACCCGTGGCTGCTGGACGTGATCCACCGGACGTCCGGCATCGGCCCCGAGAGCCTGGCCTGGTTCGACACCTGCATCGGGATCCTGGAGCCGGTGCCCTGCGCCGTCACCGCCAAGTTCGAGGCGATCGCCATGATGACCGGCGTGGTGAGCCTCTTCGCCCGCAGCGAGGCCACCTCCGGGTCGTTCAGCTTCGCCGGCCTCGACCTCGCGGCGTACCCGCACCTGGTCGCGGCGTTCAGCCGACCCGCCGCGCCGGCGCCCCGGACGGACCTCTTCGAGCGGACGCTGCGCAGCCTCCTCACGGGTCTGCTCGCCGCGCCGCCGGAGGCGGGCTGAACCAGGTGCTGTCAGCCGTTCATCCGTCCGGCGTGGCCCTGACTGGTCCAGGTTTCGGCGCCCGGGCGGGCGACGGAAGGCGTACACCGTCACCCGCCCGGGCGACGAGCCGGAGGAGACCGCGGCCGGTCAGGCCCGCGCGGCCCGGATGGCGTCGCGCAGCGGGGTGCTCGGCCGGCCGATGAGCCGGGTGAGGTCGTCGCTGTCGGTCGTCAGCTCACCGAGGGCGATCGAGCGGTCGAGCGCGGCGACGAACCCGGCGGTGCCGGCGTCCAGCCCGGCGTTCTCCAGGGTCGAGGCCAGCTCGGCGGCCGACAGGTCCCGGTGGACGACCGCGGTGCCGGTGACCTCGGTGACCGCGTCGGCCAGCTCGTCGAAGGTGAACGCGGTGCCGCCCAGTTCGTAGACGACGTTGCCGTCCTCATCGCTGGTCAGCGCGGCCGCCGCGGCGCGCCGCGAGCGCCGGCCGCCGGGTGCGCTGGGTCAACACGACGCACCCCAGCACCACCGCCGCCGCCACGACCGAGGTGGGCGTGACGCTCTCGCCGAGCAGCAGCGCCGACCACGCCAGGGTGAGCACCGGCTGCGCGAGCTGGACCTGACCGACCTGCGCGATACCGCCGCGGGCCAGGCCCGCGTACCAGGCGAAGAACCCCAGGAACATCGAGACGACGGTGAGGTAGCCGAACGCCGACCAGCCGAGAGCGTCGGCGTGCGGCCGGTCGGCCAGGGCGGCGACGATCGTGACGGGCACGGTGGCGGGCAGCGAGAGCAGCAAGGCCCAGCAGATCGTCCGGGCACCGCCCAACTCGCGGGCGAGGGCGCCGCCCTCGGCGTAGCCCAGGCCGCAGAGCACGATCGCCGTGAGCAGGAACAGGTCGGGCAGGGTGATCGCGCCGCGCACCGCCCCACTGGCACCGAGGAAGGCGAGCACCGCCAGCAGCCCGCCGGCGCTCGCGACCCAGAACAGCGGCGGCGGGCGTTCACCGGCGCGCAGCACCGCGAACACTGCCGTCATGGCGGGCAGTGCGGCGATGACGACCGCGCCGTGCGCGGAGGTCTGGGTGAGAAGGGCCAGCGAGGTGAACAACGGGAAGCCGACGACCACGCCAAGGGCGACGATCGCCAGCCGACGGCACTGGCTCCGGGAAGGCCGTGGGGAGCCGGTGACACGCAGGTACGCCCAGGCCAGCAGCCCCGCCCCGACCGCCCGGCCGAACGCGACGAACCACGGATCGAGCTGCTGCACGGCGAGGCGGGTGGCGGGCAGCGAGAGGCTGAACCCGAGCACGCCCAGCGCGCCGAGGGCGAGGCCGCCGGCACGGCCCGTTGTTACCGTGCTGGCGGCAGTAGCGCTACTCTTGTCCTTCATGGAGAACGGTAACGCAGCGGAACGCGTTATCCAAGATCTACGCGGGCTGGCGGCCGCCGCCGGTCCCGGCGCCCGGCTGCCCTCGGTTCGAGAGCTGACCGCCCGGCACCAGGCCTCGCCGGTCACCGTCGCCGAGGCGCTCCGGCGGTTGGCGGCCCAGGGGCTCATCGAGGCGCGGCCCGGCAGAGGCACCTTCGTGGCCGCCGCGCCGGACGAGCGACGGGTGCCCGACCTGTCCTGGCAGACCGTCGCACTCGGTCCCCGCCCGTCCGGTGAGGACGAGATGCAGGCGCTGCTGGCGCTACCGCGCGCCGGGGCGATTCCGTTGTCCGGTGGCTACCTGGACGCGGAGTTGCAGCCAGCCGCCGCGCTGGGCGCCGCCCTCACCCGCGCCGCCCGCCAGCCCGCGACCTGGCAGCGCGGGCCGGTCGAGGGGCGCGAGGACCTGCGCGCCTGGTTCGCCCGCGAGGCCGGGCCGGG
>NZ_JAEVHM010000012.1 GCF_016802865.1 Micromonospora parastrephiae | reverse complement strand
GTGCCGAGGCACGGGCGGCCCTTTCGCCGAGCAGGCGGCGCGGCTCAGCTGGCCGAGGGTTTGCGCACCGCGTCCCGGACCCGGTCGATGACCGCCAGCGCCGGCCCGGCGGCCAGGTTGCCCTTCGCCGACTGGGTGCTGGGGTGTGGTCGGGTCGGTGCGGTCTTCTCCGCCGCCCGGACGGTGGCGGCGAGGCTCCGCAGCCGGTCGGCGGGGACGTGCTGGCGTAGCTGCGTGAACTCGTAGCGCTCCTCGTAGCGAGCGTGGGTGAGTACGGCGTCGCGCAGCAGGATGATGCCGGTGTCGAAGCCGTCGGCGTCCACGCCGCCCGCGATCAGTGTTTGCAGCGTCTCCTTCGCCTGCCGCTCCTCCTCGAGCCGGTCGTCGACCATGGCGTCGCCGCCGCCGCCCGGCAGGCTGCGGGAGAGCGGATGGATGACTTCCTCCTCGGCGGTTTCGTGGGCGGCGAGCAGCTTGACCAGGTCGTCGAAGGCGTCGCGTCTGGTGTCGCCGGTGCTGCCGATGACGAGGAGGAAGAGGTGCTCGACCTGGGCGTGTTGGGCGAGCAGCAGGTCGACCACGTCCTCCTCGGGGCCCGGCGTGGCGGGGGGATGGGTGTCAGGCATGGCTGCCTCCCCGGGAACGCAGCGACTCGACCGGGTGAAGTCCTTCGGTTTCGATGCGGTACTCGTCGCCGAAGCGTTCCCGGTGCATGTCGATGACCTGCTCGCTGGGTGGCTTCTGGCCGTCGTGCAGTTGCTGCTGCATCCACTCGAAGCGTTCGTGGGCGTCGCGGACGTATCCCTCGCCGAGTTTGTTCACGTCGATCTGGGTGGCCAGCAGGTGGCGCAGGTAGTCCTTGTTCGGCTCGAAGGTCAGCGGCTCGGGTAGTCCGGCGCTGCCGACGATCTCCTCGGGTTCCCGGCCGTCGTGGCGGCGTAGCAGGTCGGCGGCCTGTTGGAGGTGGGCCAGTTCCATCTGTAGGTGCAGCTCCCAGATGGCCTTGATCCGGGGGTCGCTTTCCTGTTGGAGGAAGGAGTAGTAGAGCCAGCATTCGTTGTACTCGTGGGTGAGTAGCCGTTCCCACCAGTTCTCGCCCGGGTCGAGCAGCGACTCGTAGTGGGTGACGTGTTCCTGCTCGATCAGGCTGATCTCCTGGTAGAGCTGCCGGGCGATGGGTTCCATGTACTGGGGGCCGACGTTCATGTAGTAGAACATCACCTGCTGCTCGGCCGAGAGGATCGTCAAGGCGTGCAGTTTGGAGCGGGGGTCCACCGAGTTACGGTCGTAGGGGGTGCGGACCTCGTCGAAGGGGTGCCGGTGCTCGATCACGGTCGGCCGTCCGGGCATGACCTCGGTGAGGCCGTCGACGATCTTCTCCGCCTTGCGCCGTTCGACCATCTCGTAGAGGTTGGCGTAGCGGTACAGGTGGTCGAAGTCCTCCAGCACACCGAACTCGTAGGCCTGCTTGAGGTAGGGGTCCGGTTCGTGCCGGGCCACCCAGGCGGTGAGGTCCACGGCGACCTGCTCGTAGCCCAGCGTCGTCTCCAGCACACTGGCCACGCCGGGCAGCAGCCAGTTCACCACCCGCTGCTGCTGACTCTCCACATAGCGGACGTAGGCCAGCTGCCGGCGGACCTCCTGATCCGGACAGTTACGGGCGAACTGATGCTGGAAATTGATCGCCTCAACCTCGATGCCGTTCATCGTGATGATCCGACACCGGGTGTACGGGTCGACCGCCTCCGGGTCGATCGGCTCGACGTTCAACTCACGCCAGTTGCGGAGCTGACTCTCCAGTGGGATTCCCTTGTGATCCAGTGGATTGAACATGTCTCTCCTTGAGCTGGGGGAATGTGGGCCGTGTCAGGCCACGCGGTCTGTGGACGTCCGCGCTGGTCGGGGCCGTGCAGTTCGCCAGACGACGTCCGTGAGCGCGGCGCCGGACGCCCGGGGTGCGCCGTCGAGGTTCAGGTGGGGCAGCACCCCGGCCACGCCGAGGACGCGAAGCACGAATGGCGAGGGGGCACGCACCGTGAGCCGGGCCCCGGCCGTGGTGGTGAGTTTGCTGGCCTGGAGCAGGGCGGTGACCCCGTGTGCGCCGAGGAAGCGGACCGCCGACAGGTCCAGCGCGATCAGAGGTACGGGCGTCCGGCAGAGAAATTCCACCAGCTCGGTGAGCAGGTGGGCGTTGCTCATGTCGATCTCACCGGCGACGCTGATCAGACTGGTGGAGCCGTCGCGAGTCAAGGCCAGGGACATGATCGGTGTGCGCACGTCGGGTGGCGACGGCCGGAGATCCGGGAACTGGTCTGTCACATGCTGGCTCCGCCCTCAAGGAGGGTGGCCACCCGCCGGGCTACGTGCCGAGGCAGGGTTGACCACTGGAGGGCGCATGTCTTGACCCGACAGTCACACTACCCGCCTGCGCCGGACGTCAAACCAGCCGGCGTCCGGGGCCGGCGTGGCGCGGACGGGTCAGCACCACCTCACACCCCTCGGACTCGGCGGCGGGGGCGGCTGTGTCGCTCGGATCGGGAAGCCGCGCATCGGAAGCGGGGTGATTAGCTGTGCGGATGACGACTCCTGTCTCCCTCGGTACGTGGCCGACCCCGCTGGAGGCCGCGCCCCGCCTCGCCGCCCGGCTGGGTCTGGCCTGTGGTTCAAGCGCGACGACCTCGGTGGGCTCGGCGGAGGTGGCAACAAGATCCGCAAACTGCGCTACACGTGCGCGCAGGCGGTCGCGTCGGTGCGACCACGGTGATCACCTCAGGGGCGCCGCAGAGCAACCACGCGCGGCTGACCGCCGCGGCGGCCGCGCGGCTGGGTCTCGCCTGCGTGCTGGTGCTCGGCGGTCCGCCCGCCCCGGACCGACGCGGCAACCTGCTCCTCGACGAGCTGGCCGGCGCGGAGATCGTCTGGAGCGGAGACCGGCCGCTCGCCGAGGTGGTGGCGGTTGAGGCGGAGAGACGGTCGGCGTACGTCATTCCGTTCGGCGGCACCTCGTCCGCATCGGTACAGGGCTACGTGGACTGCGGCCGGGAACTGCGCGCCCAGGTGCCGGACATCGACGGTGCGGAGGTCGTGGTGGCGCTCGGCTCGGGCGGCACGATGGCCGGACTGGTACGTGAAATGGGCGCCGAGCGGGTGGTCGGGGTGGACACGGGCGCGGTGCCCGACCCCCGTGCCACCGTCGCCGGGCTGCTTGACGGCCAGGTCGAGCCGGGCGCGTTGCGCATCGACGGATCGCAGGTGGGCGCGGGTTACGGCGTGGTCACCGACGCCGTGCGGGCGGCCCTGTACGAGACCGCCCGCGAGGAGGGCGTGTTCCTGGATCCGACGTACACGGGTCGGGCGATGGCGGCGCTGCTGGCCGGCAGCTTTCCGCACGGCGACAGGGTGGTCTTTCTGCACACCGGCGGACTGCCGGGACTCTTCGGCCACCCCGAACTCGGACAGCTCACTCCGGCCAGGCGGACTCCTCGATGACCCGGACGAAGTCGATGTGGCGGTAACCCGGCACGCGGTGCTCGAGGACGTCGCCGTTGACGGTCCCGAACGTGGTGTCCGGCCGGTGCCGGAAACCGTCGGCGAACGCGTCGACGATGGCGCGTTTGAAGTTCGGCCGCGGGTGCGCCGCGGTCACCGCGGCGATGTCGGCGGGGGACAGCTCCCGGTAGCCGATGCCGAGCACGTCCGTCTCGACGCCCGCGGTGACAAGGGCGACCTCGGGCTCCAGTCGGTAGGGCACCTCGGGCGTGGTGTGCAGGGCGATCGCCTCCCACACGAGCCGCGCCTCGTGCTCGCCGATCCCGTGTGAGCGGAGGAAACTGCGTGCCTCGTCCGCGCCGTCCAACTCGAAGCGCTGGTCGTCGCGACGGTAGCGCTCGGTCAGACCCAGGTCGTGGAACATCGCCCCCACGTAGAGCAGCTCGGGGTCGGCCTTCAGCCCGAGTCGCCGGCCCTGGAGGGAGCCGAAGACGAAGACCCGTCGGGAGTGGTGGAACAGCAGGTCGTCGGTGGCCGCACGGACCAGGTCGGTGGCGTCGTTGGCGAGCTGCGAGTCGGGGATCTCGATCCCCGCGATTGTCTGGATCATGACTTCCTGTCGGTCCGGGAGCCCGTGGCGCGCTCCGATGCGTCAAGCGTCACTCGACGAGGCCGTCCGCCGCCCTGTCCTGTCTGCCATGCTTCCCTCGGATCGGGACAGGCCGGAGGGGTGCAAACGGTGACGAACCATGCTAAACGGGTGCATCGGGTCTCTGCCCTCGTCTTCGACGGAATGAAGATGCTGGACCTCGCCGGACCCTTCGAGGTGTTCGCGGAAGCCGCCAGATTCGGCGCCCGGTACGAGTTGGAGGTGCTGTCCAGCGACGGTGCCCCGGTCCGCTCCTCGACCGGCATGCGCGTCCCCGTCGACGGTGCCGTCGAGTCGGCGACGGACGTCGGGACGGCCCTGGTGGTCGGCGGCGACTCCCTGCCGACGGCCCCGATCAGCTCCGACCTCAGGGCCGCGGCGGCGTCGCTGTCACGCCGTGCCGCCCGTACCGCGTCGGTCTGCACCGGCGCGTTCGTGCTGGCCGCGGCCGGCCTGCTGGACGGCCGTCGGGCCACGACGCACTGGCGGCACGCCCGTCTGCTCGCCGCCGCGTTTCCCCGGGTGCGGGTGGAGCCCGACGCGATCTTCGTGGAGGACGGGACGATCTTCACCTCGGCGGGCGTTTCCGCGGGCATCGACCTCGCCCTGGCCCTCGTGGAGCGTGACCACGGCGAGGAGGTGGCGCGATCGGTCGCGCAGTCGCTCGTCGTGTTCCTGCAGCGGCCGGGCGGTCAGTCACAGTTCTCGCCCTCGCTGACCCTGCCCCGGCCCAGCAGTCCCGTACTACGGCAGGTGACCGACGCGGTGGCCGCCGACCCGGCCGACGACCATTCGGTGCCGGCGCTCGCCGCCCGGGCGCACGTCAGCCCCCGGCACCTCTCCCGGATGTTCCGGCAGGAGGTCGGCAGCAGCCCCGGCAGGTACGTGGAGGGCGTGCGTGTCGACGCGGCCATCCGGCTGTTGCACGCGGGCCAGTCGGTCACCGCCTGTGCCCGACAGGTCGGCGTGGGCAGCCCGGAGACCTTGCGCCGGATGTTCCTCGCGCGGGTCGGGGTCTCGCCACGGGCCTACCAACAGCGCTTCCGCACGGCGACACGCGACGCCGCGTCCGCCCTGAACGACGAGGACCTCCGGTAACCGGTGGCCCGTGCGCTCGTCACGACCGAGCCGGCAGCGTCGCCACCGCGCGACGCGCCCTTCGGTGAGACTGCACCGAAGGGCAGGTCGCGACAGGGCCGGGATCAGGCGCTGGCGAAGTGCTCGCGATGGTCGCGGACGAACTCGGCGAAGCCGCGCGGCGGCCGGCCGGCGACCCGGGCGACGTGGTCGTTGGTGAAGTCGCCCCAACCGGAGCCGTAGGCGACCCGGTACTCGGCGAGGACCTCCGCCGACCACTGGTCGAGGCCCGCATGGAGCAGAGCGTCGCGTGCCTGTTCGGGGCTCTGCGGTACGTAGCGCACCGGCTGTCCGAGCGTACGAGCGATGTCCTGCGCCGCCTGGTCGAGGCTGATGCTCTCCGGACCGGTGGGTGTGTAGATCACGCCCTCGTGTCGTTCGGGCGCGGCGAGGATCTCGGCTCCGACCGCGGCGATGTCCCGTGCGTCGATGAGGCCGACCCGGGCGTCGCCGAAGAGCCCGTAGAGGTGCTCCCCGGCCTTGGAGGCGAGCAGGTTCTGCATGAAGTAGCTGGGACGCAGGATCGTCCAGGGGATGCCGGATTCCTGCAATTCGGCGTCGGAGAGCGCGTGCAGTCGTCCGTTGCGGGTGGGCGCGTCGTGTGCGGCGCCGATGGCGGAGAGCCGGACGATGTGCCGCACCCCGGCCTGCCGGGCGGCCCACACGGCGTTCATGCTCTGGCTCGGTGCCATCGGACCCATCGGCGTCAGCAGCCACAGCGTCGTCACGCCCTCGAACGCCGGGGTCAGCGTGGTGGGGCTGTCCAGGTCGCCGACGACGTAATCGACGCCGTCGAGCTGGGGTGCGCGCGAGGCGTCCCGCACGAGGGCACGTACCGGCTGCCTGCCGGCGAGTTCCCGTAGCACCTCCCTCGACACGGTGCCCGTCGCTCCGGTGATCAGAATGGTCATGGGGGTGTCCTCCCGGTTACGCGGACCGTGGTCGGGCCGCTGGTCACCGGACAGACGATATAGTCCAAAACTTGTACCGTCCAATGATTGGACCAAAATATGAAGCGCAGCACACGCAAGGAGCAGGACCCCGATCTCGGCATCCTGGCCGTGCAGCTGTCCGCGGGCGTCCAGCGCGAGATCTTCACGCGTGTCGCGGAGCAGGGGTTCGACGACGCCCGGCCCCGCCACGGCGCGGTGCTCGCGTACCTGGACCCGGAGGGCACCCGCCCCGGCGAACTCGCCCGGCTGGCCGGACGGAACAAGCAGACGATGGGCGCGATCCTCGACGAACTGGAGCGACTGGGCTACGTCCGACGTACGCCCGACCCGGCCGACCGCCGGGCAAAGCTGATCGTGCCGACCGAACGGGGGCTCCGGTTCATGGAAATCTCCGACGGTGTCGTCGACCAGATCGAGCAGAGGCTCTCCGACGCGCTCGGCGCCGACGGATACCGGGAGTTCCGAACCGCGCTGGGCCGCAGCGTGGCGACCCTTCCGGCGAGCGGCCACGACACCGAAGCCTGACGGGCGGCGACGCCGCCTGCCGGGCGGGCGGCGCCCGCAGGTGTTACGGGGACACTTCGGGCAGGTTTCATTGATTGTCTTGACAGGCATTGTTAGCGATAACACGATGGCCTCCACGCCACCTCGCGTTTGGAGCCCACCTTGGTCGCGCCGACCCGCTCGCGTGTCCCCAGCCCTTCCCGCAGGCCAACGTCGACCAGACTGATCGCCGCGCTCCACTGTGTCGCCGGTGCGCTGGACCGGCTCGGGTCCACCGTGCACACCCGACGGCCCGGTCCGTTGCGCACGCTCGCATCGGTTGCCGTGCTCGTCGGTGCCAGCCTGGTGAGCACGCCCGCCGTCGCGCACGCCGCCGACCAGTGGTCGCCCCGATCGTCGTACACCTCGACCGACACCGGCGCCGGCACGTACTCGGTGCCGCTGCTCAACGCCGACGTGCCGGACATCAGCGTGGAACGCGTGCCGGCCGCCGAGAACGACGAGGGCCGCGACATCTACTACATGATCAGCACGACGATGCACCTGAGCCCGGGTGCGCCGATCATGAAGTCCTACGACCTCGTGAACTGGGAAATCGTCAACTACGTCTTCGACCGGGCGAGCATCGGTGACTCCTTCTCACTGCGCAACGGCCAGAACTCGTACGGCCAGGGTCAGTGGGCGTCGTCGCTGCGTTACCACGACGGCATGTTCTACGTCGCCTTCAACACCAACAACCTCAACGGGGCGTACCTCTACCGCACCGACGACATCGAGAACGGCGCCTGGCAGCGCACCGCCCTCGGCCGCGGCCTGCACGACCCGTCGCTGTTCTTCGACGTCGACGGCACGCCGTACATCTTCTACGGCTCCGGCGGCACCAGCGCCGTACGCCTCAACGCCGATCTGACGGCCATCGAGCAGGACTATCCGAACATCTTCACGGCGGGCGACTACGCCGGGCAGCCGTTCATCGGCGGCCTGTTCGAGGGCGCGCAGTTCTATCGCATCGACGGCTGGTACTACGCCGTCATCATCACCTGGCCGTCCGGGCAGGGCCGCCAGGTCGTCATGTTCCGGTCGAAGAACCTGCTCGGCCGCTACACCTCAGCCGGCGGGGTGAACACCTACGAGGCGCGTGGGGTGCTCAACTCCAACGGCTTCGCGCAGGGCAGCCTGGTGCCGATCAGCCGCCCGGGTGGCGGGACCGACTGGCACGGCATGTTCTTCCGCGACACCTTCCCGATCGGGCGGATCCCGGCGCTCATTCCCGCCACCTGGCAGGACGGGTGGCCCACCTTCGGCACCGACGGTGTCGTACCGGTCAACGGCCTGTTCGACAAGCCGATCCAGCTCAGCCCGGCGGAGGAGGTGTTCGAACGACAGAAGAGCATCGTCGCCTCGGACGACTTCGCCAACGACGCGCCGCACAGGGCGTACCAGGACGAACAGTGGACCGTGCCCGCGCCGCTCGACGAGGCGGAGATCAGACCCAACGGATCGCGGCTGGACCTGGCGTGGGAGTGGAACCACGCCCCCGACAACCGGTACTGGTCGCTCACCGACCGTGACGGCTGGCTGCGGTTGACCGCCGGCAAGGTGGTCACCGGCCAGTACGTCTACACGAAACTGTCCAACCGGGCCGAGCTGGCGTGGTTCGAGGAGGCCCGCAACACGCTCTCCCAGCGGACGTTCGGGCCACGGCAGTCGGTGGAGACCCGGATGGACATCTCCGGGATGCGAAACGGCGACGTCGCGGGCCTGGCCGCCTACAACCGCGGATTCTCGTACGTGGCGGTCAAGCGCGTCGGCGGCGTCAACACGCTGGGCGTCGTCAACCGGGTGCAGCCGTTCGCGGTCGACCTCGACCAGTCGACGCTGGAGACCTTCCTACCGGGCACGACGGTGCCGCTCGGTGCCGCCACCGAGGTGCACGTGAAGGCGGACCTCGACTTCGCCTCGCCGGTGGGCCAGTTGTGGACGACGTTCTACTACAGCCTGGACGGGCAGCAGTGGACTCGTCTGGGCGACCGCGTCGGGCCGCAGACGCTGGACGCAGCCTCGCGCACTTCATGGGTCACCGGGTCGGACTGTTCAACTACGCGACCCAGGAGACCGGCGGACGGGTCGACTTCGACCACTACCTGCTCAGCGACACGCTGACCGCGCAGGCCCGGCCACTGGACACCAGCGCCCTCGACGCTGCCATCGCCCACGCCGAGAGCCTCGACGGGCGCCACTACCCGGCCGACGCCTGGGCCGCGGCACAGTCCGCGCTCACGGCGGCCAGGTCGGCGCGGGCCGGACACTTCGGCACCCAGAACCAGATCGACGCGCCGGAGCGGGCACTCAGCTACCAACTGGCCCGGCTCGGAGTGCTCGCGGCGTTGCCCGTGACGGTCACGGCTCAGGCGCGGTGTCTGGGTGGGAAGGCGTACGTGGCGGTGCGGGCGCGTAACGATTCGGATGGGCCGGTCGGGGTGGCGTTGGAGACGGCGTACGGGAGTCGGTCGTTCGCGGCGGTGGCGCCGGGGGCGAGTGTCTATCAGTCGTTCAACTCGCGGGCGGTGTCGGTGGCGGCTGGTACGGCGACGGTCCGGGTGACCGGTGTGGTCGGCGGTAGGGACGTGACGACCGTGCGGACCGTGCAGCACCCCGCCGCCACCTGCGGCGGATAACCCCGGCACGGGTTCCCGGCGCACCGGGCACCGCCACCACGGCACGACCGCCCGGCGCGCGGAACGGCCGGTCCTGTCCCGCGCCGCCGGCCCCGTTCGCGCCGGTGGCGTGACCGACCCTGACCTCCGAGCGTCCACCCCACCGATCCCCGTACACCGATGACCGCACGTCAGAGATGAAGGAGGATGCCTCGTGGAACAACCACAGCGACGCGCGACCCGAGGACGGGTCGCCGCGATCGCATCGGTCGGCGTGCTGCTGGCCGCAGGAATCGTCGCCGGGGCGGCACCCGTCCAGGCCGCCGAAACGGATCTTGTCGTCAACGGCGGCTTCGAGCAGGGCACCGCGAACTGGTTCGTCAACAACGGAAACGCCTCCGACAGTGCGGCTCTCTCGGTCACGTCGGACGCCTACTCCGGATCGAGCGCCGCGCTCGTCACCAACCGGACGACCACCGGATCCGGGCCCATGCAGGATCTCAGCGGCAAGGTGCAGGCCGGGCAGACGTACGTCCTCACGGCCCGCATCAAGTACGAGAACCCGAGCGGGCCGGCCACCAAGCAGTTCTTCGCCACGATGCACTACGGCGCCGCCACCTACACCAACCTCGTCAGCGTGACGGCGACGAAGGGCCAGTGGGCGCAGTTCAACGGGACGTTCACGATCCCCGCCGAGCAGAACGTGTCGACGGCCCGGCTGTTCTTCGAGACGCCGTGGACGAGCACTCCCTCCACCGACCCGGACCTGCACCTCATGGACTTCACACTCGATGACGTGTCGGTGGTCGGCGCCGCCCCGCCCGCGGCGCGTCGAAGACCATCGAGGTCGTCGGCAAGCTGCCGGGGGAGCACAACCCGTTGATCGGACACAAGTTCGGCGCCGACGGCTTCGGGTTCGTGCACGACGGCCGGGTGTACATGTACATGACCAACGACACCCAGGGCTACGCCCCCGACCCCGCTACGGGCGTCTCGCCGGGCATCAACTACGGCAACATCAACCAGATCACGGTCATCTCCTCGGAGGACCTCGTGAACTGGACGGATCACGGCGAGATCCAGGTCGCGGGCCCGAACGGCGTCGCGCCGTTCACCGCCAACTCGTGGGCGCCCGGCATCACCAGAAAGGTGGTGAACGGCCAGGAAAAGTTCTTCCTCTACTACGCCAACGGCGGCGGCTCCAGCAACGTGATCACGGGAGCGTCACCGCTCGGCCCGTGGACCAGCGAGCGTACGAGCACGCTGATCAACGGCAGCACCCCCGGCGCCGAGGACGTCGCCTGGAAGTTCGACCCGGCGCCGTTCGTGGACGACGACGGTCAGCCGTACCTCTACTTCGGTGGTGGTCCCGCGTCGACGAGCATGCCGCCGGCCGAGCGGTTCAACAACCCGAAGAACATCCGGGCGATCGAACTCGGCGACAACATGGTCTCCACCGAGGGGACGGCCGCGGTGGTCGACGCCCCGGTCGCCTTCGAGGCCGGCCACGTCTTCAAGCGTGCGGGCAAGTACTACTTCTCGTACTCCTCGCACTTCGGCGGCAACGACTTCGGTGGCAACCAGCAGCCGCTTCCCGGATACCCGGGCGCCGGCCAGATCGGCTACCTGATCTCCGACAACCCGATGTCGTGGCCGAAGGAGACCTACGCGGGCGTGCTGTTCCCGAACCAGTCGCAGTTCTTCGGCGCCGGCACGGGCGGCAACAACCACCAGTCGGTCTTCGAGTTCGGGGGCAGGTACTACTTCACGTACCACGCCCCGACGTTGAACAAGCGCATCAACGGGAACACCACCCAGGGGTACCGCAGCCCGCACATCCAGGAACTGACCTTCAACCCGGACGGCACGATCCAGCAGGTCGTCGGCACCTACGCCGGCGTCGACCAGGTCCGCAACTTCGACCCGTACCGCGTCTTCGAGGCCGAGACCTTCGGTTGGAGCAAGGGCGTCGCGACCGCGAAGGTCGACGATGCCTCCGCCCAGTTCGGCGCCGCGGCGCCGAACCTGGTGGTACGCGACATCGACAACGGGGACTGGACGGCACTGTCGTCGGTGGACTTCGGCGACAACGGCGCGCGCAGCGTGACGACCCGCGTGCGGACGCTCGCCGCCGGCGCGAAGATCGAGGTACGACTGGACGACGTCAACGGTCCCGTGGTCGGCACGATCCCGGTCGACACGCCGAACGGCGAGTGGGCCGAGGTGACCGCCGACCTCTCGGGCGCCACCGGCGTGCACGACGTCTACTTCACCTACACCGGCCCGTCGGGCGCCGACCTCTTCGAGATCGACACCTGGACGTTCGGAGCCGCCACGGGTGAGCCCGAGCTGCCCGTGACGGTCACGGCTCAGGCGCGGTGTCTGGGTGGGAAGGCGTACGTGGCGGTGCGGGCGCGTAACGATTCGGATGGGCCGGTCGGGGTGGCGTTGGAGACGGCGTACGGGAGTCGGTCGTTCGCGGCGGTGGCACCGGGGGCGAGTGTCTATCAGTCGTTCAACTCGCGTGCGGTGTCGGTGGCGGCTGGTACGGCGACGGTCCGGGTGACCGGTGTGGTCGGCGGTAGGGACGTGACGACCGTGCGGACCGCGCAGTACCCCGCCGCCACCTGCGGCGGATGACCCTTCACGGATGAGATCGGAGATCACATGAACACCCATAGACGACGACACCTGCTCGCGGCCTGCGCCGCCGGCGCCGCGCTGGTCGGGGCGGCGGTGCTGCCCTCGCCCGCGATGGCCGAGCCCGACGACGACGCCAGCGTGCGGGTGACCGTCGACATCGACGAGATCAGGGAGCCGGGCGTGCTGGCCCTGTCGATCGCGGGCGACTCCGTCGCGTTGTCCGAGGACGGCTCGACCCTGCTGGTCCGTCAGTTCGTCGGTACGTTGCCGACGGTGACGGTCACCGACACCCGCGTCGCCGACGAGGTGCCCGACGGTGCGAGCTGGGCCGTGCTGGGCAGCGCGACCGACTTCGCGGGCAGCGCCGGTCAGCCGCCGATCAGCGCCGACCACTTCGGTTGGAAGCCGCGCCTGCTCGACGGTGGGGAGACCGGTCTGGTCACCGAGGGCGAGGAGGTGGTGACCGTCCTCGACGAGGAGACCCTGCCCGGCAACAACGTCGGCCTGGTCGACCAGGAGCTGCTGGTCTCGGCGTTCGACTCCGCGGCCGTCGCCAGCGACTCGTACTCGGTCAACGCCGACCTGTACCTGCGGGCCCCGGCGGAGGTCGCCGCCGGCGAGTACAGCTCCACGCTCACGCTCTCACTGTTCGAGTAGCGGCTCGGCGGGGGTCCGGACCGGGCCCCCGCCAAGCCCCCTGTCGAAGGGCCGTCGCCATGTCCGTCACCCCGCTGCGCCGGGCGCTCACCGTCCTCGCCGTCGCGGCCCTCGCCGTTCCGGCCGCCCCGACCGCGGCGGCGGCGGACCCGGACCCGAAGGCCCTGACCTGGACGGTCCAGCCGGCCACCGCGAGCGGCCCGGACGAACGTCGATGGATCACGGCAACCGTCGATCCGGGACAGGTCGTGACCGAGCACCTGGCGGTCCGGAACTTCAGCCGCTCCGCCGTCACCTTCGCACTGAAGGCCGCCGACGGCTATCTCACCGACAAGGGCCGCTTCAACATGCTGCCGTCGGACCGCCCCTCCGTCGACGGTGGCACCTGGATCGACGTGCAGGAGAAGGTCACCGTCGGCCCCAACGAGACCAGGGTGGTGCCGTTCACGATCACCGTGCCCCGGGGCGCCACTCCCGGTGACCATCCGGCCGGCGTCGCGGCGACCGTCACCAGCACCGGGGGCACGGTCAACGTCGAGAGCCGCGTCGGGTTCCGAGTCATGATGCGGGTCAACGGCACGGTCCGGGCGAGCCTGCCCGTCCAGGGCCTCGCCGTCACCTACACCCCGTCGTGGAATCCTCTCGCCGGTGGCACGGTCCGGGTTCGCTACACCGTGACGAACGACGGCAACGTCTGGGTCACCGGCACGGGGCGGGTCGCGGTCTCCGACGTCCTCGGCCTCTCCAACCGCGACGTCACCGGCGAGATCGAGGAACTGCTCCCCGGCGGCAGCAGGCAGGTCGAGGCCCGCGTCGACGGCGTCTGGGCGCTGGGACGGCTCCGTACGACCGTCACCACCACTCCGGCCCTGCCGGGCGACGCTCAGGATGGCGCGGATCTCCGGCAGGCGTCCGGCGCCGTCACCACCTGGATCGTGCCGTGGGCGCAGCTCGCGGTGCTGTTCCTGCTCGCCGCGCTGCTGCTCGGCGTACGGGTCGCGGTCCGCCGTCGTCGACGGCGGTTGGCCGGGCTGCTCGCCCTCGCTCGGGAGCAGGGACGCCGGGAGGCCCGGGAGTCCGTGCTGGTGGGGGACTCGGCCGCGGGCGGGGAACCCGGACCGGGGGACACCCAGCGGCAGGCCGACACGCGCTGACGGGCTGCGGCACGAGGCGCGGACAGGTCAGTTGCTGGTCGCCTTGTATCGATCCCAGGCTCGGACCAACTGGAGCCGACTGTTGATACCGAGCTTCTGGTAGATCGACCGGAGCTGCGTGTCCACGGTGTGGAAGGAGACGAAGAGGCTCCCGGCCGCCTGCTTCTTGGTGGCGCCCCCGGCCAGGATCTCGGCGACCCGCTTCTCGGCGGGGGTGAGCAGGCCCAGGCCCGCGTTCGGAGGTCGATAATGGTGCGGGGCGGCAGCGAGCGCGACGTACCGGCGGTCGGCGATCGACTGGTCGCCGGGCGCGCCGATCCGGGCGTAGAGCGCGGCCGCCTCGTGCGCGGCCTCCCGCGCCTCCGCGGGTCGCAGCCGGGGGCTGTTCGCGAGGTCGAGCAACGCGTCGCCAGCGCCGGCCGGGCGGCCGTGGCGCGCAGTCGGCCGACCGCCGAGCGCAGCGCGTCCGGGTCGCGGTCGAGCAGGCCCCTGGTCTGGTCGGCCAGCGCGCGCCACAGCGGGACGGGAGTGCGCGCGGCCACCCCTTCGACCAGTTCGGTGACCCGTCGGGCGGCGTGCGGGTCGTCGGCGGCCACGGCCGCGCGTACCAGTCGGGGGCCGAACTGCGGGACGGGCAGGAGCGGCCGGACCGACCGGTGCAGGTCGGCGACGACCTGACCGAGCGCGTGCGCCGGCTCGCCGACCACGGGGTCGCGGACGGCGACACAGAGTGCGGCGGTCCACATCGTACTGTCGGGCCAGCGCCGTTGCCCGGTGCCGGCGCGGAGGATCGCGCGCGCGGCGTCGGCCTCGCCACGGCGGTAGCGGACCTCGGCGACCACCGCGACCAGCAGGGCACGGACCTCCTGGCTGATGTCCTGCGAGCCGAGCGTGGTGGCGGCCAGCGCCGCCGCCTCGGGCAACTCGCCCACCGCGACCATGCGCAGGCAGTCCAGGGCGGTCAGCCTGCTACTCGCCGCGGTGCCCGGCGCGGTCGTGGCGTCGAACGCCTGGCAGACCGCCGTTCGGGCGTCCTCGTGTCGGCCGAGGCCGAGTTGGACGAGGATTCGTTCCGCCCGGATCGACGCGGCGTCTTCCCGTGCCGTCGGGGCGTCGGGATCCAGGACTGCCAGCACGGCGTCGGCGCCCGGTAGGTCCCCGTACGACAGGGAACGGGCGGCCCGGCCGAGGGCGAGGTGGCGAGCGGACGACGGATCACCCACCGCCGCGTGCGCGGTGCCGGCGTCGCGCAGCAGGGCGTCGGCATCCGGGTGTCCGGTACGCGCCGCGACGGTGGCGATCATCGCGAGCACGGTGCTCCGGCCGCCGGTGTCCAGTGGCCGCGTCAGCGCGGCCCGCAGCGCGGCGAGGGCGACCGACGGCTGCTCCCCGGCAACGAGCTCCGCCAGGCGACCGGGCGGGCGGCAACGGTCGGGGTCGACGCCACGGATCGCGGCGGTCGCGTTCGCGTCGAAGGTTGAATCGGACAATGGCGTTCTCCCCGGTGGTAACCCGGCGCGTCGAAATGCCGTCCTGCGACCGAGCCTAACCAGAGCGGCAGGGGTGGGCGACCAGATCGACGAACCAGCGCCCGCAGCAGGCAACGGAGAACCGGTGTGCGCCGAATGGCTCACGTCGTCCCCGATCTGACGTGCCGCTATGGCGCGATCACGTGATGCGAGCCCACGGGCCCAACCCGGACCATCAGCTGACAGGACCTGCGACAGGGAGGCCGTCGTGACGCCGATCGACACCGTGACGCGGACCCGCCCGGAGCGGACCGACCTTCCCGGTCTGCACCGGCTGCGGGTCGTACTGCTCGTGTTCGTGCTGCTCGCCATCACCGGGGCGGGCGGTCACGCACCGCCGTGGACCCGGCTGGTGCTGGCCGCGACCGCAGCGGCCGTTCCCGCCGCGATCGCGGTCCAGTACGGCTGGTCCACCGTTCGCACGCTGCTGGGGATGCCTTCCCGGCCAGATTCACGCGGTGGCGCCGTCTCCGCGGGGGATCCGATCCGATCGGAGTGAGGAGCCAGCGAGCATGGTGAACAGCGATCCCCAGCCCCGACGCGGCGACGAGGGCAGCGCGCCGTTCGCGGGCCGCAACGTCGAGGTCGAGCGGCAGAATCCCGATCTCCTGGTGCCGCCGACGACCGACAGTCGGCTGGTACCCAACCTCAAGTTCTCGTTCTCCCAGGCGCACACCCGGGTGGAGCGGGGCGGCTGGACCCGTGAGGTCACCGTCCGGGACCTGCCGATCGCCACCACGATGTCCGGCGTCCAGTTCGGACTGGAACCCGGCGCGTACCGCGAAATCCACTGGCATCAGCAGTCGGAGTGGGCGTACATGCTCGGCGGCAGTTGCCGCATCAGCGCCGTCGACCACGAGGGGCGCAACTTCATCGAGGACGTCAATGCGGGCGACCTGTGGTTCTTCCCGCAGGGGGTGCCGCACAACATCCAGGCGCTCGACGACGGCGCGCAGTTCCTGCTGGTCTTCGACGACGGCGCCTTCTCGGAGAACAACACGTTCCTGCTCAGCGACTTCTTCGCGCACACGCCCCGGCACGTGTTGGCGAAGAACTTCGGCTGGACGATGGAACAGATGGAGAATCTGCCCGAGCGGGAGAAGTACATCTTCCAGGGCGACGTCCCACCGCCCCTGCAACGGGGCCGGGTGATCAGCCCGACCGGCGACATTCCACGAAGCTTCAAACACCGGATGACCGCCCAGACCCCGCAGCGGTTCCGCGGTGGAACGGTCCGGATCACCGACTCGACGAACTTCGCCGCCTCCGCCACCACCGCCGCCGCCCTCGTGGAGGTCGAACCCGGGGGGATGCGTGAGCTGCACTGGCATCCGACCACCGACGAGTGGCAGTACTACATCTCGGGCACCGGACGGATGGGCGTGTTCGCGGCCCAGGCCAGCGCTCGGACGTTCGACTTCCAGGCCGGCGACGTCGGCTACGTTCCCTTCGCCTACGGCCACTACATCGAGAACACCGGTGACGAGCCGCTGGTGTTCCTGGAAATGTTCAAGCATTCCCGGTTCGAGGACATCTCGGTGATGCAGTGGATGGCGAACACGCCCCACGAGATCATCGCCGACACGATCAACGTGGAGAAGTCGATCGTCGACGAGCTTCCGGCCACCAAACAAACCGTGATCTGAACGTACACCCGCGCTGTCAGCGTTGAGCCGTCCGCCGTCGCCACAGCAACCCGGCCGCCAGCACCGCCAGTACGGCCAGCGCGGTGCCGGCGGCGAGGACACCGCCGGCCGGGCCGTCGTGCGACTCCGCCGCGGCCGCAGTGCCGTCGTCGACCGGTGCGGCGCCCGCCGTGGGTTCGGCCACCGTGGTGGTGGTACTGGGCATGAACGTTCCTTCCCATGGCTGGTCTGACGTCCGTTTGGTCGGCCACCTCGGGTGAAAAGTTCCTACCGGCCGGAAGTGGCCCGGACGCCGACCCGGTCACGTAGCGTGCTGGTGACGCTTCGGTGATGGGATGTGTGCAGACGTGCGTGCCGCGGTGCTACGGGAGTTTGACGTTCCGCTGACGGTCGAGCGGATGGATCAACCCACCGCCGGTGCCGGTGAGGTGCTCGTGCGGGTCGTCGCCAGCGGCGTCAATCCGCTCGACACGAAAATCCAGGCGGGCAGGGCCGCGCACGCCCGCATCCGGCTACCCGCCGTCCTCGGCCTGGACGTCGCCGGTGTCGTCGCCGCGGTCGGCCCGGAGGTGACCGGGTTCGCGCCCGGTGACGAGGTGTACGGGCTGTGCGGCGGTGTCGGCGATCTGCAGGGCTCGCTGGCCGAGTACGCCGCGGTGGACGCCCGGCTGCTGGCCCGCAAACCGGGGACGCTCTCGATGCGGGAGGCCGCCGCGCTGCCGCTGGCGGCGATCACCTCCTGGGAGGGGCTGGTCGACCGGGCCGGGGTCCGCGCCGGACAGAAGGTGCTGGTGCACGGCGGCTCGGGCGGCGTCGGTCATGTGGGCGTGCAGCTCGCCCGGGCGCGAGGTGCCGAGGTGTACGCGACCGGCGCGCCGGCGAGCATGGAGGTGATCGAGAGCCTCGGCGCCGTGCCGATCGACTACACCTCGACCGACGTCGAGGAGTACGTGCAGCGGTACACCGCGGGGGAGGGCTTCGACATCGTCGCTGACAACGTCGGCGGTGCGACGCTCGACGCGTCGTTCGCGGCGGTACGCACCTACCACGGGCACGTCGTCAGCGCGCTGGGCTGGGGATCGCACTCGCTCGCCCCGCTGTCGTTTCGCGGCGCGACCTACTCCGGAGTGTTCACCCTGCTGCCGATGCTGACCGGACGGGGCCGTGCACACCAGGGCGAGATCCTGCGCGAGATCGCGGCCCTGGCCGCCGGGGGCGAGCTGCGCCCACGGGTGGACCCGCGCACCTTCACTCTCGACACGGTCATGGACGCCCACCGGCTCGTCGCCGGCGGCGCCGCCACCGGCAAGGTCATCGTCGACATCGACGGTTGAGCGGGCCGCTGCGACAGCGCGCGACTTCGCACCGGTGAATGCGGCGTGCCGAAGTGCGCTCTCCGGCCCGGATGACGTCGCGGTCATACCGGGCCGGAGGCCCTACGACGGAGGTCGGCGGCTGAGCGACCGCCGGCCGAGCGTCAGCGGACCACGCCGATGCCGGTGAACGACCTGTCGTACTCGCCGAAGGACTGGTTGGTGTACGGCGCGTGGATCCAGGTACGCAGCGAGTTCGCGGCGGTGTCGATCTCGACGAGGCGTACCGGATTCGTGGTGTTGGAGTGGAACGTCTGGAGGAACGTGTAGATCTTGTTTCCGTTGACGCCGGTGTCGACCCGGTTCGCGGCGACGCCGACGTGACCGGAGAAGACGAACCGGATGTTGGCGTACTGCTTGATGAGGTTGTCGAACAGGTACTGCGGGCTGGTCGCGCCGTACGAGGCGCTCTGTTCGATGGCGCCGTTGCCGTCGATGAAGTCGTGCGTGACGACGATGACGTTGTGTCGGGGGTGGGCGGCGACGACGCTCCTGGCCCAGGTGACCGCCTCGACCCGGGGCCAGAGTTCGAGGGTCAGCACCATCCACTGCACGCCGCCGGCCTCGAAGGTCGAGTACGAGTTGTCGACCTTGCCGGACTCGAACTGTCCCTTGACCGCCCCGAACTGACCGGCGGTGAAGTACCGGTTGAACACGGTGGTGTCGCGGACGAGTTCCCGGGTGTGGGCGGGGTCGCGGGCGGAGCCCCCGACGCCGGTCGCCTGGGTGTCGTGGTTGCCGATGGCCAGCGAGTACGGGATGCCGGCGGTCTCGATCGGGCGCATCGCGTCGCGGGCGATGACGTACTGGGAGTGGTCGGGGGTGTCCCAGTTGACCACGTCACCGGAGTGCGTGACGAAGCGCAGATCCAGCGTGGACCTGTTCTGCACCAGCCAGTCGGTTCGGTTGCGGAAGCGCGAGTCGGTGCTGTCGAGCACCTCCTGCTGGGTGTCCGGCAGAACGGCGATGCTGAACTTCGTGTCGGTGGCGCCCGGCGTCTCCATCCGCGCGTACGCGACGTGGACGTTGCGGTCGCAGGTCTCGGCCCGGAAGTCGTTGACGAACTGGATCCGCACGGCGTGCTGACCGGCGCCGAGGGCAGCGCCGACCGGGTAGGTGCCGTAGCTGGTCGCGCTGACGATGGTGGTCTGCCCGACGCTGACGCCGTCGACGGTCACCCGCACGGTCGGCCAGCCCTGGCAGTTGTCACCGATGGCGCCGATCAGCACCCGCCCGGAGCCGGTGACGCTCGTGGTGGCGTAACTGGTGTTACCCCAGAGCGAGGCGTGCGTGCCGGAGGCGGGGGTGGGTGTGCCGGTCGCCGTACGGATCGCGCCGTCGGTGACGGTGAACTGGGAGGGCTCGGCGGCGTTGGCCGTGCCGACGGACACGCCTCCCACCGCCACGGTCACGGCCAGCGCGACGATCACGGATCTGAATTTCCTGGTACGCACCGCTTGTCCTTCCTCGACGACATGCCCCAGAGCCGGGCATTCACAGCGTAAGAACAATCAGCGGGATATATGTGAATGCGCGAAGGCCACTTCTGGTGCCGAAGCTGTACACGACGTTGCGGCCGGCCCGCGCCCGGCGGGCCGGCCGCAGCCCGTGGCGAACGGAGACGGTCAGTTGCCGCCGCGGTACCGGCCCGGCACGTAGACGAGCGCGTCGCCGACGGCCCGCTCGGCGCCGCTCGGCTGGTTCACCAGGGCACCCTGCGCGGCCATGGCGGTGGAGCCGCCGCCGTCGAGGTTGACAGCGTCGTCCATGCCGAGCGCCTGGGCGACGGCGGCCGTCTCGTCGAGCGTGGTGCCGACGCTGGTGGTCTGGCGACCGTCGATGGTCGCCAGCATGATCTTCCCGTCCCGGGTCGTCCCGGCGATCGTGCGGGGGTTGCGGGCGAAGAAGCTGTCGGACCCACCGTCGGGAACGACGATCTGACCGTTCGCCGTCAGCGGGTAGCGCCCGTTCACGCCGAACAGCCCGGGTCGCAGCGCGAGCTTGCGTCCCCGCTGGTCGGTCAGCGTCGAGGTTCGGTCCAGGCAGCCGCGTCCGGCCACGGCGAGCAGGCGGCGGCGTCGCGGCCGGTGGCCTGTAGCGACGTCTGGCCGGTGGCGAGCGCGGTGCCGCGGGTGGCCTCGGTGCGCACCACGCAGCCGAGCCGGTCGAGGACGACCTCGACGCCGGCGCCGGACGGGGTGGCCGAGTCGAACTCGGGGGTGAACTGGACGACGTCACCCGCCTCGGCGCACCGGGTCTGGTCGACGAGGGTGGCGCAGCCGGCGGGGATCACCGGCGGGTGGTTGACGAACTCCAGCGGCAGAACGGCGTTGGTGCGCCGGTTCCGTACGCTGCCGGACCAGGTCAGCTTTCCGGTCAGAGCCCGGTTGGTGGTGGCGTCGACGACGAAGTTGACCTCCCCGGGCTCGCTGGTGGGCTCACTGAGCAGCTTGCCGCCGTACAGACCCAGGCCCACCGGGTCGCCGGGGTAGAGCTGGCTGGCGGTGAACGTGAAGAACGAGGCGTTCACCCCGGCCAGGGCGCCGGCGTCGCGGACCAGGTCGGTGGTCTTCTCGACCTGACCGAGGGTCGGGCCGTACGTCGCCTTCAGGTGCCCGCGTGCCCGGCGCGGGTCGATGGTGAGCACGTTCACCACCCACGGACCGCGCGTGGTGGTGTTGATCTGGTCGGCCGGCGCCGGGTCGGTCCCGCGCACGATGCGGGTCAGGGTCACGCCGTCGGCCAGGGTACGGCTGGTGCTGACCTGCGTCAGGTCGGCATCCCCGATCGGCAGGGTGACGCCGGCGGCCTCGGCGTGGGCGCCCGGAGCGACGGCGAGCGCCACCGCGGCGAGTGCGGCCGCGGCCAGCGCCCCGGCGCGACGGAGGCCGGACAGGCCAGGAGTGGAAACAGTCATGGCCCGATCATGGCGGCGGCAGCGAAGCACGTACCGGACACAACCTGACAACCAGTCGAACTGTGGTGAAAGGACTTTCTCACCCTCGGCTGCGCGGGCACGCGTGTTTCGGCCCGTCCGGGTCGATACCTGCCAGCCCGTCGCCGATCATGAGCGGGTTGCCGACGGCCCGATGCGCGGGTGGGGGATGCTGGGTCCGTGCAGATCACGATCCTCGGCCCGCTCGCCGTCGACGGTCGACCGGTCCGGGGCGAGCGGCTCGCGGCGGTGGTGCGCGCGCTGGTCGACGCGCGTGGGCGGGCGGTCTCCACCACGCTGCTCGTCGACGCCGTGTGGGACGGGACGCCGCCGGACGACGCGACCGGCGCCGTCCAGGCGCTGGTGTCCCGGGTACGCCGGCTCGGGCTGCCCGTCGTCGCCGTGCCCGGGGGATACCGGCTGTCCGTCGACGAGGTCACCGTCGACATGATCGAGGCGCGGACCCTCGTCGAGCGGGCCGGTGCCGCACTGCGAAGCGGGGACCTGCCCGCCGCCCGGAACGCGGCCGACCAGGCGCGGGCGCTGTTCCCCGAGGTCCCGGAGCTCGACGCCACCGAGGACGCCCGCCTGTTCGCGGACGTCGCCGCGCTTCGTGCGCAGGCGGCGCTCGCCGGTGCGGGCCCCTTCGACGAGACGGACCTGCGCCGGCTCGTCGCCCGTACCCCGCCGGACGAGCCGTCGGCCGCGTTGCTCGTCCGGGTGCTCGCCGCGCAGGGCCGCGACGCCGAGGCGTTGGAGGTGATCGAACGGCTGCGCGCCGACCTGGCCGACCGGTACGGCACCGACCCGTCGCCCGTGATCACCGAGGTCCACCTGTCGCTGCTGCGGGGCGAACTCACCGCCCCGACCGTCGTGGCGGCGCCCCGGCAACCGGCGCGGATCACGCTGCCCACCGCGTGGCGTCGGCCCCTGACCGCCCTCGTCGGGCGGGAGCGTGACGTCGAAGCGGTCACCGCCGCGCTGACCGAGACGGCCCTGGTGACGATCGTGGCGACCGGCGGGGCGGGCAAGACCCGCCTCGCCGCCGAGGTGGCCCGGCGCGCGGCGACGGCCGGTCAACCGGTACGCGTGATCGAACTCGCCGGCCTGCGGTCGCCCGACGAGGTGCTGCCCACGGTGCTCGCGGCCCTCGGCGGGGCGGACACCTCGGCGACCGGCGGCAACCTGGGTCTGGAACGGCGGGTCCTCAGCCCCGAGGAGCGGCTGCGCGCCGTGGCGCCGGACCTCGACGGGCTGGTGGTGCTGGACAACTGCGAGCACGTCCTCGACGCGGTGGCCACCGTCGTGGCGGACCTGGTCGCGGTGACGTCCCCGGAGGTCGCGGTGCTCGCGACGAGCCGGGCGCCGCTGGGCCTGGCCGGCGAACTGGTGCACCGGCTCACCGCCCTTCCGGACGCCGACGCGCTCGCGTTGATCGAGTCCCGGGCGCGGGCCGGCGGCGCGGTACCGACCTGGGACACCGGACGGGCTCTCGCCCTGTGCCACCGGCTGGACAACCTGCCGTTGGCGCTCGAACTGGCCGCCGCGCGACTGCGGAACATGCCGATCGACGACGTACTCGCCGGACTGACCGACCGGTTCGCGCTGCTCGACGACGCGCTGCGCGGCCTGCCGGAGCGACACGCGAGCCTGTGGGCGATGGTCGACTGGAGCCGTGAGCTGCTCGCGCCCGAGGAGCGTGAGCTGCTCCAGCGGGTGGCGGTCATCCCGGCCGCGTTCACCGCGGACCTCGCCGCCTCGGTCGCGCGGACCCCGGACGTACGACGCGGCCTGGCGACGCTCGTCGAACAGTCCCTGCTGACCCTGGTCGCAGGGGAGGGGCCGCCCCGCTACCGGATGCTCGAAACCGTCCGCGAGTACGGCGAGGCCCGCCTCGACGCAACCGGCGACCGGGAGCTGGCCATGGCCGGCCTGGTCGAATGGGCTCGCAAGGAGGCCGTGGCGCTCGCCGACCGGTTCGTCGGCACCGGTCAGGTCGAGGCGCTCGCCCGATGCGCGGCCGAGCAGGACAATCTGGTCGCGGCTCTGCGCTGGGCGCTCGCCACCGACGACGAGCCGGCCTCGATCGACGTCGCCACCGCGTTGTTCCACCTCTGGACGGTGCGCGGCCTGCACCTGGAGGTCCTCGGCTGGGCACGGGATCTGCTGCACGTCGACGACCCGCAGCGACGACGGCGCTCCGCCACGCAGTACGGCCGTTCCACGGGTCGGCCGCTGCCCGGCGCCGACCGGATCGTCTGGACGTGCCTGCTGGTCGGGGTCAACGCCGGCATCAGTGGCGAACTCCGGCTCGCCGCGCTCTCCCGCCGGGCGCTGCGGATCGTCCTCGCCGAACGGCCCGCCGAGGTGTCCGACCGGCAGACCGCGCTCGCGTCGGCGTTACCGAGGTTCGACACGTCCGACCCGGAGCAGAGCATCAAGAGCGCCGGGGAGCTGATCGCCCACCCGGACCCGTACGTGCAGGGGCTCGGCTTGTTCGCCCGTGCCGCCCTCCGGGAGAACGGTGGGATGCCCGAGGCCTCGGTGGTCGACGCGGAGCAGGCGTACCGCCGTTTCGAGGCGGTCGGTGACCACTGGGCCATGGCCATGGCGGCGGGAGCGGTCGGGCAGTTCCTGGTCCCCCGAGACGGTGCCCGGTCGATCGACTGGCTGACACGCAGCCTCCGGCACATGGAGCTGATCGGCGCCACGCAGGACGCCCGCTCGGTCCGGGTGCGCCTCGACGTGCAGCTCGCCCTGGCCGGCGACCGGGACGCCGAGCGGCGACTGGTCGCCACGGCGACGCCGGGCGAGGCCGAGGAGCTGGACGCCGCCCAGGCACGCCTCGGCCTGGCCCACCTCGCCTGGCAGCGTGAGCGATACGACGAGACTCTCGCGCACGCCCGGGGGGTGACGCTGATCCTGGCCGAGTGGACCGGAGGGTCGCCGCAGCCGCGCGTCATCCTCCGGGTCGCGGTGGCCGTCCTGTACCTGCGGCTGGGACAGGTGCGGCCGGGCTCCGAGGCGGACGCCGCCGCGTTGCTGGCGCTGGCCCGGGACGAGGCGCTCGACTCGAAGGACCTGCCGGTGATCGGGGCGTGGGCGCAGGGCGGCGCCGAACTCGCGGCACACCGGGGCGACGTCGCGGCCGTACGCGAGCTGTTCGCGCTCGGGACGCGGATCGGCAGCCACGTCGGGATGTTCTTCCCACCCGGGACGCCGAACGGCTCACCGCCGCCCTCGGGAACGAGGAGCAGCGTGAGCCGTTGCTGGCCGCGTGGCGCGAGCGGCCGGTCGCCGCCGTGGTCGCCCGCATCCGCGAGCTGATGGACGACCTGCTCGCGTAGGTCAGATCTTCTTGCGGTACGCGCCCAGCGCCAGCGGCATGAACACCGCCACGAAGCCCGCGCACCAGGCGAGGGTCCACCACACGTGCGAGTCGAGGGGAGTACCGAGGAACAGCCCGCGTACCGCCGCCACCAGGTGGGTCATCGGGTTGACGTCCACGAAGGACTGCATCCAGCCCGGCAGGGTGTCGGCGCCGACGAACACGTTGGACGCGAAGCTCAGCGGCATGATCAGCGCGAACATCAGGCCCTGCACGGCGCCCGGGGTGCGTACCTTCATCGACACGTAGACCGGTAGCCAGCTCAGGCAGAGCGCGAACAGCACGGCGAGCAGGCAGCCGGCGACCGCCCGGAACGGGTCGGTGTCGATCCGGAAGCCCATCAGGTAGCCGATCGCGAGGGTCGACACCGTGACGATCACGTACCGGACGACGTCGCCCAGGACCGCGCCGACCAGCGGCGCGGAGCGGGGGATCGGCAGCGACCGGAACCGGTCGAAGATGCCCTTGGCGATGTCGGTGTTGAGGTTCACGCCGATC
This sequence comes from Micromonospora parastrephiae, assembly GCF_016802865.1. Classification (GTDB taxonomy): domain Bacteria; phylum Actinomycetota; class Actinomycetes; order Mycobacteriales; family Micromonosporaceae; genus Micromonospora; species Micromonospora parastrephiae. Next base: position 39,649 of record NZ_JAEVHM010000012.1, on the reverse strand, counting down.
GCGATGGCCCCGGTGGCGATGGTCTGCGCCAGGATTCCGGGCAGCAGGAACTGAAGGTAGTCGTGGGTCGATCCCGCGACCGCGCCACCGAAGATGTACACGAAGATGATGAGGAACAGCACCGGTTGCAGCGTGACGTCGATCAGCGCCTCGGGCGTACGCCAGGTCTTGATGAGGCTGCGTTTGGCGAGCGCCAACGAGTGCCGTACGAGCCGGAACGGTCGTGGGTTCGGGGCGGCCGTCGACAGGGCGCGGCTCGCCGTGGGTGGTGCGCCGACCAGTGTGCTCATGCCGCGACCTCCGTGAGGTGGGTGGTGTCGTCCTCGGATGCCGTGCGCCCGGTGAGGGTGAAGAACACCTCGTCGAGGCTCGGCAGGTGCAGGGAGAGTTCGGTGACCGCGATGCCGGCGGCGGCGAACCGCGCGACGCTCTCGGTCAGGGCCCTGTCGTCGGTGACCGGCACCGCGAGCACGCCCTTGCGGATCTCGTCGGCCTGCGCGCCGGAGCTGACCTCGGACAGGATCGCCGCGATTCGGGGCAGGTCCGCGAGATCCGACGGCCGGACCTCGAGGGTCTGCCCGCCGACCACCCGCTTGAGCCCTTCGGGGGTGTCGTGGGCGATGACCCGACCGTGGTCGATCACCGTGATCGCGTCGGCGAGCGCGTCGGCCTCCTCCAGGTACTGGGTGGTGAGCAGCACCGTCGAGCCGTTGGTGACCAGCGACCGGACCACCTCCCACATGTCCTCGCGCTTGGCCGGGTCGAGGCCGGTCGTGGGCTCGTCCAGGAAGATCACATCCGGTGATCCGACGAGGCTGGCGGCCAGGTCCAGCCTCCGGCGCATGCCGCCGGAGTACGTCTTGGCCGGCCGGCCGGCGGCATCGGTCAGATCGAACCAGTCGAGCAGTTCGGTGGCCCGCCGGCGGGAGCCGGCGCGGCCCAACTCCAGCAGCGTCCCGAACAGTTCCAGGTTCTGCCGTCCGGTCAGGTCCTCGTCGACCGAGGCGTACTGGCCGGTGAGGCCGATGCTCTGCCGGACCCGCTCGGCGTCGCGTACGACGTCGAAGCCGCCGATCCGGGCGGTGCCGGCGTCCGGGGTGAGGAGCGTGGAGAGGATGCGTACGGCGGTGGTCTTGCCGGCGCCGTTGGGCCCGAGCACGCCGAGCACCGTCCCCCGGGGGACGGCGAGGTCCACGCCCTGTAGCGCCCTCGTCTTCCCGAAGTGCTTGACGAGGCCCTCGGCCTCGATCACCAGGTCAGCTGTCATGTCCCACAGCGTGCGCCGGTCGCCTGACACCGCGCCGACACGGCACCGACACCGCCACCGACACGGGGAGCTGGACCCATAACCTCGGGATACGACCCAGAGGGGATGACCCGCAACATCCACGCAGATCAATATGATGACCGCTATCTCGATCAGGTGCGCTCACGAGGCGTGCCGTACCGATGCGGAGGAATGCATGGTTCGCTGGCGCACCCTCACCGGCCTGTTGGCCACCGCGCTGGCCGCGGTGACCGCGGGCAGCCTCACTCTCACGGCTCCCGCCGCCGCCGACAGCCCCGTCACCCCGAACGTCGTGGGCGGCACCCGCGCCGCCCAGGGCGAGTTCCCCTTCATGGTGCGTCTCTCGATGGGCTGCGGCGGTGCCCTGTACAGCGCCCGGCTGGTGCTCACCGCTGCGCACTGCGTGGGTGCCACCGGCACCAACACCACCATCACCGCGACACTCGGCGTAGTCGACCTCCAGTCGTCCAGCCGGATCACCGTCCGGTCGAACTACGTCTACCGTGCTCCCGGATACAACGGCAACGGCCGGGACTGGGCGCTGATCCGGCTGGCCACCCCCGTCACCGGGCTGAGCACCCTGCCGATCGCCAACACGACCGCCTACGACAGCGGCACCTTCACCATCGCCGGCTGGGGTGCCGCCCGTGAGGGTGGCGCCCAGCAGCGCTACCTGCTCAAGGCGACTGTCCCATTCGTCAGCGACTCGACCTGCAACTCCAACTACGGCGGCGACATCATCGCCGCGCAGGAGATCTGCGCCGGGTACGCCAGCGGCGGCGTCGACACCTGCCAGGGTGACTCGGGTGGCCCGATGTTCCGCCGCGACGCCAACAACGCCTGGATCCAGGTCGGCATCGTCAGCTGGGGCAACGGCTGCGCCCGACCCAACTACCCGGGCGTCTACACCCAGGTGAGCTACTTCGCCTCGACGATCGCGTCGGCCGCCGCGAGCCTCGGCGGCTGACCGTACGACCCCACGAGCGGCCCGGACGACGACCGTCCGGGCCGCTCGATCCTGTCGTCAGCGCGGAAAGCGCAGCGCGTCGTCGCGGAGCACCGCGTGGGCGCCGACGGTCTGGTTGACGATCTGCGTCACCCGTACGTCGACTGCGACGCTGGCCAACGCGGCCGCGTCCGCGCGGCTGACACCGTGCGACCGTTGCAGCAGCGTCAGCATCGAGTCCAGGGCCATGAACGTGGCGTCGTCGAGCGACGCGCCGACACCGAGGGTCAGCCAGGCGTCCGCGGTACGGGCCACCGGACCGGTGACCGGAAAATCGTCCCGGACGTCGAAGGTCAGCGTCACCTCCTCCATCGGGCACTCGATGGCGGTACCGCCGATCTCCCCGTCGCCCTGCGCGGCGTGCCCGTCGCCGACCGAGAACAGCGCGCCGTCGACCGGGATCGGCAGCAGCAGGGTGCTGCCGGCCGTCAGGTCCTTGCAGTCCAGGTTGCCGCCGTGCGGTCGGGGCGGAATCGTCGAGTGCCGCCCCGGCTCGGCCGGCGGCATGCCGAGCACCCCCATGAACGGACGCAGCGCGATTATGTGGCCGTGCTGGTTGCGGCCGGTCATCGCCACCGGGTCCAGCTCCCAGGAGTGCACCGCCTGTTCCCGCTCGACGCCGTAGCGCTGGTTGAAGGCGCTCGGCCAGCCGCCGGCCACGGTGGTGCCCCAGGCGCCCGGAGTGATCGCGTCGACGCGTACCTCAAGGGTCTGACCGGCGCGCGCACCGCGCACCGCGACCGGCCCGATCAGCGCGTGCCCGTGGTCCGGCTGGTGCTGCGGGACCCGGGGGCGGTCGCCGTTGTACCCACCGGGGTACGGGCCGGCCGACCACCAGCAGTCCAGTGTGCGGTAGGTGACGGTGTCGCCGGGGTCGATGGTCAGCACCGGCGGGAAGTCGGCGGAGAAGTGACCGTGCAGGGTGTTGTCGCCAGGGGTGAGGGTGTGTCGCATCTGGGCAGGCTATGCCCCGGCGTCCAGCACCTCCCGCAGTCGGGCGGCGAACTCCTCGGGCTTGCCCGCGTAGCCGAACTCACCGCCGAGGAACCCGCCGTGGTGGCTCGGGAACACCACGGCCTCCTGGCCGAGCAACGCCGCGGTGCCCAGGGCCGTACGCGCGGTGTACGTTCCCGCCGACTCCTCGCCGACCGCGATCACGATCCGGGTGGGGGCTGCCGTGAGCAGGTCCGCGTCGGGGCGGTAGTCGGTGACCGCCCACGAGTTCTTCGACAGCAGCGGATCGTCGCGGCTGCCGTCGTCCTCGGCGGACATGCCGAACATCGCGGGGTCGGGGGCTGGCTGGGCGAAGTAGGCGTCGGTGAACTCACCCTGCCAGGACGTCATCGCGATGAACGAGGCCATCCCCGCGCTCCGGCCCTTCGCCTGGTACGCCTCGTAGAAGTCGGCCCGGGCGCGCTCGGCGGCCGTGGCGTCGGGAAGCACGGCGTTGATCGGCGGTTCGTGCGCCACCAGCGTGGCGACGTCGTCGGGGTGGGTGGCGACCAGTTCGAGTGCGGTCACCGCGCCGCCGCTGCTGGCCAACACGTCGACCGGACCGGCGCCGAGCGCCTCGATCAGCGAGTGCAGGTCGGCCGCCTGCTGCTGCGGCGTGTGGTCGGACCGACCGTCCGTGCGGACGCTGCGACCCAGGCCGCGCGGGTCGTAGGTGACGACCGTGCGGTCCGTGAAGTGTGGCGCGAGCGCTCCGAAGCCCTCCGCCGTCATCGGTTGGCCGATCATCAGCAATGCACGATGGCCGCCGGCGGGAGGAAGCGGGCCACGGACGTCGTAGACCAGGTCGGCGCCGGGGAGGGAGAGGGTGTGTGTCTGGATTTCCGTCATGCCGGTGACACTACGGTCGACGGGACCCGATCGGGGTGCGACATGTCCCGGTGACCACCGAAGCGCTCCACGCCCTCGCCACGTCGTGAGCGTCACCCTTCGGGACCGCGCAATGGCGTCGCGGTCGGCGGTGGCTGACGTAGCGCGTCGTCGATGATTCCCGGCATCCGCCGGGCCACCCCCGCGAGGAGGTCCGCGACCTGGACGCGCGGATCGTCGCGGGAGTCGACCATCACGAGTCCGGCCAGGGGTGACACTCCGTACGGCAGGGCCCCAACCCCGTCGGCATCTGCCGCCGACGCGTCGGCCAACGTGCGCTGGAGGCGGGTCAACCGGTCGGCCGTCAGGGCGCTCTGCTCGTCGTGCGTCACCAGCACCTGCCGGTGGCCGCCGCTCCAGTACAGGACCGTCTCCGCCAGCGCCGGCAGCAGCGGTTCCAGCGGTGGGGGGACCGACCGGTCGTCACCGTCGAGCCTGGCCACCACGGCCTTCACCTGCCCCGGGCTGAGCCCGTCGAGGACGGCATCCGCCGCCGCGCCGAGCCGGTGTCGCAGCAGCGCGTCCCGGGCCTGGAAGAACCGCCGCACCGTCCGGTGAACCGGAAGCCGCCGCTTCATCCGGACGAGATCGACGAACGCCGCCAGGAAGGCACCCCAGTCACTCCCGGCCGAGCGTCCGGCCTCGTGCAGGGCGAGAGCAGCCGGACGGTTGTCGTGGGCCAGTCGGGTGCCAGCCGCGTACGACGGCTCGGCCAGCAGGAAGTCGACGATCCGGGTGACGAGGAAGAACTCCTTGTCGATCAGGTGGACGTGCGCGCGGCCCGTCAACGCCGCCAGGAACCACTCCAGGGCTTCATCCGCACCGGAGCGGCGCAGGAAGTGCCCGGACTTGAGCTCGTGCGGCGAGAACCGGAACCCGGACCGCAGCGCGGTGATGAGCGCGACGGCCTCGTCGACGACCAGGTCGACGCTCGCGTGCGTGATCACCGGGGCGGTCGAGTGCAGCAGGTTGGTACCGGAGAATCCCGACTCGTCGCAGGCGATCTCCACGACGGTGCCAACCACCGCACCCCTCGGCGGTAGTCCGCCCTGAAGTGGCGATCTCACACCCCAGCTCCCGCCATGCCGACCATGGTCGTCCGCGCACCCGCACGGAACAACCCGATTGTGTACGGCGGGGCGCGTGGTGACCGGCGGGCGGCAGCGGGTTCAGCGCAGCCGGCGGATATCGCCGTACGCCCGGTAGAACCCGCCACGGCCGGACTCGCGGACCTCCGTCACCAGGTAGCGGGCGCCCGGCTCGCGGATGCCCTTGGGGAACTGCACGGACCAGTCCCGTCGGTAGCCGTCGGACACCACCTGCACCCGGAGTCGCCCCCGGTCGTCCAGGCACTGCACCACCACACCCGCGCCCGTGTCACCGGTCACCTCGACGACCGTCGGCTGCACGGTGCGCGGCGCCTCGCGGGGCGCCTTGATGTCGCGGACCTGCGGCACGTCGCCGACCTGGGCCGCACGGATCGCGGGCTCGCTGGCGTCGATGCAGGCTAGGTGGCCGCCGGTGGTCACCACGTAGAGGCGACCGTCGTGATACTGCATCGAGTACGCCGATCCGCAGCCGGTGCCGAGCTTCCACAGTCGGGTGCCGGCGGCGTCGAAGCAGTAGATCGAGGACTGGCTGTCGCCGGCGAAGACGTACTCGCCGCCCTCCGCCGTCGCGCAGGAGAAGACCGGGGCGTCGCACCGGTAGCTGCGTTCGGCCCGGCCGTCCTTGGCCAGCCGCACCACCTCGCGGGTGCCCGTCCCGGCGAACACGCTGCCGCGTTCCTGCCAACCGAACAGCACCGAACCGGTCCTCGTGTGCCACAGCTCGCGGCCGGTGCGCCAGTCGTAGCCGGTCACCCCCTGCGAGTGGCCGTGGTAGAGCGCGTCGGCGTCGCAGCGCACCATCCAGGCCGAGCGCCCCCGCCCGGGCCGACGCCACAGGAACTCGTCCTCGTGGTCGATGGCCGCGATCCCGCCGTCGGCGTCGGAGACGCCGAGGACGCCGTCGTGGATGTCCAGCCAGTAGATGTCGATCTCCGGGGCGATCGCGTACGCGACCCGGGGCACCTTGCCGGAGAGGTCGTAGACGTTGCCGTCGTCGCAGCCGGCGTAGATCCAGGCGTCGTCGGCGACGATGCACTTCACCCCGTCGGGGAGGCGCACCTGGCCGCGCACCTGGGCGTCGTGCCCGAGGGTGGTGATCACCCCGTGCTCGTTGCCGACCATGCAGTGCTCACCGTCGACGAAGATGCCGAAGGCGGGAGCGCCGGAGTCGTAGCGCCAGAGCACCGGGGCGATGTGTGCCGTGGAGCGGGTGCTGACGATCTGCCGCCGGGAGACGCTGCGCTTCTGCCGGACGCCGGGGACGGCCGGGGCGTACCCCTTGCGGACCTTTTCCCCGATCTTCTTCGCCGCCGCCGCGCGGGCACGGGCGTTGTCCGGATAGGCGCTCGTCTTGACCTGCCCCTGGTCACCGATCCGGCCGTAGCGCACGGTCAGCGTGGTGTCGTCGACGACGACCTCGTAGAACTTGTGTGCACCGTCCACTTCGGACAGTTCGAGGTAGGTCGTCTCCTGGGACATGGGGGCCTCCGAGGGGGTCAACTACCGGCCCGACATGGCCGGCGCGGCGACAGTGACCACACGCTAACCGCAGCCCCCGACAACATCTGCTGCCGATGACGGCACGTCGGCGCGCGGCCGGCTCCTCGGGCCGACCGCGCGCCTGTGCCTCGATCAGTCGACGATCGGCGGTGCGGTCCTCGACGCCTCGGCGAGCGCCGCCGCGGCCCCGGCGTACGGGTTGTGGCTGTAGGTACGTGCCAGGCCCGCCGGAATCGTGAAGTACTCGGCGGACAGCTTCGCCGGGTCGCTGGCCAGTTCCCCACGCGCCGGCACGTCGTTGCCGTCGTCCCAGCCCCAGGGCGCGTTGGCCGAGTTGGTCGAGCAGCTCCAGGTGCCGACGCCGCAGTCGCCGGAGGTGTCACCAGCGAACGTGCCGAGCCCGGCGAAGAGGCTCGCGTTGGCGCGCTGCGCCCACAGGCCGCCGGCGGCGAAGATGTCGATCAGCTGGTACCGCACGTCCCGGTCGTTGCCGTCGCTCGGCGTCTCGGCGACCGTCGACGGGTAGTAGACGACGCCGTCGCCGTTGATGGCGAACTGCGGGTAGGCCTTCAGGCCGTGGCCCTGCGCCTCCTGCGCGGTGACCGGATGCTGGAACGTGTCATGCGGCGACGCCTGGAGCTGCAGCGTGCCGTCGACGCTCTCGCGGCCGCTGGTCCACGTGCTGCCGGCAGGCGTGTACGAAAAGAAGTCGCTGTGCGCGACGGTGACCGCCGCGCGCAGGACCCCGTACGCCGAACCGTCGCGCTCGATCGTGAACAGGACGCCCTCGCCGTCGTTCTCGTGTTCGGTCTCGAAGAGCGGGTGGTCGGTCCAGTCCCGAGGGTGGAAGAACAGGTACGTGATGTACCAGTGGCTGCTCGTCTCGACGACGGAGTAGTAGGCGTGCGCGGCGAGCGAGGTGCCGCTCTGCCCGGCCCGGTCCCAGTTGTTGCGCCCGGCCAGGTCGCCGTCGAAGTCGACCCTGGTGATGTAGTCGGACTGGCCGCCCAGCGCGTGGGAGCCGGTGGCGTCGACGTCCTGGTAGTGGATGGGCGCCCAGCGCAGGGCGAGATCCGCCCTGCTGACGGCCGCCCCGGCGGGCGTCGGCGCCGCGAGTTGGGCGGCCACCAGCACGGCCGCGGCACCCGCCGCGGTCAGTGCCCTCGCCACCCGGGATCGCCGGAAGATGCTGCTGTCGTCGAGCATGGTGTGCTCCCGTGTCCGAGCCGATAGATCGCAATGGATAATTCTCGGCTCGGGCGCCCGCCGCGTGTCCGTCGGGCGAAGAGAAGACGGACGGTCCTCGACAGGACCGCGACGGCCTTGTATCGATGCTGGTCGAATGCCATGCTGTGGTTCGGTCGTGCTCGGGAGCCAGCGCACACCACATCTTCTCCGGCCCACGGGACGCGCGAGGTGGTCATGCCACCCGTGCCGGGCAGTCCTCGTCGGCGGCCGGAAACCCGTGTGCGGCACCGGACACCAGCTCGGTCGTCGGTGCCCGGTAACCCCCGGAGGTACCGATGCTCCGCATGATCCTCGCTGTCACGACCATGGCGCTGGCCGCCTGGACACCGACGAGCAGCGCCGCCGAGACGACACCAGCGTCCACGCCGACGCCGTCGGTCACGCCGACACCGGTGTGCCCGCCAGCGCTGCCGATCACCGCCAGCCTGACCGGGACCACCACCACGAGCCTGACCATCTCGTACTCGATATTCTTCCGGCCGCCCTGCGGCTACGACCCGCCGATGACCATCAGGCTCTTCGCCAGCCGGGACGACGCCGTGAAGTGGCTGAATCCGGTGGCCGAGGCGGTCTCCGGGCCGGAGCCCAACGGGACCGTGACCATTGATCGGCTGACGCCCGACACGGAGTACTGGTACCGGTTCAGCGACGTCGAGGGTCGCCGCGATCCGTACATCGTCGGTGGACCGGCGCGCACCCTGGCTCCGGTGGCCTGCCGTGCGACGGCCACCATCGACGCCCGCTGGGGCAGCGGTTTCGTCGCCACGGCCACCGTCCGCAACACCGGCACGGAGCCGATCGACACGTGGCGGGTCGCCTGGCGCTGGTCCGGGGACGAGCGCCTCCAGACGGTCTGGTGCGGCGTGGCCACGACGGCCGGCGTCGATGTCACAGTGGGCAACGCGTCGTACAACGGGACGCTGGCGCCCGGCGCCGCGACGACGTTCGGCCTGCTCGTGTCGAGCAGTGCGGTGCCCGACGGGCTGACGCTGGCGTGTAACCGGTGAACGACGACCGCCCCGCTCCCGCAGTCGTGGCGGAAGCGGGGCGGCAGCACGTCGGTCAGGGCTTGCGGGCCACCGCGCCGTACGCGTCGATGCCCTTCGCGTCGGCGATCTCCGGGCGCCACAGCGGGATCGGCACCAGGCCGGGCTCGACCATCGTCAAACCGGAGAAGCAGCTGGCGAGATCCTCCGGGCTGCGCAGGATGTACGGCACACCGCCGTTCTCCGCCAGCCGCTCGGCGCCGGAGACCACCTCCGGGCTGGTGTTGGTGCCGTCCCAGAGCACCAGGTGGCTGCCGGAGGCGGTCGCGTCCATCGTCCGCCCGACGATCGAGCGGACCACGTCCAGGTCCGGTTCGTAGCCCATCACGCCCATGCACATGACGGCGATCGGCTGGTTGAAGTCGAGAGTCCGCGCCGCCTCGGCGAGGATCTTCTCCGGGTCGTGGTAGTCGGCGGGCACGTAGGTGGTGACGCCCTCCGACGTCGCACTGGACAGCAGCGCCCGCGCGTGCACGAGGACCATCGGGTCGTTGTCCACGTAGACGATCCGCGAATCGGGCGCGATCGCCTGCGCGACCGCGTGCGTGTTCTGCATGGTGGGCAGGCCGGTACCGATGTCCAGGAACTGCCGGATGCCCGCCTCGGCGGCCAGATATCGTACGGCCCGCACCAGGAACACCCGGGACTGCTGCGCCATGACGACGATCTCCGGGTAGACCTCGGCCACGGCGTCGCCGGCCGCCCGGTCGGACTGGAAGTTGTCCTTGCCGCCCATCCAGTAGTTCCAGATCCGTGCGGCGTGGGGCACGTCGGGCTGAAGCTTCGCGGCGAGTTCGGCATCCGGGCCGGCCATGCCAGGCTCCTATCGAGGGGTTCGACGGACTTACGTACACCAGATGCGGGATCGTACCTCCGTGCTGTCCACTGTCGAGCCTCAGTGTCGTTCCGGGGACGTCGTCGCGGCGCGGTGGACTGTCGCCCCGTCGCGGTGCCGAGCGGCGTCGACGGATGCGTTATTCGCGCGTCAGACCCGGCGGGAGGGCGTCCTCGTCGGGGCCGACGGGGTGGGCGTTGACCAGCGGGTTGCGGTGCAGGGCGCTGATCAGGGCGGCGGGGCCACCGAGGTCGGTCCAGGTGTCGTCCCAGAGCGCCGAGACGAGCCAGCAGTGGTCCGCGGGAAACATCAGGTCGGGCAGCGGGCCGTCGCCGCGCATGTGGCCGGTACGCCAGGTGAGCGCCTGTTCGGGACCGGCTTCGACCAGCACGTAGGGCCAGCCGGCGTAGAGGTGCACCTTCGGGGCGTCGGGAAAGACGATGTCGTGTGCACCGGTGTCGAGGTAACCCAGCCACCAGGTCTGCTCGGGCGTGTGTCGGGCGAGTTCGTCGACCAGCGCCCTCTCGTGCACCTCGAAGCCGACGCCCGCGGGCGGATGGCAGGTCGCGTAGGCGTCGAAGACCGGCGGGACGGCGGTGGTGATCGAGAGGCCGTGCGTCGTTCGGTCAGCGAGCCAGGCGACGTCGCCGGCCGTGCCGATCCGCCAGCGTCGCCCGTCCCTGATGACCTCCATGGGCACATCGTAGGGCCGGGCGCGCTTGTTCGACCGGCGGAAAACCGTAATTCGATCTTGCCTTAGCTGGTCGGCCCTGACCTGCGGAGATAACGCTCTCACGGATGATGGGAGAACGCTTGACGCGCCCGTGATCCAACCGCAACGATGCATTCGCATCCATCGTTCACCACCGCCTGGCGTGATCGGCGCACGCCGTCCCCGCACCGCGAAAGGACCCGACCGTGCGCAGATCCCTGAGATCGTGGCTCGGTGCCGTGCTGAGCGCGATCCTCGTGATGGGCGGCGTCGTCGCCGCGCCACCCACGGCCAGCGCCGCGCCGTTCACCGTGCTGGTGTTCAGCAAGACCGCCGGATTCCGGCACGGATCCATCACCCCCGGCATCACCGCCATCCAGCAACTCGGCGCCGCCAACGGGTTCACCGTCGAGACCACCGAGGACGCGGCCCAGTTCACCGACGCCAACCTGGACCGGTTCGCCGCCGTGATCTGGCTGTCCACCACCGGTGACGTGCTCAACGCCGCCCAGCAGGCCGCGTTCGAGCGCTACATCCAGGGCGGCGGCGGATACGTGGGAGTGCACGCCGCCTCCGACACCGAGTACGACTGGCCCTGGTACGGCGGCCTCGTGGGCGCGTACTTCGCGTCGCACCCGGCCGAGCAGACCGCCACCGTCAAGGTCGCCGACCAGGTGCACCCGTCCACCAGGACACTGCCGCAGCGGTGGAGCCGGTTCGACGAGTTGTACAACTACCGCACGAACCCCCGGGGCAACGTGCACGTGCTGGCCACCCTCGACGAGACCACCTACACCGGCGGGAGCATGGGCTCCGACCACCCGATCTCCTGGTGCCAGAACTACTCCGGCGGGCGCGCCTGGTACACGGGCCTCGGCCACACCGACGCGTCGTACACCGAGGCGGCCTTCCGTCAGCACCTGCTCGGCGGCATCATGACCGCGGCCGGCGCGGTCGACGCCGACTGCGGGCCCACCGTCACCAGCAACTTCCAGCAGGTGGAGCTGGCGAAGGGAGCTGCGGAGACCGGCGAGCCGATGAGCCTCACCGTCCTGCCCGACCGGGGCGTGCTGCACACCTCCCGCAACGGCGTGATCCGGCACACCGACGCCGCCGGCAACACCAAGGTCGCCGCCACCCTGCCGGTCTACACCGGCGACGAGGAGGGCCTACAGGGCATCAAGGCGGACCCGAACTTCGCCACCAACCGCTGGGTGTACGCCTACTTCGCGCCCCCGCTGAGCACACCCGGCGGCGGGGCCCCGGCCACCGGCACCCCGGCGGACTTCGCCGTCTGGGACGGCGTCAACCGGCTGGCCCGGTTCACCGTCAACCCGGACAACACCATCAACCTGGCCAGCGAGACGCTGATCCTGAACGTGCCGACCAGCCGGGGCATGTGCTGCCACGTCGGCGGTGACATGGACTTCGACGCGGCCGGCAACCTGTACCTGTCCACCGGCGACGACACCAACCCGTTCGACTCGGCCGGATTCACCCCGATCGACGAGCGGGCCGGGCGCAACCCGGCGTTCGACGCCCAGCGCACCTCGGCGAACAGCAACGACCTGCGCGGCAAGGTGCTCCGGATCAAACCGGGCGCGGCGGGCGGCTACACCATCCCGGCCGGCAACATGTTCGCGCCGGGCACCGCGCGGACCCGCCCGGAGATCTACGCGATGGGCTTCCGTAACCCGTTCCGGATGAGTGTGGACAAGGCCACCGGCGTGGTCTACCTCGGCGACTACGGTCCGGACGCGGGCACCGCCGACCCGAACCGGGGGCCGGCCGGCAACGTGGAGTTCGCCCGGATCGACCGGCCCGGCTTCTACGGCTGGCCGTACTGCACCGCCCGCAACGACGCCTACAACGACTACACGTTCCCGTCCGGGCCGTCCGGACCGAAGTTCGACTGCGCGGGCGGGCCGGTCAACAACTCGCCCAACAACACCGGCATCACCCAGCTGCCTCCGGCCATTCCGGCGTGGCTGCCGTACGGCGGATCCGGCTCCCCGCCGGAGTTCACCGGCGGCGGCCTGTCCCCGATGGGCGGGCCGGTCTACCGGTACGACCCGAACAACACCTCCGACGTGGCGTTCCCGGAGTACTACGACGGCACCTACTTCGCGGGCGAGTTCGGGCGTCGCTGGATCAAGAACATCAAGCTCGACGCGGCCGGCCAACCGTTGAAGATCAATCCGTTCCCGTGGACCGGCACGCAGGTCATGGACATGGAGTTCGGTCCGGACGGCGCCCTCTACGTGCTCGACTACGGCACCGGTTGGTTCAACGGTGACGCCAACTCGGCGCTGTACCGCATCGAGTACGCCCGCGAGGGCAGGGCACCCGTGGCGGTCGTCTCGGCGACCCCGACCAGCGGCACCGCGCCGCTGACCGTGGCGTTCTCCTCGGCCGGCACACTCGACCCGGACGGCGACCCGTTCACCTACGCCTGGGATTTCGACAACAACGGCACCACCGACTCGACCGCGCCGAACCCGAGCTTCACCTACACCACCAACGGGACCCGCAGCCCGACGTTGACCGTCCGGGACACCACCGGCAAGACGGGCACCGCGAGTGTGGTCGTCACGGTCGGCAACAGCGCGCCGGTGGTCACCGTGAACACCCCGTTGAACGGGCAGACCTTCGCCTTCGGCGACGCGGTGCCGTTCAGCGTCACCGTCACCGACGCCCAGGACGGCGCGATCAACTGTGCGCGGGTGAAGGTGAACTACGTCCTCGGGCACGACTCGCACGGACACCAGCTCGGCAGCGTGCAGGGCTGCACCGGGGTCATCCGGACCTCGGCCGACGGTGAGCACGACACCGCGGCGAACATCTTCGGCATCATCGACGCCGAGTACACCGACCTGGGCGGCGGCGGCCAGCCGCCGCTGACCACGCACACCCAGGCGGTCCTGCAACCGCGGGTGCGCCAGGCCGAGCACTTCGGTGACTCGTCCGGCGTCCAGATCGTCGCCGGGGCGGCCGGGCACGGCGGCGCCGCGGTCGGCTACATCGACAACAACGACTGGATTTCGTTCCGTCCGTACAACCTGACCGGCGTCCAGTCGTTCAGCGCCCGGGTCGGCGCCCCGGCCGGCGGTGGTGGCACCCTGGAGCTGCGGGTCGATTCACCCACCGGGCCGCTGGTGGGCTCGGCCACCGTCGTACCCACCGGCGGGTACGCCAACTTCGCAACGGTCACCGGTGGGGTCACCGCCCCGACCGGCACCCGGACCCTGTTCCTGGTCTTCAAGGGCACCGGCCCGTGGTTCGACATCGACGAGTTCACCCTCTCCGGCAGCCCCGGCGGCCCAGGGCCGGATCCCAACCCGCCGGGCGCGAACCTGGCCCAGGGCAAACCCGCTCGGGCGTCCAGCTTCGAAGGTGCGTTCGTCGCCGCCAACGCGTTCGACGGCGTGTTGAGCACCCGTTGGGGCAGCTCGTTCGGCGACCCGCAGTGGATCGACGTGGACCTGGGTGCCACGTACGACATCAACCGGGTGAAACTGACCTGGGAGGCGGCGTACGGCAGCGGGTACCAGATCCAGACCTCGACCGACGGGGTCACCTTCACCCCGATCCGGACGGTGACTGGCGGTGACGGCGGCGTGGACGACCTGACCGGCCTGAGCGGCTCCGGCCGGTACGTCCGGCTCACCGGCACCACCCGGGGCACCGCGTGGGGCTACTCGCTGTTCGAGTTAGAGGTGTACGGCGGCACCGGCGGACCCACCGGCCCGCCGGGCGGAAACCTGCTGCTGAACAAGCCGACGTCGACGTCCAGCAGCGAAGGGGCCGACGTGACCGGTGCCCAGGCGGTGGACGGCAACCTCGGCACGCGCTGGTCGAGCACGTTCTCCGACCCGCAGTGGATCCGCGTCGACCTGGGCAGCCCCACCGCGATCGGCCGGGTCAAGCTGAGCTGGGAGGCGGCGTACAGCAGCGCGTACCAGATCCAGACCTCGAACGACGGCACCACCTGGACCACCGTGAAGACGGTGACCGGCGCCGACGGCGGGGTGGACGAGCACACCGCACTCGGCGCCAACGGGCGGTACCTGCGGATCCACGGCACGGCCCGGGGCACCGGATACGGCCACTCCCTCTGGGAACTGGAGGCGTACACCAGCTGAACCACCACCCGGGTCCGCCCCCACCCCCGACTGGGCGGTGGGGGCGGACTCGCCTCGATCACTTGATGCTCAGTAGCTCCGGCGTAGCAGGCGCCGCCGAATTCGTTGTCGCCCTTGTTGCCCTCGTAGTCGGAGTTGATGCCGTAGCTCAGGTCGGTAAACCCGCAAGCAACACCGCGCTAGCGTCTCTCCATCCCCGACTTCGATACAGGCCCTAGTCGTCGGCGACGGCCACCGGCTCCGAGCCGATGCAGCGCACCTTGAGCTCGTGCTTGCCGGACGGCCCCTCGAAGGTGACCTCGACGTCGTCGTCCGGGCCACGGTCCACGTCGCGGACCCGGTAGCCCTGCCCGGGCGCCCAGGAGACGAGGCGTACGCCGCCCGCACCGCACTCGGCCACCGCCGTGCCGCCGTCGGTGGCGAACACCCGGCGGACCCCGGAGCTGGCGCTCGGCGCCACCGGCCCGGCGGAGGTGGCGCTCGTGGTGCCGGTCGGCACCGGCTCGGGCGAGGCGAGCGCCCGTTCGATCTCCGCCTCGCCGCGCACCCCGCCCGGAGTGCCGGTGATGCTCTCGCCGACCAGCCGGATGGCGCCCAACCCGATCAGGAGGGCCACGGCGGCGGTGGCCACCCACCCGGTGGCGATGAGGATCGAACGACGGCCCATCACCTGACTATCCCCGATCCATGGTTGTCGCCGGCACATCCGCACGCTAAGGCACGGTTAACGCCGGTCCCGGCCCCCGCCGCAGCGGCTAGCCTGCCACCTGTGGCGCGTCTACTGCTCATCGAGGACGACCTGACGATCCGTACGCCGCTGATCCGGGCGCTGCGCGAACGCGGGCACGCGGTGGCCGCCGCCTCGACCGCCATGGCGGGTCTCCGCGACGCGCTGGAGGACCGGCCCGACCTCGTCGTGCTCGACCTGGGCCTGCCCGACCTGGACGGACGCGAGTTGCTGCGGATGCTGCGCGCGGTCAGCTCGGTGCCGGTCATCGTGGCGACCGCCCGCGACGACGAGACCGAAATCGTCCGGGTGCTCGACGCGGGCGCCGACGACTACGTGGTCAAGCCGTTCACCGCGGCACAGCTCGACGCCCGCGTACGGGCGGTGCTGCGGCGGGGCACCTCCGGCGCGGACGCGCCCGACCCGTCGCTCGTCGTCGGCGGGCTGCGGATCGACCCCCGGGCGCGACAGGTCACCCTGGACGGAGTGGCGGTCGAGCTGACGCCCCGCGAGTTCGACCTGCTGCACCACCTCGCCGGCCGTCCCGGCCAGGTGGTCACCAAACGTGAGCTGCTCACCGAGGTCTGGCAGATCCCGTACGGCGGCGCCGACAAGACCGTCGACGTGCACCTGTCCTGGCTGCGTCGCAAGCTGGGGGAGAACGCCCAGCAGCCCCGCTACCTGCACACCGTCCGCGGTGTCGGGGTACGCCTCGAGGCGCCGGTGGCGCAGCCGTGAGGGCCCGGCTCGCGCTGCTGGTCGCCGCGGTCAGCGTGCTCACCCTCATCGCGTTCCTGGTGCCGCTGGCGTTGCTGGTCCGCACCGTCGCCGAGGACCGGGCGACCGTTCGGGCCACCGCCGACGCGCAGAGTCTGGTGCCGGTGGTCGGCACGCCGACGCGGCGACCATCCGGCTCACCGTCGAGCAGCTCGCCGCCGAGTCAGGTCGACCGGTCAGCGTCTTCCTGCCCGACGGGACGGTGCTCGGCGCCCCGGCGCCGCGTAC
Organism: Micromonospora parastrephiae; assembly: GCF_016802865.1. Lineage (GTDB taxonomy): Bacteria > Actinomycetota > Actinomycetes > Mycobacteriales > Micromonosporaceae > Micromonospora > Micromonospora parastrephiae. The sequence continues at coordinate 23,150 of NZ_JAEVHM010000012.1, read as the reverse complement.
CCCGGCGGTGGCCCTGGCGGCGCGCGGGCAGAGCCTTACCGGGGAGTCGGCGGCCGGGCGGGAGGTGGTCATCGCCGTGCAGGGCCGGGCGGACGGCACCGGGGTGATCCGCACCGTGGTGTCACGACACGAGCTGACCGCCGGGGTGACCCGGGCCTGGCTGGTGCTGGCCCTGCTCGGCGTGCTCCTGGTGCTGATCGGGCTGGCGGTGGCCGACCGGCTGGCCCGCACCCTGGTCCGGCCGATCAGCGAACTCTCCGCCGTGTCGCACCGGCTGGCGAACGCCGAACTGGACGCCCGTGTCACACCGGCCGGCCCAACCGAGCTGCGGGAGGTGGCCGGGGCGCTCAACCACCTGGCGGGCCGTATCCAGGTGCTCCTGGTGCAGGAGCGCGAGCAGGTCGCCGACCTGTCGCACCGGTTGCGTACTCCGTTGACGGCGCTGCGCCTTGAGGCGGAGTCGCTGCGCGACCCGGACGACGCGGCCCGCATCACCGCCGCCGCCGACGGGCTCGAACGCGCGGTCACCGGACTGATCCGGCAGGCCCGCTGGCGACACTCGCCGGCGGTCGCACCGGCCGCCTCGGACGCGGCGGCGATCGTCGCCGACCGGGTCGCGTTCTGGTCGGTGCTGGCCGAGGACACCGGCCGGGCCGTCACGCTCGACCTGGCCCCCGGCCCGCTTCCCGTCGGCGTGCCCGCCGACGACCTGATCGCGGCCGTGGACGCCCTGCTCGGCAACGTCTTCGCGCACACGCCCGACGGGACGCCGTTCGCGGTCCGGCTGGCCCGGGAGACGGGCGAGGTGCTGCTCACCGTCGCCGACGAGGGACCGGGCATGCCGGACGGGGCGGTCCGGCGGGGTGCCAGCGCGGCCGGGTCGACCGGTCTCGGCCTGGACATCGCCCGGCGCGCCGCGCAGGCGGGTGGCGGTCGGCTGGAGCTGCCTACCGGGCCGGGAGGCGGGGCGCAGGTGCTGCTCAGGCTCGGGCCGCCGGCGTTGCCCGCCCAGGTCGGCGGTGGCACCGCGTCCGCCGAGGACGGCTTAACCCGCCCTTAGACTAGGACGCTGAGGACGAGGCCGCCGATCGCGAGTGAGGACGCTGATCAGGGCGGCGACTCCGAATACGAGAGCAGGTCCCCGCCGGGTCGACGCCAGCGCGAGACCAATCACTTGGTTAGTTAGGCCCGGGGCGAGCGCAGAGAATGGATCTACGCCGGCATCCTCATCGTTCGGGGCAGTCGTGAAACGGCCACAGCGTCCTTGTCCACCACAGCGCCACGGTCGTCGACGAACTCCAAACGGACCGGCCGGCCTTCGGGTGTCGTCATGGCGTACGTGATGTCGGTGCCCTGTTCGGCTGGAAGATGAGCTTCTCCCCACGCGATCAAGGCCGCGAGAACGGGCATGACCGCTCGACCGGCATCGGTCAAGACGTACTCGTCACGGGAGCGTTCGCCGTTCTCCCGATAGGTGCGCCGATCGAGCAGCCCGGCGTCCACGAGAGCCTTCAGGCGCGCGCCCAAGGTTGCCGTCGGTACACCGATGCGCTGGAACTCGGCGAACTTCCTGCGCCCCAGAAATGCCTCCCGCAACAGGAGAAAATTCCACTTCTGGCCCAGCACACCAACCGTTCGGGCGATGGGACAGGATCTGTTGGCAGGAAAAGACGTGGCGTCCATCTCACCACTCTACTCTGACTTCAGAAAGTGAAGCAAGCATGCTAGGTTCGGTATACATAAGTCAGCGGCGGATGGTGCAGCGGGCGAAGCCACCGGGCATGCCGGTGCGGGCGATCCATCGGCACAGCGCAAGGAGCACGAGCACCCATGACAATCAGTTACGACATCTTCATCGCCGAGCCCGTTCCGCTGAACGTCCCCGAGCCGGTGCCCAACGGTGACCGGCGCATGTTCTCGCCCCTGTCAGTCACCCTCATCCAGGGCGAGAAGGACGCCGTCCTCGTCGACCCACCCCTGACCCGGGACCAAGCCACCGACGTCGCCGCCTGGGTCAAGGCCAGCGGCAAGAACCTCACCCACATCTTCGCCACCCACGGCCACGGCGACCACTGGTTCACCGCCGGCCTGTTGGCCGAGCGCTTCGGTGCACAGGTCGTCGCTTCGGCCGGCACCATCGGCGAGATGGGACGCAATGTCGCCATGCGGGAGCTCTTCTGGGACAAGTTGCTGCCGGGTCAGATCCCGGACGCGCCCGTCACGGCGACCGCGCCAGCGGGCAACCGGCTCGAACTCGAAGGCCACGAGCTGACCATCGTCGAGGTCGGTCACAGCGACACCGACGAGACCAGCGTGCTGCACGTTCCCGACCTCCAGCTGGTGGTCGCCGGCGATGTCATCTACAACGGCGTCCACCAGTTCCTGACTGAGTCCACGGGCGGCGGCCGCGACGCATGGCGCAAAGCCATCGAGGCGGTCGAAGGACTGCGGCCGCGGCTCATCGTCGCCGGCCACAAGAACAAGGAACTCGACGACGACGCCGCCCGCACCATCGCAGAAACCCGCCGTTACCTGGACGCGGTCGACGAGCTGCTCCCGCGATGTGACACCGCGCTCGACTTCTTCAACGCCATGCTCGACCGCTTTCCCGCACGGCTCAATCCCGGCGCCCTCTGGGGCAGCGCCGTCGCACTCTACGCCTGAATTTCGCCAGCGGCTCGGCAGCTCCCCAGGTTGACGGTTAGAGCTGGCCCCACCTACGGCCGATGACTCCGCTGGTCCGGGCCTGTTTGGCTGCTCTTACTTCGACAGCCACTGACGGCGATGTCGGTTGAAGTTGGCCCCATACCTTGGGGGCGCTGCCCACATCTCGCCGCCGGCCTGGCCTTTCTCGGCTAGTTGGATCGCGCACCGGCAGGTGTTGTGCGGAGATGTAGCCGCGGCACTGCTTTGAGGCTCGCTCGCACCGTTTGGACCATTCGGCCTGCTCGTGTCCCAGGTCACGGCGGGGGCGCGGGGCCTACCGGGTGGTGCCGATCTGTGGAACGATCTTGTCATGCCGATCGATCAACACCTGCTCGTGGCCTTTGCGACAACCACGATCGCATGATCGACATCTGGCTCCTACGCCTGGTCCAGCACTTATGAAACAGGGGCTAGCTTAGGGTCCGGATAGCGCGCCGCTATCCCGTTCCGGCCGATCCTCGATGTCACAACCGAGGAAAGGTGGACACGATGAAGCGCAGCTCTCTGCTCCTGGCGTCGGTCGGCGGGGCGACGGTGCTGGCGGTGGCCGGGGTCGCCGTCGGCGTGAACGCCGCCGACGAGTCACGGGCCGGCGGTACGACGCTCGCCGCCGCGACCGTCGCCCCGACCGCCACGGACGCGCCGGACGACAGTGCCACCCGCGGTACGACGGCCGCGCCGAGCTCCAGCGCCACTCCGTCGAGCGCCACCCCGTCGACGCCGGCGCGCCGGCGGTCGACGGGGTCGATCAGCAGCGGGCCGGCGAGATCGCGCTTGCCCGGGCCGGCGGCGGTCAGATCGTCGAGGTCGAGGCCGAGCAGGAGCACGGCCGACCGGTCTGGAGCGTCGAGATCGTCGCGGGGGACACCGAGCACGAGGTGGACGTGGACCGGGACAACGGCACGGTGGTCAAGGCCGAGCAGGAGCCGGTCGACGACGACGGGGACGATCGTGACGACGACGGCTCCGACGACGACGATGACGACAGGTCCGGCGACGACGACTGATCGGCCCCGGGTACCGCCGGCCGGCACGGGCGCACCGTGTCGGCCGGCGGACCGTTTCCGCACCTCGAAGGCCCAGCCCGAGCGCGCGGCAGGCATATGTGCGGCGGCCACGGGTAGCTGCCATCCATGGCTCGGTACACGAAGCCCGAACTCCGGGAACAGCTCAAGGAAGAGATCAAGGCCTCCGACAAGGGCGGTCGGGTGGGGCAGTGGTCGGCGCGCAAGTCGCAGCTGCTCACCCAGGAGTACAAGAAGCGCGGTGGCGGATTCCTGGGTGAAAAGGACGAGCGGCAGAAGTCCCTCCAGCGGTGGGGCAATGAGAAGTGGCAGACCAAGGAGGGTGACACGCGTGCCCGCCAGGGCGGTACGACGAGTCGCTACCTGCCCAAGCGGGCCTGGGAAGAGCTGTCGGACAACCAGAAGCGGGCGACCGACACCAAGAAGCGGGAAGCATCCCGGTCCGGCAAGCAGTACGTCGCCAACACCGGGCCGGCCAAGCGGGCGCGCAGGGACGCCACCACGGCGGGCCAGATGTCGGAGATGTCGGTCGCCGAGGCGGCGAAGCTCGTCCGTGGCCTGGACACCCGCCAGCTCAGGAGCGCCCTGCGACAGGAACGCGCCGGCAAGGACCGCAAGACGCTGGTCCAACGACTCCAGGCGGAACTCGACCGACGGTGACCGTCACAGGCCGGCGTAGGTGGTCAGGCCCTGCCGCAGGTGGATCTTCGGCCGGGACCCGACGATGTGCTCGTGCCGGCCCTTCCAGCCAGCTCGCCGATCAGCATCCAACCTCCTCGACCAGCCCGTCGCGACCACGCTAAACCTTGTCGCCGGCGTCCAGGCAAGATGCGCTCAGGGCGCCGCCCGCAGGCGACGCCCTGAGCTGATCCGCGGGACCTAGCCGATACGGAACTGTTCGCCGTAGACGGCGAACACCAGGGGCGTGTTCAGGTTGAAGTTGCCGTTGTTGAGGAACACCCGCTGGGCGGTGTCGACGCGGGACGTGTCCGAGTGGGCCTCCTCCTTCTTCATCTCGATGACCCGCTCGTCGAGGAACGCGTTGAGCCAGGTCCGCTCGTCGCCGCCCTGCGCCGGGGGCTTCGCGCGGGCGAGGGCGCGGCTGCGGATCTGGCGCATGCCCTCGTACCCGTGCATCACCGCCGCGTCGTAGTAGGCGAACTGGCCGAGCGCGCGGACCTGGTCGTTCTTGCCGTCGCGGACCGACGGGTTGAAGTACACCCGGTCCCGTTCGGCCTCCTGCGCGGCCCGGAAGACGGAGTCGTTGGCCGCGGTCTGCCAGTCGCGGCGGAAGTTGGGGTCGAGGCCGGCGTGCGAGTCGGTGCCGTTGACCGCGCGCAGCGCCGGCAGGTAGCCGGCCAGGACGTTGCCCGGCTTCGTCCGGGTGTACGCCTCGACCAGCTCCAGCATGTCGCCGGTGCCGGAGCAGAAGCCGATGATGCCGGCGGTGTAGCCGCGCCCGTCGCCGATGTCCTCGATGTAGGAGAACTGCGCGCGCCAGTCGAGCGAGGAGTTCTCCGCCGCCGAGACGAGCTGCATGGCGACGTCCTTCTTCGCCGGGTCGTCCAGGTTGGTGCCCGCCGGGGTGGTGGGAGTGGACGTTCCGCCACCGGGCAGGGTCCACAGCTGGTTGGACGTGCCCCCGCAGGTCCAGATCTGCAACCGGGTGCCGTTGGCCGTGCTCCGGTCGGTGACGTCGAGGCACTTGCCGGAGCCGGTGTTGACGAGCGCGCCGTTGCTGGCGGTCCACTTCTGGGCGGCGGTGTTGTTGCAGTCGTACAGCTGCACCTTCGCGCCGTTGGCGGTGGACGCGGCGGTGACGTCGAGGCACTTGCCGAGCGACCGGACGGAGTTGTCGGTGTTGCCGACCGTCCACGTCTGGGCGGCGCTGCCGTTGCAGTCGTAGAGCTGCACCGGTGTGCCGTTGGCCGGGTTGGCTCCGGCGACGTCGACGCACTTGCCGCCGAGGCCGGTGATCGGGCCGGCGGTCGCGGCGCTGGCCGACGGCAGACCGTAGCCGATCGCCGCGACGGCGATCAGCAGGCCGCCCACGGCGTAGGCGGCTGTTCTCTTACGCACCATGGTGTTCCTCGGGGAAGGGGCGGCACGCCGCCGACCGGTCGATGGCCCGGCGCGGCGATCGGCCCCGGCGGGCACCGCGAGCATCGGGAAACTGTATTAACAGATAGCAGTACGTCGATCAACTGTCAACGGCGACCGGAAGTCGCGGGAAGGGGCCGGCCCTACGCCGGCGCCAGTCAGGTCGGATCGGACGGCCGGGATGGGGACGGCACCCGCCCCCGCGGGTGCCGTCCGCGTGGCTCAGTGCTCCCGGTACGTGGCCAGGTCGAAGTCGGCGTGCACACCGTCGCCGCCGAGGTCCTGCACCCACAGGCCGAGGAACGCCCCGGTGAAGCCCCACGCCGCCGGTTCCCCGTCGATGATCAGCGCGGCGTGCTCGTCGGACAGGATCGTCGCGTCCAGGTCGACGGACAACCGCTGCCAGCCGGCGCCGAGGTCGTAGTCGAAACGCACCACCGGCCCGTCGAACACCGCCCGCAGGCCGACCCGGGTGACGCCGCTCGCGTCGACGGTCAGGTCGGGGTACGGGGTGCGCCGCCCGTTGTCGGAGCTGAGCAGCTCCAGCACCGTGCGCCCGTCGTCCGCCCGGGTGAGGTAGAGGTGGTGCCAGTTGAGGGTGTTGTAGTAGGCGGTGATCCCGGCGAGCTGACGGTGGTCGACCGGGTCGAACTCGACCACGGTCTCCAGCGAGCAGTGGGTGGCGCCGACGCGCCGCGCGACAAGACTGGGCGCCTGCCGGCCGACGGGGGACTGTCCACCGTGGATGCGCAGGTGCGACGGGCGGGTTCGCAGGTCGACCCAGTCCGTGGTGGCCGGTCGTCGCAGCGTCGACCAGCAGTGACCCAGCTCGGCGTCGTCGAAGTGGTCGGTGACCGGCTCCGCCGGCCACGGGTGCGTGGGCAGGTCGGGTGCGGCAACCTCATCGGCGGGCACGCCGCCCGGGACCCGGGGCCAGCCGCCGGACGGCCAGTCGACCCGCTGGATCGCGGTCTCCCTGCCCAGCACGCAGCTGCCCAGCGGGGAGTAGGGGCGCCCGACCAGGTGGGCCAGGTACCACTCGCCGTCCTGGGTACGGACCAGGCTGCCGTGCCCCGCCTTCTGCAACCGCAGATCGGGCCGGCCGACGGAGGTGAGCAGCGGCCCGTCCGGGTCCACCTCGTACGGCCCGAACAGCTCCCGCGAGCGCGCCACGGTGACCTGGTGCTCCCAGCTGGTGCCGCCCTCGGCGGTGATCAGCCAGTACCAGCCGTCGTGGCGGTACAGGTGCGGCCCCTCGGTGACCCCGACCGGAGTGCCGGTGAACAGGATGCGGGGCCGCCCGACGAGCCGGCGCGCGGCCCGGTCGTACTGCTGGATCTCGATGCCGCCGAAGCGGTCCCGGCCGGGCCGCCAGTCCGCGCTCATGCTCAACAGCCAGCTGGTGCCGTCGTCGTCGTGGAACAGTGCGGCGTCGAAACCGCGCCCGTGCAGCTTCACCGGATCCGACCAGGGGCCGGCGATGTCCGGGGCGGTGACCAGGAAGTTCTGCGGGTCCCAGTAGCCGCTGGCGAAGCTCGCCACATCGCTGTAGACGAGGTGGAACTCGCCGTCGTGGTAGGTCAGGTCGGGCGCCCACACGCCGTTGGAGTCGCCGCAGCCCCGCAGGTCGAGCAGGCGACGGTCGGTGATGATGCCGCCGAGGGTGCGCCAGTTCACGAGATCGCGGGAGTGGTGTATCCGTACCCCCGGATACCACTCGAAGGTCGAGGTGGCCAGGTAGAAGTCGTCGCCGACGCGCAGGATCGACGGATCCGGGTGGAACCCGGCGAGGACGGGATTGCGGATCGACCGGGCAGCGGTCGCCACGTCAGCGGTGTCGGTCGACACGAAGGCTCCTCTGGGTGACTCTGAAACTTCCGGAAACTTGCGGTCCAGGATGACTGGAAGTCCTGCCTACGCTAGCCGGTCTTCGCGCGATAGGACAGAGGGTCTTGACCGGTGGGGAACTTGCTCGTAGCGTCCCCGCCATCGATCGGTAATACCGGCGAAGCAATGAAAGTTCCGGAGATCCAGGTTCGAACCCTTGCCGGCTCGGCCGGCGTCCGAGCACCCCGTGAGTCCCCGAAGGGATGGATCATGACAGCGCACCTTTCCCGCCGAACGCTGCTCGGCCTCGCCGGCGCGGCGCCGGCGCCTACCTGCTCAGCGCATGCAGCGATGGAGAGTCGGACGACCCGAACGCTCCGCAGGCCATCAACTGGTGGCACATCCAGAACACCGAGCCGATGCTGCCGGTCTGGGCGGCCATGGCCAATGAGTACAAGACCGCGCACAGCAACGTGACGTTCACCATCCAGCCGCTGGAGAACGAGGCATTCAAGGCCAAGCTCACCACCGCCACCCAGGCCGGCGACCCGCCGGATTTGTTCCAGTCCTGGGGCGGCGGCGTGCTCAAGCAGCAGGTCGACGCGGGCCTCGTCAAGGACCTCACCGACGACGTGAAGGATCTGGTCGCCGGGATCCTGCCCGCCGCCATGCAGCCGTACACGATCGACGGCAAGATCTACGGCATCCCGTTCGACATCGGCATGGTCGGGTTCTGGTACAACAAGGAGCTCTTCACCCGCGCCGGTGTCACCGAGACCCCCACCACCTGGGCCGGCCTGCTCGACGTGGTCCGCAAGCTCAAGACCGCCGGCATCACCCCGGTCGCCCTGGCCGGCAAGGACAAGTGGCCGGCCCACTTCTACTGGTCCTACCTCGCGATGCGCATCGGCGGCGTCGGCGCGCTGCAGAAGGCCGTCGACGACAAGAACTTCGACACCCCGGACCTCGCCGCCGCGGGTGAGCGACTCAAGGAACTCGTCGACCTGCAGCCCTTCCAGAAGGGCTTCCTCGGCGCCGAGTTCGGCTCGCCCGACGGGCAGGCCGCCACCATGGGCAACGGCAAGGCGGCCATGGAGCTGATGGGGCAGTGGGCGCCGGCGGTCCAGGCGTCCAGCTCCACCAGCAAGAAGGGCATCGGCGACAAGCTCGGCTTCTTCCCGTTCCCCGCGGTGGACGGCGGCAAGGGCTCCGCCACGGAGGTCTTCGGCGGCGGCAACGGTTTCGCCGTCGGCAAGGACGCGCCGGCTGCCACCATCGACTTCCTGAAGTTCCTGCTCAGCGTCGACAACCAGCGTCGGTCCGCGCAGACCGGGGCGGTGCTGCCGACCGTCAAGGACGCCACCTCGGCCATCGCCGACCCCAACAACAAGGTCGTCGCGGAGACCCTGGCCAAGAACACCGGCTTCCAGCTGTACCTCGACCAGGCGTACGCGCCCGCGCTGGGGCAGCAGATCAACGACAGCGTCGCCGAGATCATCGCCGGCAAGAAGGCGCCCGCGGCGATCCTCAAGGACATCACGCAGGTGGCAAAGACCGTCTGACCGTGACCCGTCACCCATCCGTAGCCGGCCGTAGAACCCGAGTGGAGCAGGCATGACCAGGCCATCGACCGTGTCAGACACGAGGCGCGGCGACACGGCGACCGATCCGCCGGCACCGGGGCCGGGCACCGCGCGAAAGCGCGGCCGCCAGCCCCGGCCGGGCCGGGGCACCGTCCTCGCCGTGTTCCTGGCGCCTGCCCTGACGCTGTTCCTGCTGCTGGTCGTCGCCCCCATCCTGGTGGCCGCCTACGCCAGCCTCTACAAGTGGAACGGCTTCGGGCTGCCGGAGAACTTCGTCGGGTTGGACAACTACACCCGCGCCTTCGCCGACCCGACCTTCCGCGGCGACCTGTGGCGCGGCCTGGTGCTGGTGGTGCTGTCCCTGGCCGTGCAGCTGCCCGCCGCGCTGGCCCTGGCCATGCTCCTCAACCAGCCGCTCCGCGGCCGGGCCTTCTACCGGCTGATCTTCTTCGCCCCGTACGTGCTCTCCGAGGTCACCACGGCCGTCCTGTTCACCCTGGTGTTCTCACCCAACCGAGGGCTGGGCGAGGGGGTCGCCCAATGGCTGGGCGCCGACGCCGGCACGGTCTTCGCCGACCCGGACACCGTGCTGTTCGCCGTCTTCCTGGTGGTGTCCTGGAAGTACTTCGGCCTCTACATGATGCTCTTCCTGGCCGCCCGTCAGGGCATTCCCAAGGAGCTGTCCGAGGCGGCGGTCACCGACGGCGCCACCGCGTGGCAGGCGTTCCGCCACGTCACCCTGCCGCTGCTCGGTCCGACGATCCGGATCAGCGTGTTCCTGTCGGTCATCGGCACCATCCAACTGTTCGACATGGTCTGGGTGCTCACCGGTGGCGGCCCGATCCACACCTCGGAGACCCTGGCCGTCACGATGTACCAGTACGGCTTCCGCCGCTTCGAGGTCGGCTACGCGAGCGCGATCAGCATGGTCATGTTCCTGCTGAGCCTCGTCTTCGCCCTCTTCTACCAGCGCATCGTCCTGCGTCGTGACACCGCGGGCGCGATCACCAACCAGGGAGGCCAGCGATGACCGCCACGGCGGTTCGCGCCCAGCGGACCCGCAGCCTCGTGCTGCACCTCATCTGCATCGCCGTCGGCGCGCTCATCGTCGTGCCGGTCTGGTTCGGCGTGCTCGGCGGTTTCAAGGACAACGGCCAGCTGTCATCCAACCCGTTGGGCTGGCCCGATCCCTGGGTGCCGAACTACCTCGACATCCTCGGCAACGGGGTGTTCTGGCGGCAACTCGGCAACAGCGTGCTCATCGCCGTCAGCAGCACCCTCATCGTCGTGGGTTCGGCGGCGATGGCCGCGTTCGTCTTCGCGCGGTACGCCTTCCGGGGCCGCGAGTTCCTGGTCACCCTGTTCGCGATCGGTCTGATGTTCCCGTTCGCGGTGGCCATCCTGCCGCTGTTCGTCCTACTGCGCGGCATGGGCCTGCTGGACAACCCGCTGGGCGTCATCCTGCCCCAGGCCGCCTTCGGGCTGCCGATCACCATCATCATCCTGCGACAGTTCTTCCGTACCATCCCCGCCGAGGTCGAGGAGGCCGCCGTCCTGGACGGATGCGGCTCCTTCGGGTTCTTCTGGCGGGTCCTGCTGCCGATGGCCCGTCCCGCGCTGGCCACCGTCTCGGTGCTGGCCATCGTGACCAGCTGGAACAACTTCATGCTCCCGCTGGTCGTCTTCAGCGACCAGAGCTGGTGGACCCTGCCCGTCGGGGTCCAGGCGTTCCAGGGTCAGTACGCCGACGACACCGCACGGGTGCTCGCCTACGTCGTGCTGTCCATGCTGCCGGCACTGGGCTTCTACGCCGTGGCCGAACGCCAACTCATCGGCGGCCTGACCGGCAGCGTCAAGGGCTGAGAACGAAGGGCGGACCGTGGGCTCCGACAACGGCCGAAATGTCACCATTGCCATGATCGCGCGGCTGGCCGGTGTTTCGGTGCCCACGGTCTCCCGGGTCATCAACGGACGCTCCGACGTCGCCCCGGACACCCGGGAACGTGTCGAGGCCCTGCTCAACCACCACGGCTACCGCCGGCGGTCACCGGCCCGGCGCGACGACGCCGCACTCATCGACCTGGTCTTCAACGACCTCGACAGCCCGTGGGCTGTGGAGATCATCCGTGGGGTGGAGGACGTCGCGCGAAGCAGTGGTGTCGGGACCGTCGTCTCGGCCATCCACTGGCGCATCTCGTCGGCCAAACAGTGGCTCGACAACATGCGCACCCGCTCCACCGAGGGCGTCATCTTCGTGACCTCGATGGTGAACCCACCACTGCAGGCCGAGCTGCGCCGGCTGCATCTCCCGGTGGTCATCATCGACCCCGCCGGCGTCGACCCGCAGGAATCACCCACCATCGGCGCCACCAACTGGGCGGCAGCCTCAGCGCCAGCCAGTACCTGATCGGCCTCGGCCACCGTCGCATCGGCTTCATCGCCGGCCCACCGCACCTGATGTGCAGCAGGGCCCGACTCGACGGCTACCGGGCCGCCCTCGGCGCCGCCGGCATCGCCGTCGACGACGCCCTCATCCGGCCCGGCAACTTCTACCACGAGGCCGGCTACACCGCCGGTACGCAGCTGCTGACCCTGCCCGACCCGCCCACCGCCATCTTCGCCGCCAGCGACCAGATGGCGCTCGGCGTCTACGAGGCGGTCCGCAAGAGCGGCCTGCGGGTGCCGGACGACATCAGCGTGGTCGGCTTCGACGACCTGCCCGAGGTCCGCTGGTGCTCGCCGCCGCTGACCACGGTCCGTCAGCCTCTCGCCGAGATGGGCATGATGGCCGCGCGGACCATCCTGCGGCTCGCCGGGGGAGAGAAGGTGGAGAGCCCACGGGTCGAACTCGCCACCGAACTCGTCGAACGCGACAGCGCGGGGCCACCCCGGTCGTGACCCTCGTCAGCCGTCGCGCAGCGCGTCGTCGACACCGGTCTCCCGGCGGCCGAGGTGAGCGGGATCCCGGCCGGACAGCAACTCGACCGCCGCCTTCAGGCAGGCGCCGTACTCCCGGGACGAGCTGAACCACCACGTCTGGGCGTACCGCCTGGCGCTGTCGTCGCCCACGCCGTTGGCGTCGATGCCGAGACGCCGGCACAGCGCCACCGCGCGTGGCAGGTGGAAGGACTGGGTCACCACCGTCGCCCGCCGCACCCCGAAGATCCGTTCCGCCCGCGCACACGAGTCGTACGTGTCGAACCCGGCGTGGTCGAGTACGACCCTGCGCGCCGGCACGCCCCTCTCGACCAGCCAGCTGGCCGCGATCAATCGTCCCCGCATGCCACGAACCATTCCTGTCCTGGTCGGGACGGGCCGTTCAGCCGAGGTCGTGCTCATCGAGGGCCGTGTTGAGGACCCAGGCGAGCGGCATGGTCGCGCGTGCCGCGTACTCGCCGCCGTCCAGGCGGTGCATGGTGACGGTCTGCGCCAAATCCTGATCTACCACCCAGTACTGGGGAATGCCCGCGGCGGCGTACTCGCTGCGCTTCGTCACCGTGTCGACCCCCTCGGAGCCGGGCGAGACGATCTCGATCACGAGGAGCACGTCCGCGACCGGCAACCAGACCCCGTCGGCCTGCGGCTTGCTCCACACGACGAGGTCGGGGATCCGTCCGCCGACACCGCCGTCACGGCCGGGTATCCGCAGCCCGACGGCTTGGGCGACGCGGTCGGCCGGGACACCGCCCTGCGTGAGCCAGACCATGAGCCGGGTCGCGATGATCGCGTGGGCATATCCCGGCGGCGGCATGATCGAGACGACTCCCTCGGGGCTGATTTCGTACCTGTGGTTTTCGTCTGCGGCCATCATCGCCGTGAGGTCGTCGAGCGTCACGACCGGGGGCATATACCTGCCAACCGCCTCTGAGCTCATGGGCGCATCGTACCGTTCAACTCCCGAAACCTGTGGTGGGAGCCGCTTCGGTGCTCGTTCCACGTGCGTGGTCGCGACCCGGGCCGCCAGTCGGCGGACTGGCAGACACTCCACTACCCAGGATCATTCGGCGCTTGAGCAGATCGGCGTGGGCGGCCCGGGTGGTGTCCCTGATCTGCCGGGCGGTGCGGGTCGCGGACTGCTGCCGTCTCCCATTCGTCGAGGCGGCGGTCCGCCGCGTCCAACGCGGCAGCATCGACCCACACGTCGACCCCCTGGGACTTTGGCGACCATCACCGCGTAACTGCCGCCACGTTACCAACCGGTGGCACTGCGTGGTGTCCTCGCTCGGGTGGCGGGCCCAGCGGGCGCGCCCGGCCCACGGCGCACCATCAACGCCGCCGGCCACCGCTGAGACGTACGCGACCGTGACCGTGGCCCGGCTCGGGAATCTCCGAACCGGGCCACAAGCCAGAAGATGGGTACGCGGACGCGGCAGCGGAATCAGCTACGGGGTCCACCGCTGGCTGTTCGTGCCGTTGCAGCCGGAGAGGATCACCTGGGTGCCGTTGGCGGTTGCGGCGGCGTTGGGTGCGAGGCACAGGCTGGACTGCACGCCGGTGATCGTGCCGTCGGTGTTGACGTTCCACTGCTGGTTGGGGCCGCCGGTGCAGTCCCAGATGATCACCCGGGTGCCCGGGGTGGTTCCGGCGCCCTCGGCGTCCAGGCACTTCGCGCCGTACACCTGGAGTTGTTTGCCGGCGGTCGTCGTCCACTGCTGGTTGGTGCCGCCGTTGCAGTCCCACAACGTCAGCTGGGTGCCGTTCGTCTGGGACCTGGACGGGACGTCCAGGCAGCGGCCGGCGCCGACGTTGCGCAGCGGTCCCGCCGTGCCGCCAGGTGGCGGAGTGGTGGGGCTGGCGGTGTCGAAGCCGATGAACCGGATGGCCTGGGCGGCGTCGAACGGGATGGAGTGGCCGTAGCCCTGGAAGCTGATCGCCTCGACGGGCGCTGTGCCGTCGGTACCTCCGTAGCGGGTACGGGTGGCGCTGGCCTGCGGTGAGTCGGTGTAGCTGGGTGTCTGGGACACACCCTGCACGTTGGTCCACTGCTTGATCTGCTCACCGAAGTTGACATAGCTCAGCGTGGTGTCCGTGGTGCCGTGCCAGATCTGGATCCGCGGGCGCTTGCCGGTGTAGCCGGGGTAGGCGTTGCGTACCAGGTCACCCCACTGTTGCGGGGTCTTGACGATTCGTCCGCCCGAGCATTCGCTGTTCCACTCCGAGCCGTTGGTGGTGGCGAAGCAGCCGAACGGGACTCCGGAGGAGCTGAAGCCGGCGTTGAACAGGTCCGGGTAGAGACCGAGCATGACGTTGGTCATCATGGCGCCGGAGGAGAACCCGCCCACGGCGATCCGGTTCGGGTCGACCGGGTAGCGGTTCCGGACATAGTCCACCATGGACTTGAGGCCGATGGGGTCGCTGCCACCGTCGCGCCGCAGGGCCTGTGGGGAGGAGACGTCCCAACACTTGCTGCTCCGGGTCACCGATGGGTAGATCACGAGGTAGCCGTAGCGGTCGGCAAGGGAGCTGAGTCCGAAGCCGCTGTGCACCGCCGGGCCACTGCCGGTGCAGTAGTGCAGGGCGAGGAGCAGGGCCGGGCGGGCCGCGACCCGGTCCGGCACGTACAGGTGCATCTGAAGGTTCGTCGGGTTGCTGCCGAAGTTGGTCACCTGGGTGAGCGTCGCGGCCGACGCCGGAGTGGCGACCGTGACCACGGCCGTCATCGTCGCCAGGGCCGTTGCCAGCGCGGCGGCCAGCAGTGCGATCCTTGATCTCATCGGCGCTTCCTTGTCGTGAGTCGGGGACTCGGCGGCAGCACGCTGGTCCGGCGGAGGCGGTCGACGGCGGCGCGCCTGGACGGCACCGAGACGCGCGACGTCCGCCGCGCGTCGCCGGCAGATGTTGACAGGTTCGATGTGACGTCCGTATGCCCGGGAGACGTCGTAACCCGAGGTCGACCAGCGCGGGCTCTCCCGGTGAGCCCCAGACGCTGGTCGCCTCGCCATCGACTGTGAGCGATAACATCCCGTTCGTCAAGGCGTAACGTGTGACGTCATTCGAGTGGCCGGATCGCCGGTGGCGCAGACCTTCCTCTCGGTGGGGAGAGTCGTCAAGGGCCGTAGTGGCCGGGGCAGGGACGAAGACGTGTAACACCCCTTGAGATCCTCGATCCGACCATGACATTCTTGTGCGTCGATGACCTGCCGCGCGCGGGGCTGACGTCCGTCCAATGGGCAGCCGGGATCCGGTACGGATTCCGGGGGACGGTGACACGAGCGATGGACCGCCGGGGGCATCCGTCCACCCATTGCCGCGAAGGAAGCCCAGCCCATGCACATCCAGAGAAGGCGCGCCTCCCTCCTGACGAGCCTGCTGCTCGCCGCGACCGCGCTCTCCGGCATCAACCCACCGACCGCCAGCGCGGCCCCCGACCCGGTCACCGTGACCGTCAACGCCCACGCGGGGCTGGCGACCGTGCCCGACACCGCGTTGGGCGTGAACCACGCCATCTGGGACCAGAACCTGGGCACGGCCGAGACGTCGGACCTGCTGCGCGACGCCGGCGTGCAGATGATGCGCTACCCCGGCGGCTCGTACGCCGACATCTACCACTGGAAGGACCACACCGCGCCCGGCGGGTACGTCGCGCCGAACACCGACTTCGACACCTTCATGGCGGCCGTCCGGCGTGCCGGCGCCCAACCGATGATCATTGCGAACTACGGCACCGGTACGCCCGCCGAGGCCGCCGACTGGGTGCGGTACGCCAACGTGACGAAGGGCTACGGCGCGCGGTACTGGACCGTCGGCAACGAGAACTACGGCAACGGCCACTACGGCTCGGCGTGGGAGGCGGACGACCACCCGGACAAGAGCGCTTCACAGTACGCGCGGCTGGTAGTCGAGTACGCCGACGCGATGAAGGCGGTCGACCCGAGCATCAAGGTCGGCGCGGTGCTGACGATGCCGGGCAACTGGCCGGACGGGATCACCGCCGGCAGTGACCCGGGCCCGTGGAACCAGACCGTGCTCTCCATCGCCGGCCCGAAGATCGACTTCGTGGACGTGCACTGGTACCCGGGTGGCACCGCCGCCGAGTCGCTGGCCCGCGTCAACCACATCCCCGACGCCACCTACCTGCTGCGCCAGCAACTCGCCCGGTACGCCGGCGCGAACGCCGACCGCATCGGCATCAGCTTCACCGAGCTGAACGTCGACGCCGGCCGCAACACCCAGCCGGCGGCGCTCTTCCTGGCCGACGCCTACAGCGGGCTGCTGGAGAGCGGCGTCTTCACCGTCCACTGGTGGAACGTGCACAACGGCATCGGCACCGTGACGCAGGTGGCGGGCCAGACCGACTACGGCGACTTCGGGATGCTCTCCAGCGGCACCTGCACCGAGGACGGCTCGGTGTGCGAGCCGCCGCTGAACACGCCCTTCGCGCCGTACCACGGGCTGAGCATGATGAAGCTCTTCGCGAAGGCCGGCGACCAGTTCGTCCGCGCCGGCACCGACGAGCCGTTGGTCAGCGCCCACGCGGTCCGCCGCGGCAACGGCGACCTGGCGGTGCTGCTGCTGAACAAGGACCCGGACAACGCGCACCCGGTCGCCATCGACTACGCCGGGTTCACCCCGTCGGCCGTCGCGCCGACCGTGTCCACCCTCACCAACGGGGCCACCGGCATCACCACCGGCCAGTCCGGCTCGGCGACCAGCCGGACGCTGCCGCCGTACTCGTTGACGACGCTCGTGCTGCACCCGGTCGGCGCGACCGCCGGCCGGCCGGCCGCGCCGGGCCAACCGACCGCGAGCGGCGTCACCGGCCGCGCCGCGACGATCACCTGGCCGGCGGCCACCCCGGGTGGCAGCCCTATCGCCAAGTACGAGGTGTACCGGCAGAACGGCGCGGTCAGCGAGCAGTTGGGCGAGACGAGCACCACCTCGTTCACGGTCGACAATCTCGTGCCGGGCAGCAGGTACACCGTCAACGTGCTGGCCCGGGACACCGCCGGCCGGTTGTCCTGGGCCTCGCCGCCGCTCACCTTCGCCACCGGCGGCCCGGCCGCGAGTTCGTGCACCGTCCGCTTCACCACCGCCAACGACTGGGGCAACGGCTACATCGGCGGCGTCGAGATCACCAACAACGGGACACGCCCGATCACCGGGTGGACGCTCACCTGGACCTGGCCGACCGGCTGGCAGCAGGTGAGCAGCGGTTGGAGCGCCACCTGGGAGCAGCTCGGCGCGGCCGTGCGGGTCACACCGACCGACGACAACCG
Organism: Micromonospora parastrephiae; assembly: GCF_016802865.1. GTDB lineage: Bacteria > Actinomycetota > Actinomycetes > Mycobacteriales > Micromonosporaceae > Micromonospora > Micromonospora parastrephiae. The sequence goes on along the minus strand of NZ_JAEVHM010000012.1, from coordinate 5,693 downwards.
GCAGATAGCCGCCGGCGCCAGCGTGAGCGCCGGCTTCGTCGGCGCGTACAGCGGGCCGAACGTGCTGCCCACCGCGTTCACCCTCAACGGCACCGTCTGCGCGACCGGCTGACGCTGACGCCGTGCTCCGGCTGGCACGCGCGTAGGGGCCAGCCGGATGCACGGTGCGCCGGGGATCTTGACAGGTCTCCGATGGGGGACGAACATCCTTCGTGGATGGAGACAACGTTGTCACGACCGAGTGCGACGGCCCCGCCATGGAAAACCGCGTGACGGTGTTCCGGTCGGGCTTCACGCACACGGTCGTCAATCGAAGGGCAAGTCCTGTGCCAAACCCAACGGCTCGTGCGGTGCAGACCGTGAGACGCCGAACTCTCGCCGCTGTCGTGACGACGGCTGTTGCCGCGCTGGCGGCGGTCACCGCGGGCTCGCCCGCCTCGGCCGCCCCTGGTCCGCGGCTGGTCACCGACCCGGCCGCGTACGTCAACCCGCTGATCGGCTCAACGAACCTCGGCAACACCTACCCCGGAGCGGTGCGTCCCTTCGGCATGCTGGCCTGGAGCCCGCAGACCACCAGGGGCGCCCAGGTCTCGACCCCCGCGCCCGGTGGCTACGAGTACCGTGCGACCCGGGTCCGTGGCTTCAGCCTCACCCACCTCAACGGCGTCGGCTGCAACGGAGGCGCCGGCGACATCCCGATCATGCCGTACGTCGGTGACGTCGCCTCGTCACCGAGCGCCGACACCTCCGACGCGACGTACGCGAGTGACTTCTCCCATGAGAACGAGACGGCGCGTGCCGGGTACTACAGGGTCGGCCTCGACAGCGGTGCGTCGGCTGAGCTGACCACCACCGCCCGCACGGGCTCGGGCCGCTTCGGGTTCCCGGCCAACCAGCCCGCCAGCATGCTGTTCCGCACCTCGAACTCGGAGACCGGCAGCACCGACGCCACCGTGCAGGTGGACGCCGCCGCACGGACCGTCACCGGTTCGGTAACGGCAGGCAACTTCTGCGGCCCGCAGAGCGCGAACAACCGCCAAGCCCTGTACACGCTGCACTTCACCGCCCATTTCGACCAGCCCTTCGCCCGGTTCGGCACGTGGCGGGACGACGCCCTGACGCCGGGCGCCTCGACGGCCTCAGGCGGCACGGGCGTCGACACCGGCAGTCCGGTCCCGGGCAAGGGATCCGGCGCCTACGTCACCTTCGCCGAGGGCACCACGAAGGTCGGCGTGAAGGTCGCCATCTCCTACGTCAGCTTGGACAACGCCGAGGCCAACCTGCGGGCGGAGAACCCACAGAAGAAGACCTTCGACGCAATCCGGTCGGAGGCCACGGCGGATTGGCAACGGCATCTGAGCAAGATCAAAGTCGGTGGCGGCTCCGCCGACCAGCTCAGCACCTTCTACACCGCGCTGTACCACTCCATGCTGGAGCCCACCCTCACGAATGACGTGGATGGCCGCTACCTCGGCGCCGACGGCAAGCCCCAGCGGCTGGCCAAGGGCCAGGAAGCGCAGTACGGCACCTTCTCCGGCTGGGACCAGTACCGCGCCCAGGTGCAGCTGATGACGCTGATCGACCCGAAGGCGGGTAGCGACTATGCGCAGTCGCTGTTCAACTACGCCACCCAGCGCGGCGGCGAATGGGACCGCTGGCTACTGGTGCACGGCAAGACGAGCGTCATGTCCGGTGACCCGGCGGCCCCGGCGGTCGCCGGCATCCACGCCTTCGGCGGGCGGGACTTCGACGTCAAGGGCGCTCTTCGTTCGCTGATCACCGCAGCGACGGTGCCGAACGCGAACGACTCCGACAGCGCCGGCTGCAACGTGGCCTGCGTCGGTCAGCGTCCCGCGCTCGACAAGTACCTGCAACTGGGCTACGTACCGGCCGATGGCTGCTCCTGCTGGGGCGGCGCGGCCGAGACGATGGAGGACGGGGTCGCCGACTTCGCTCTCGCCGAGCTCGCCGGCCAGGTTGGCGACCGGGCGAACGAGCGGACCTTCCTCAAGCGGTCGGGCAGCTGGAGCAACGTCTTCGACGTGACCGCGACACCGCAGGGTGGCTACATGCGCTCCCGCAAGGCCGACGGCACCTGGGCGGACCGCACCTTCACCCCGGCCACCGAGAGCGGGTTCGTCGAGGGCAGCAGCGCCCGCTACACCTGGATGGTCTACTCGGACGTCGCTGGTCTGGCCCGCGCCATGGGTGGCAACAAGGCCGCCGAGCAGCGGCTCGATGCCTTCTTCCGTACCACCGACGGCACCTTCGACTTCTCGGCCCGCGACCTCACCCGGTACGACCCGACCAACGAACCTGACATGAACGCGCCGTACCTCTACAACTACTTCGGCGTGCCCTACAAGGCGCAGGAGACGGTCCGGGCGGTAATGGACCAGCTCTGGGGCAACACCCCTGGCGGCATCCCGGGCAACGACGACGCCGGCACCATGTCGTCGTGGTACGTCTTCTCCGCGCTGGGCATGTACCCGCAGAACCCGAGCCGGGCCGACCTGGTGCTCTCCGCACCGCTCTTCCCGCGCGCGGTGATCGAGGCCGGCCCGGCCGCACGATCACGGTCAACGCCCCGGACGCCTCCTCGAAGAACAAGTACATCCAGTCGGTCAAGGTGAACGGTAAGAAGTCGAACCGGAGCTGGGTCCCCGACACCCTCGTCAACAAGGGCGGCACTGTCGACTTCGTGCTCGGTGGAAAGCCGAACAAGTCGTGGGGCAGCGCTCCCTCCGACGCGCCGCCCTCGTACGGCGACGGTCGGCAGCCGTATCTGGCCGGAGCGAGCCCGCAGACGCTGAAGGTCGAGCCGGGCAGCGCCTCGGTTGCGGCGTACAAGGTCCAGGCGCTTACCGAAGCTCCCACCGCCGTGCGGTGGAAGGTCAGCGCGCCCACCGGGTTGACCGTCACTCCGGCTGACGGTGAATTCAAGCTGACCGGCGACGGATCGGGCAGCAAGGCCCTCACCGTCGCGGCGGGGGCTGACCTCAAGCCCGGTGCCTACACCGTGACAGTGACCGCCGCCACCTCGTCCGGTACGACATTGCCTACCGTGACGCTTCCCGTGACGGTCGCCGCCCGGAACAGCGTGTTGTGGAACCTCAACAACAACGGCATCTCGGCTGACGACACCAACCCGCAGGCCAACTTCGACACCGGAGGGTGGAGCTACTCCGCCAAGGCCCTCGAAGCCGTCGGGGTGACCCCCGGGGCCAACGTGTCGATCGCCGGGTTCAACTTCACCTGGCCCAACGTGGCTCCCGGCGACGCGGACAACATCCTGGTCGGCGGTGGCGGCCAGGTGCTGAACGTCCAGGCCGCCGAGGGTGACACCAAGTTGAGCCTGCTGGGCAGCGCCGTCTTCGGTGCCGCGAGCGGCACGGTGACGCTGACGTACACCGACGGCACGACGCAGCAGGCCGAGATCGGCTTCAGCGACTGGACGTTGGGCGGCGGGTTCGATCAGCCGTCTTTCGGCAACGTCACAGCGGCGCACACCACGTACCGCGATGTGATGGGTGGCGGGATCGACCCGGTGGCCACCTACGTCTTCGCGACCGCCCCGATCGACCTGAAGCCGGGCAAGCAACTGGCCAGCCTGACGCTGCCGACCGGCGCCCAGGGTGGCGTCATCCACCTCTTCGGTGTGGCGACGGCCTGACCCTGGGTAGGGGTGTTGCTCGGATGGCCACTGGTCGGCGTCGCCTGAGCGCCAACCGGTGATGTGAGGGCCTGTTCTGCCGCGAGGCGGGACAGGCCCTCACGCCGGTATGGACGGGCAGGTCGGTGGTCGGGCGAGCGGCGGGACATCAGCCGACCCGCGCCGGGGCTCGTCGGACCGGGCGCCGGGTGGTGGGCCGGCTCGGCGGTGAGGTGAGCCACTGTGCACCTGCGGGCATCAGGTACAGCTCGCGGCGCGCGACCGCGTCACCGTTCGGGCCGAGTTGGTAGGCGTCGATCCACAACCAACCGTGGTACGTGTGTCGATCGGTCAGGGCACGGATCACGCGAACGGTGATCGGGCGGACGAACTGCGGGCTTGCGGTGCGGGTGAGGTGCAGCAGGTCGCCGGACCGTACCTGCGCTGGCTGATCTGTGGGCATGGTCTTCCCCGGAGCTGGACGTTGGGAGGGGCCGCCCCGCGAGTGCTCGCCCATCGGGGCGGCCCCGGTACGAACGCGTCCGCCGGTTCTCGGGTCCTCCACCGGCCGCGCCGCTGGTGACACTCTGGTGTGGAGGCCACTACTCTCGGAAGGTGCTTTGCCGGTTCGGGCTGAGCTGGCAAGACGTTCCACGCCGGGTGGCGGCGTGAGTAGTCGATCTTTTGGTTTGGGGGGCACTGAAATGGCCGACCTGCCACACCCGCTCGCCGCGTTCATCGTGGGCGAGATCCGCCGTGCCCGAGGGGTCGCGGGCATGACGCAGGAGGCTTTCGGCCGGGGCGCCGGCTTCAGCGCGTCACACGTCAGCGCCGTGGAGAGCGAGACGCGGGCGCTGACGATGGACTTCATCAAGGGCGCCGACCGGGCGTTCAAGAACGGCGGGCTGTTCGAGCGCATGGTGGGCAAGCTCGGCGCCCCGTCGTGGTTCCTGCCGTGGCTCGACGCCGAGCGCACCGCGACCCAGTTGAGGTGTTTTCAACCGACCCTCGTTCCGGGCCTGCTCCAGTCGGAGAGCTACGGCCGCGCCGTGATCCGCTGCGATGACACGTTGAGCGACGACGAGGTCGAGAAGCGGCTCGCCCACCGTCTCGACCGGCAGGCGGTCCTCACGAAGGCGAACGCCCCGCAGTTCATCGCGGTCGTCGCCGAGGCGGTGCTCCGCCGCGCCGGTGCGGACTTCCGCGACATCATGGCGGGGCAGATCAAGCAGTTGACCGCCCTCGCGGAGCGGCCGAACATCAGTGTCCATGTGCTGCCGGACGAGGTCAGCATGCACGTCGGCCTGACCGGGCCGTTCAGCTTGGCACGCCTTTCCGACCACAAGTGGGTGGGGCAGATGGAGAACCAGCTAGGCGGGGTTGTCATCGATCGAGACGACGATGTGGATACTCTGACGTCGCGGTGGGAGACGGTTCGCAACGAGGCGCTACCCCGCCGCCAGTCACTGGATCTGATGAAGGAAGTGGTGACGTCATGGACCTGACCGGCGCTACGTGGCGCAAGTCCACCCGCAGCGGCTCCGGCGGCGGCGACTGTGTCGAGGTCGCGGACAACCTGCCCGGCATCGTGGGCGTGCGGGACTCGAAGGACCCCGAAGGCCCGGCGCTGGTCTTCGGGCCGGTGGCCTGGCGGGCGTTCGTCGCCGAGGTCGCGCGACCGTCGTAACCGGCCGCCAGAACGCGCGGAGCGCCCGCCCCCGAAAACCGGGGACGGGCGCTTCGCCGTGCAGGGGTCGGTCAGGCGACCACCGACCGGAGTGGCACCCCGGCGTCGCGCAGCGCGCGTACCAGATCGTTTGTGAAGGGGTGTTCGTCCACCTGGAGCCCCCGCGGGTTCGGGATCACGACGTACGCCGAGGTGCCCTTCGCGGACGCCTGGGCGTCCGTGGTGAAGCGACCGACGATCGCCTGCGTGCGCGGCAGGTCGCCGGCCGCCACCTCGATGGTGATCGGCCGCCATCCACCGCCCAGATCCGGGGGCGACCGGCGCGGCGGCGGCGCTGCGCGCGCCGCGTCGGGG
>NZ_JAEVHM010000119.1 GCF_016802865.1 Micromonospora parastrephiae | reverse complement strand
TGGGGTGGGGGTGGGGTGGGGTGGGGTTAGCCTGTGGGTTGGTCGTTGCGGATCATCAGGGCGCTGCGGAGGCCGGTGATGTCCAGGACGCGGATCAGGAAGTCGCCCACGTGGGTGAGCATCAGCAGGCTCTGCGCGTGGCTGGCCTTACGGCTGAGGACGACCAGCGTGCCCAGGCCCTGCGAGTCGCAGAACGTGACACCACCGAGGTCGAGCACGATGCGCGGCGGCGGGTCGGCCAGCACCTCGTTGACGACCGTGGAGAGCTGAGCGGCCGTGAGCATGTCGATCTCACCGGCCAGGCGCAGCACTGCTTCGTCGCCCGTCCGGTGTAGCGTGATGGACAGTTCGGCACGATCCACCGGGTCAGCCTAGCGCGATCCGGACGACCCGGCCTGTCGAGGCCGCGAGCCGTCCCCGCCAAACAGGCGCCGACCCGCCGTCGGTGGCTCTGCCAGGCGCCGGAGGCGGGTGAGCCCGGTAACCCCGGTCCGGGGTGGCTGCTGGTTGGCCGTTCGGCGCTGCAACAATGGCGGCATCGTGACCGACATCGTTCCCGCCGGATCTGGCCGCTACCCGGCCGACGCGCCGGCCTCCGAGGCCCTGTTCGACCGCGCCCGCGCCATCGTGCCGGGCGGGGTGAACTCCCCCGTGCGTGCCTTCCAGGCGGTCGGCGGCACCCCACGCTTCATGGTCCGTGGCGAGGGTGCGTGGCTGTACGACGCCGACGGCCGCCGCTACGTCGACCTGGTCTGCTCGTGGGGTCCGCTGATCCTCGGGCACGCACATCCCGAGGTGGTGGCCGCCGTGCAGGCCGCCGCCGCCCGGGGCACCAGTTTCGGCACCCCCACCCCCGGTGAGGTGGAGCTGGCCGCCGAGATCGTCGACCGGACCCCGGTGGAGCAGGTCCGTCTGGTCAACTCCGGCACCGAGGCGACCATGTCGGCGATCCGGCTGGCCCGGGGCTTCACCGGCCGCTCCAAAATCGTCAAGTTCGCGGGTTGCTACCACGGGCACGTCGACGCGCTGCTCGCCTCGGCCGGGTCCGGCGTGGCCACCCTGGGCCTGCCCGATTCGCCCGGGGTGACCGGCGCGGCGGCCAGCGAGACGATCGTCCTCCCGTACAACGACATCCGGGCCGTCGAGGAGGCCTTCGCCGCCGAGGGCCCGCACATCGCCGCGGTGATCACCGAGGCCGCCGCCGGCAACATGGGCGTGGTCGCGCCCCGTGACGGCTTCAATCAACAGCTCGCCCGGATCGCGCACGCGCACGGCGCGCTGCTCGTGGTGGACGAGGTGATGACCGGGTTCCGGGTCTCCCGCTCCGGGTGGCACGGCCTCGACGCCTCCGACGCCGACCTGTGGACGTACGGCAAGGTCATGGGTGGCGGCCTGCCCGCCGCGGCGTTCGGCGGGCGCGCGGAGATCATGGCGCGACTCGCGCCGGCCGGCCCGGTCTACCAGGCCGGCACGCTCTCCGGTAACCCGCTCGCCTGCGCCGCCGGCCTGGCCACGCTGCGGCTCGCCGACGACGCCCTGTACCGCCGGCTCGACGAGACGGCCGCCGTCGTGGGCAAGCTCGCGGCCGACGCGCTGGCCGCCGCCGGGGTCCCGCACCAACTGTCGTACGCGGGCAGCATGTTCTCGATCTTCTTCACCGACGCCGACGTCCTGGACTACGACAGCGCCCGCACCCAGCAGGTGCCGGCTTTTAAGGCGTTCTTCCACGCAATGCTCGCCGCCGGCGTCTACCTGCCGCCGAGCGCGTTCGAGTCGTGGTTCGTGTCGGCGGCGATCGACGACGCCGCTCTGGAGCACATCGCCGCCGCGCTGCCCACGGCGGCGAACGCGGCGGCAGCGGCCGGTCACGGGGGTTAGCGTGAGCGCGAGGAGTGAGCCGATCTTGCGAGCCCCGCAGTCGCGAACGAAGGGCGTAGTGGTGAGCGCGAGGAGTGAGCCGGTTCTGCGAGCCCCGAAGTCGCGAACGAAGGGGGCGCAGCCTTGAGCAAGACGGTGGTCCACGTGCTCCGGCACGGCGAGGTGCACAACCCGGACCAGATCCTCTACGGCCGGCTGCCCGGCTTCCGCCTGTCGGAGCTGGGCGTGCAGATGGCCAAGCCGCCGCGCAGGGCCTCGCCGAGCGGGAGATCGTGCACGTGGTGGCCAGCCCGCTGGAGCGCGCCCAGCAGACCGCCGAGCCGATCGCCGCCCAGTTCGGGCTGCCGGTCGGCGTGGACGAGCGGCTGATCGAGAGCGCCAACTGGTTCGAGGGCAAGAAGGTGTCCCCGGGTGACGGGTCGTTTCGCGACCCGCGCAACTGGTGGGTGCTGCGCGATCCGGTGACCCCGTCCTGGGGTGAGGCGTACCGGGTTATCGCCGAGCGGATGTTCGCCGCCGTGCACGCCGCCCGGGTCGCCGCCGAGGGCCGCGAGGCGGTGCTGGTCTCGCACCAGCTCCCGATCTGGACGCTGCGCCGTTACGTCGAGCGCAAGCGGCTCTGGCACGACCCGCGCAAACGGCAGTGCGGGCTGGCGAGCCTCACGTCGTTCCACTTCGACGGCGCGAAGGTGGTGGGCATCGGCTACAGCGAGCCGGCCGCCCACCTGATCGCTCTCTCCGCGACAGCCCGGACGGCCAAGGGGGCCTGATGAACGCCCGGAGGTGGACCGCCGGTCTGCTCGCCGCCGTCGCCGCGGTGGCGCTGGTCGGCTGCACGTCCGGGGGCGGCGGGGAGAAGGACTGCACCAGCGATGGCCTCACGATCACCTGTACGCCGGACCAGCGGTCGAAGACGCCCAAGGTGATCGGCGAACTGCTCACCGGCGGCCAGTACGACGTCTCCCAGGCACGCGGCCAGGTAGTGGTCGTCAACTTCTGGGGTTCCTGGTGCGCGCCCTGCCGTGCGGAGGCCGACGACCTGGAGGACACCTACCAGGCCACCAAGGCGTCCGGGGTGACCTTCCTCGGGGTCAACGTGCAGGACAGCAAGGACAAGGCGATCGCCTTCGAGCAGGGGCGGGCCACCTACCCGAGCATCTTCGACCCCTCCAGCCGCCAGGCGCTGAACTTCGACATCCCGCCCAATTCCACACCGGCGACCGTGGTCCTCGACCGCGACGGCCGGATCGCCGTGGTGATCCGTCGCGCCGTGACAAAGGACGAGCTACGGCCGATCGTCGAACGGCTCGCAGCCGAGAAGCCGGCGTCGAACTGATGGGCGAGACCTTCCGGCAACTGGCCCTCAGCGGGCCGCTGCTGCTCGCCATCGGCGCGGCGTCGCTCGCCGGCCTGGTCAGCTTCCTCTCCCCGTGCGTGCTACCGCTCGTCCCCGGCTACCTCTCGTACGTCACCGGCCTCGCCGCGCCGACCTCGAAGGCCGCCGACCGGCGGCGACCCCGCACCCGCCGAGACCACCGGCGGTGTCGCCGTTCGGGAGCGGACCGCGGCGGTGGCGGTCAAGGGCCGGGTGCTCGCCGGGACGCTGCTCTTCATCGCCGGTTTCACAGTCGTCTTCGTTGCCACCGCGGTCCTGTTCGCCGGCATCGGCCGGGTCTTCTTCGAGTACGAGCGGCAGTTGGAGATCGTCGTCGGCGCGCTGATCATCGTGCTCGGGTTGGGCTACCTCGGGATGATCCCGGCGCTGCAACGCGAGTTCCGGATCTCCCGGCTGCCGTCGGCCGGGCTGCTCGGCGCACCGGTCTTCGGCGCGGTCTTCGCGCTCAGTTGGGTGCCCTGCACCGGTCCCACGCTCGGCGCGGTGATGGGCATGGCGGCCACGAGCGGCCAGAGCGACCGTGCCGTGGTGCTCGCCGTGGCGTACTGCCTCGGGCTGGGGATACCGTTCGTCGTCTTCGGGCTGGGCTTCCAGCGCCTGCTCGGGGTCTTCCGCGCCATCCGGCGCAACAGCCGCTGGGTCACCCGGGTCGGTGGCGCCCTGCTCATCCTGATCGGCCTGGCGCTGGTCACCGGCGGATGGCAGAGCTTCGTGATCTGGTTGCAGACCACCGTCGGGGTGGGCGAGGTGAGCATCTGATGACGTCGTCGACGACCGGCCGGAGGCCGAGGCCCCGGCGCCCCGGCGCCGGCCCAACCGGCTGCTGGCCCTGCTGCGCAACTCGTGGCGGCAGCTGACCAGCATGCGTACGGCGCTGATCCTGCTCTTCCTGCTCGCGGTCGCCGCGATCCCCGGCTCGGTGCTGCCGCAGCGCGGGATCAGCCCGGAGAAGGTCAACCAGTACTTCATCGACCACCCGGACCTGGCCCCCCGGCTGAACCGGATCGGCGCGTTCGAGGTCTTCGGCTCGGTCTGGTTCTCCGCGATCTACCTGCTGCTGTTCGCGTCCCTGATCGGCTGCATCACGCCCCGGCTGCGCGATCACGCCCGGGCGCTGCGGTCCCGGCCTCCGGTCGCGCCGAAGCGGATGGCGCGGCTGCCGCAGCACGCCGTGCTGCCGCCCCGGCCGGTGGCGCGGCGGCCATCGCCGAGGTGCTGCGCAAGCGGCGCTGGCGCGTGGAGGTACGCGGCGACGAGGTCTCGGCCGAGAAGGGCTACCTCAAGGAGACCGGCAACCTGCTGTTCCACACCTCGCTCATCGCGGTGCTGATCGGTGTGGCGCTCGGCTCGTGGTACGGCTGGAGCGGCAACCGGCTGCTCGTGGCGGGAGCGGACAACGCGTTCTGCAACACCCGCCAGCAGTACGCCGAGGCGAAGCTCGGCCCCCGGGTCGACAGCGCCGACCTGCCCCGCTTCTGCCTGCGGTTGGACGACTTCCGGGCCCGGTTCCTCGACAGCGGCCAGCCGGAGTTCTTCAACGCCACGGTGACCGTCGACGGCCCGGACGAGCCGACCCGCAGCGCGGACTTCTCGGTGAACTCGCCGCTGCGCCTCGCCGACGCGAGCGTCTACCTGCTCGGCCACGGGTACGCCCCGGTGATCCGCTACACCGACCGCTTCGGCAACAGCCAGATCAGCGACGAGCCCTTCCTGACCACCGGTGACATGGGTCTGACCAGCGAGGGTCTGGCGGCCTTCCCGGACGCGAACGTCGACCCGGCCACCGGGCAGCGCGCACCGGATCAGCAGATGGCCTTCACCGGCATCTACCTGCCGACCGCGCCGCAGCAGGCCCCCTTCGTCCGCTCGGAGTACCCGACCGAGCGCAACCCGGCGCTGAACCTGGTCGCGTACCGGGGCAACCTCGGCCTGGACGCCGGCATCCCCGGCTCGGTCTACCAACTCGACCAGCGGCAGGTGCGGACCGGCAAGGTCAAGGAGGTCGGCACCAAGCTGCTCCGCAAGGGCGAGTCCTGGACGTTGGACGACGGCACGAAGATCGAGTTCCTGGGCACCGAGCGGTATGTCACGCTCTCCGTCCGGCACGATCCCGGCTCGACGATGCTGCTGGTGAGCTGCGGTGTCCTGCTCGTCGGGCTGATGGGTTCGCTGTTCGGGAAGCGCCGTCGGGTGTGGTTCCGGGTGAATCCGACCGACCCCACGCACGGATCTCCGACGAGCGGTAGTAGCTTGATGGAGGTCGGTGGGTTGCCGCGTACCGACTACCCAGGGTTCGCCGACGAGTTCGCCCGGCTCGTCGCCGCGGTCAGCGGTGACGAACGGGCGACCCAGCGGGCCGACGCGGACGCTGACTCCAGTGACCGGGCCGGCGTGCGAGAAGGAGCCGAGTGATGTCCGCACTCTCCGACAATCTGGTGAGCTTCGCGATCCTGGCGTACCTGGTCGCGATGATCGGCCATGCCGTGGAGTACGCGCTGGGCAATGCGCGTACCCGGGTCGCCGCCGCGGCTCCGGTCCGCGAGCTGGTCGGTGCCGGTGCCGGCGCGCTTCCGCCGCCGCCCGCGCCGGTCCCGTCGCAGCCTGCGGCCGACCGCTCCGCGGGGCGCGCCCGACTCGCGGGCCTGGTCGGGGTGGGCGCCACCGCGGTCGCTGCCCTGCTGCACCTGGCGGCGCTGGTCACCCGCGGGCTCGCGGCCGACCGGATGCCGTGGGGCAACATGTACGAGTTCGTGCTCACGGTGACGTTCATCGGGGTCACGGCCTGGCTGGTGGTGCTCTGGAAGCGGCCGTCACTGCGCAAGCTCGGGCTGTTCCTCACCCTGGTGATGGTGCTGCTGGTCGCCACCGCCGAACTGGTGCTGTACGTGCCGATCGTGCCGCTGGTGCCGGCTCTGAACTCGTACTGGTTCGTCGTGCACGTCTCGACCATCGTCTTCGCGTCCGGCATCTTCCTGCTCGGCGTGGTGCCCGCGGTCGGATTCCTGATGCGCAACGGGTACGAGCAGGGCAAGCGGAGTTTCCCGTACACCCTGGCAAAGCGGCTGCCCGGCGCGGTCGGCCTGGAGCGGCTGACCTTCGCGCTGCACGCCTTCGCGTTCCCGATCTTCACGTTCGCGGTGATCGCCGGGGCGATCTGGGCCGAGGCGGCCTGGGGTCGGCCGTGGGGCTGGGACCCGAAGGAGACCTGGGCGTTCATCTCCTGGGTGGTGTACGCCGGTTACCTGCACGCCCGCGCCACGCCCAGCGTCAAGCGCAACGTGGCCACCTGGATCGCGGTGCTCGGCTTCCTCACCATGCTGATGAACCTGTTCGGCGTGAACATCTTCTTCACCGGCCTGCACTCGTACGGCGGGCTGGACTGACGCCGTCGCCCGGGTTGTCGTCCACCCGTGGGTGGCGGCCGGCTGTGATCGCTTGACCTAGTCGCGATCCCCGTCGAAACGGGACTGGGTCGGTGACTGCCGCGCCGGTCGCCAGGCGCGCAGCGCCCGTTCGACCTGGATCGTGACCTGGTATGACACCTCCGGCAGATCGGCCAGCTCGATCCGTTCGCCGCGCAGCGCCAGTTGGGCGTGCAGCTCTCGGGCAACAGTGTCGCGAAGCTCGACCAGCAGGGGCGACAACCCGTCCGGGTCGCCGACGAGGTAGGCGTCCGGCATGGATCCACCCTGCACCCGCGTCCCGCCGTTCCGCCAGGATCGGTGGGAAGTGTCCGCAGGGCTTGACCCGGTCCTGGTCGGCAATGTGGCGGTGTTCCGCGCCCGGTCGGCCGTTGATCCACTCGACTTCCGTGAAGTCGCGGTGTCCTGCGGCCCGGAGGCACCGACTTCATGAAACCCGAGTGGATCTTGCTGTGGCGACGCCCAACCGGCCGGCAGCCGCGGTCAGCCGCCCAGCCAGCCGGGCACGTCGAGCCGGAACCAGTTGGCCGAGGCCATGGTGTGGAGCGCCGCATTGCGTGCCGGCTCGGCGCTGCCCGACCCGCGCTTGGAGGCGCTGCGCCGGTTCACGCTGACCGTGCTCGACCCGCCGCTGGCCGCCCACGCCTGGACGCCCGCCGCTCAACCGCCCGCCGCCTGCCCCGCCAGTCGGGCGGACCGTTGATCCACTCGGTTTTCAGGACGTCGGCCCATCCCCGGCGCAGGACACCCCGACGTCCTGAAAACGAGTGGATGCTGACCGGCCGCCGGCACGGCGGGCTGCTGGCCCCGGGTCATCGCGGGAGTCACACCACCCGGCCTGGGTCGCGCGGGAGCCGGTGCGGGAGACTGGGCGACATGGCGGCTCGTGGCTTCCCGTACAACGATCTCAAGGACTTCCTCGCGGCGCTGGAGCGCGCGGGGGAGTTGCGCCGGGTGGACGTCCCGGTCGACCCCACCCTGGAGATCAGCGAGGTGGTCACCCGCACGGTGCGAGCCGGCGGACCGGCGCTGCTCTTCGAGCACCCCACCAGGGGTGAGATGCCGGTGGCGATCAACCTGTTCGGCACCGAGAAGCGGATGGCGATGGCGCTCGGCGTCGAGTCGCTGGACGAGATTGGCGCCCGGATCGGCGCGCTGGTCAAGCCGGAGCTGCCGGTCGGCTGGTCCGGCATCCGGGAGGGCCTCGGCAAGGTCATGCAGCTCAAGTCGGTGCCGCCGCGCAAGGTGAAGACCGCGCCCTGCCAGGAGGTGGTCTACCGGGGTGAGGACGTCGACCTGAACCGGCTACCCGGCCTCCAGGTCTGGCCCGGTGACGGCGGGATCTTCCACAACTACGGGCTGACCCACACCAAGCACCCGGAAACCGGAAAGCGCAACCTGGGCCTGTACCGGCTCCAGCAGCACGGCCGCAACACCCTCGGCATGCACTGGCAGATCCACAAGGACTCGACCGCACACCACGCGGTCGCCGAGCGGCTCGGGCAGCGCCTGCCGGTCGCGGTCGCGATCGGCTGCGACCCCGTCGTCTCGTACGCGGCCAGCGCGCCGCTGCCCAGCGACATCGACGAGTACCTGTTCGCCGGGTTCCTGCGGGGCGAACGGGTGGAGATGGTCGACTGCCTCACCGTGCCGTTGCAGGTGCCCGCGCACGCGCAGATCGTGCTGGAGGGCTACCTGGAGCCCGGGGAGCGGCTGCCCGAGGGGCCGTTCGGCGACCACACCGGCTTCTACACCCCGGTCGAGCCGTTCCCGGTGCTGCACATCGAGGCGATGACCATGCAGCGCAAGCCGGTCTACCACTCCATCGTCACCTCGAAGCCGCCGCAGGAGGACCACGGCCTCGGCAAGGCCACCGAGCGGATCTTCCAGCCGCTGCTCAAGCTGCTGATCCCGGACATCGTCGACTACGACCTGCCGGCCGCTGGCGTCTTCCACAACTGCGCGATCGTGTCGATCCGCAAGCGCTACCCGAAGCACGCGCAGAAGGTGATGAACGCGATCTGGGGCGCGCACCTCATGTCGCTGACCAAGCTGATCGTGATCGTCGACGAGGACTGCGACGTGCACGACTACAACGAGGTCGCCTTCCGTGCCTTCGGCAACGTCGACTACGCGCGCGACCTGCTGCTCACCGAGGGCCCGGTGGACCACCTCGACCACTCGTCGTACCAGCAGTTCTGGGGCGGCAAGGTGGGCGTCGACGCGACCCGCAAACTCCCGACCGAGGGCTACACCCGCGGTTGGCCGGAGGAGATGAGCATGAGTCCCGAGGTTACCGCCCTGGTCGACAAGCGCTGGAAGGAGTACGGGATCTGATGGCCGTCCTCGACGCGCCGGCCGAGAAGCCGGGCCGGGTCAAGTCCTTCCTCAAGCTCGTCACCATCGAGCACTCGGTGTTCGCGCTGCCGTTCGCGTACCTGTCGGCGCTGACCGCCATGCAGGTCAACGGCGGGCGGGTGCGATGGTGGGACCTGCTGCTGATCACCGTGGCGATGGTCGGCGCGCGGACGTTCGCGATGGCCGCCAACCGGATCCTCGACCGGCGGATCGACGCCCGGAACCCGCGTACCGCCGGCCGGGAACTGGTGACCGGTGCGGTGAGCGTGCGGACGGCCTGGACCGGCGCGGCCGTCGCGCTGGTGGTCTTCCTCGTCGCCGCCGCGCTGCTCAACCCGCTCTGCCTGGTGCTGGCGCCGCTCGCCGTGGTGCCTCTGGTGGTCTACCCGTACGGCAAGCGGTTCACCAACTGGCCGCACGCCATCCTCGCGATCGCCCAGGCGGTCGGCCCGGTCGGCGCCTGGCTGGCGGTCACCGGCACCCTGGACGGCTCCTGGCCGGCCTGGCTGCTCGGCGCGGCGGTCGGACTGTGGATCGGCGGCTTCGACCTGATCTACGCCTGCCAGGACTCCGAGATCGACCAGGAGATCGGCGTGCACAGCGTGCCCGCCCGGTACGGCCGGCGCTTCGCGTTGCACGCCTCCACCGTCGCGCACGTGGTGACGTTCGCGCTGTTCATCTGGTTCGGTGCGCTGGTCGGCTTCGGCTGGCTCTGGTGGATCGGGCTGGCGTTGACCGCTGTCGCGTTCGGCTACCAGCATTTGGTGGTCACGCCGACCGACCTGAGCAAGGTCAACCGGGCGTTCTTCACCGCCAACGGCTTCGTCGGCATCGCGCTGTTCGTGTTCGCCCTGCTCGACCTGGTGATCCGGCTCGACCTGCGACCCTAGACGCTGGTCGGGTAGCGGGCGCTCTCCAGCGTCCAGTCGATGGTGCCGCGGACCGCGTACGCCACCCCGTCGAGATGGTCGGTGACCGCTTCGTCCAACGCCGGGCCGAACGACGGCACCGCGGCCCGCAGCGCGACGAAGCGGCGCATCGACTCCCGCCAGCGTTCGGCCGCCCGGTCGACCGCCACCGCCGCGGGCACGCCCCACTCGTCCCGCATGGCGAGGACCAGGTTGTGCCCGCCCGAGGTGGCCCGGTCCCGGTCCAGTGAGGCGAGGTCGTTGTACCAGGAGAGCAGGTCGTTGCCGGTACGGGCGATCTCGCGCAGCAACGGGTGGTGGTAGACCGGGTCGGGCAGCAGCCGTCCGCTGACGAACTCCACCAGCGGGTACGACACCTCCGCCGCCGAGGTCGCCCGACGCAGCTCGACGTACTCGGTGACGCTCGGGCGGTGGCCCGCCTCCTTGTTGACCGCCTCCTGCCAGGTGCCGTCCAGGTGCCGGGCAACCGCGTCGGCGAAGCGCAGCCGCCAGCGGGCCGGCATCCGGCGGCGTGGCTCCCGCCAGGCCAGCACCAGCAGCCGGCGCAGCGGACCGGTCAACCCGGCCTGCCGCAGCCGGGGACCGTCGCGCAGCAGGGCCAACGTGCCGTTGCGCAGCGCCCAAATCTGGTCCGGCGCGAGCCGGCCCGGCCCGTCGCAGGCATCGTCGACCAGGAAGAACCAGGTGAACAGAGCGGTCAGCGACCGCAGGTCGGCCTCGGTCGCGTCCGGGTAGAGCCGGCCGGCGTACCTGGCGAAGGCCCCGCGGGCCAGCCGGTGCAGCGCGGCGTCGTCCAGTGCCAGGCCCAGTTCGGGCAGCAGGCCGAGCAGCCACTCCTGCACCCGGTCGGCGTACGGCGACAGCCGGGCCGGAACAGGACACTCGGTGCGCAACGTCCAGAGGACCTCGCCGGTCGTCACCGATGCCTCCTGTGCGAACTGCTGCCGGTGCCAATCGCCACCGGCAGCATGCCAGGTCGACGGGACGCCCACATACCCACCGGACATGTCGGACCGGCCCGGCCCGGGGGTGCCCGCCGGCGGACCAGCCCGACCAGGCAGGCTGGACGGATGCGGGAACCATGGGTGGTCGGTGTCTCCGGGGCTTCCGGCACGCCGTACGCGGCGGCCGTCATCGGCGGACTGCTCGACGCGGGTGAGCCGGTGGACCTCATCGTGTCCCGGGCGGCGCGGCTCACCGTGCTCGACGAGACCGGTCGGCCGTTCCGGGACGCACACTGGGCCGAGGACCTCGCCGCCTGGCTCGGCCGGGACCTGACCGGTGCGGACGTGCGGCACTGGCCGGCGGGCGACCTGGCGGCAGGTCCGAGCAGTGGCTCCTACCGGGTACGCGGAATGGCCGTGGTCCCGGCGAGCACGGCCGCCTGCGCGGGCATCGCGATAGGGCTCTCCAAGGACCTGTTGCAGCGCGCCGCGGAGGTCAACCTCAAGGAACGCCGCCCGGTGGTGGTGGTCCCCCGGGAGACGCCGGTGACCCGCAGCCACCTGGAGCACCTGCTCGACCTGCACGACGCGGGCGCGATCGTGCTGCCGGCCAGCCCCGGCTTCTACGGGGCCGGCGCGGCGGCCAGCGCCCAGCAGTTGGTCGACTTCGTCGCCGGCAAGGTGCTGGACGCGCTCGGCGTCCCGCACACCCTGTTCCGACGGTGGTCCGGCCAGCTCGGCGCTGCTCGGGGCTGAGGTGGCCGCTCAATCCGGCCGCTCACGCCGCCACGGCTGTCCGTAGCGGGACGCGGACCGGACTCGGGTCCGGTCCGCGTTGCGTTGTCCGCACCAGTTCAGTACATGCCGGCGTTGGCCGGACCCGGCCCGGTGGAGGCGGCCGGTCCCACGTTGCGTGGTTTTCCGACCTCGTCCACCTCGTCCAGCATGCCCTCCCCCTCAAGCAGGGCTCGCACCTCGGATTCCCGAAACCGGCGATGCCCGCCTGGAGTCCGGATGCTTCCTATCCGGCCGGCCGCCGCCCATCTCGTCACAGTCTTCGGGTCCACCCGAAACAGCGCGGCGACCTCACCCGGTGTCAGCAGGCGATCTCCAGTGTCCACAGCCCCCTCCTCGCGTCGACGAAGCCCCTGGCTGAACACACTGCCCCCGGCTGGTGCGAGCCCAGAGCCGTCATGAGGGACGTATGGCAATTACAGCACCAGGGACCTGGCCTGTCCGCCAAACGCGAAAAACGCACTGAGTGGGAAGTTAGTAAATGGTACTGGTGCAACCCCTACCTTGACCGTCGGTTTGTGAACAGTTACTCACTGCTGTGTGCAACGGATACCGAAGGCTTCGCGTTACGCCCAACCGGTTAAGGTCACTCTCCGTGGATGCCATCGACCTGAGCCTCGTCGACCTGCTGCGCGGCAACGCCCGCCTGTCGTACGCCGAACTGGCCCGGCAGGTTGGTCTCTCCGCCCCCGCCGTCCACGAGCGGGTCGGCAAGCTGGAGAGCAGCGGCGTGGTCCGCGGCTACCGCGCTGACGTGGAGCCGGAGGCGATCGGGCTGGGCGTCACCGCGCTGATCGGCATCGTCGAGGACTCCGGGGCGGACTCCGACGACATGCTGGAGTCGCTGCGGGTGCTGCCCGAGATCGAGTCCTGCTACTTCATGGCCGGCGTGGAGTCGTTCCTGCTCAAAGCACGGGTCGGCACGATCGCCGAGCTGGAACAGTTGATCGTGCGGCTCAACCGGACGCCCGGGGTCGCCTCCACCCGCACCGCCATCGCGCTGAGCACCAAGTGGGAGAACCGCCCCCAGCCGGTCGGTCCGCCAGCTCCCTGACGGTCGCGTACCCCTGGTGCCGCCTGGTCAGCCGTCGGTAGCGTGCGCCGATGACCTCGTCCGGACGCGGTACGGCCGTGGTGACCGGGGCAGCCGGCGGCCTGGGCCGGGCCATCGCCACCGCGCTGCACGACGACGGCTGGTCGGTGTTGCTCACCGACCTCGACGCCACGGCGGTGGCCGCCGCCGCGGCGCCCCTCGGCGGGTGGTCGGCCGCCCTGGACGTGCGGGACGAGGTCGCCTGCGCGCTGATCGCGGCGACGGCGGCGAGCCGGGGTCGCCTCGACCTCTGGGTCAACAACGCCGGCATCCTGGTCACCGGCCCCGCCTGGGAACACGACGGGCGGACCCGCCGCCGGGTGCTCGACGTGAACGCGTTCGGCGCGATGAACGGCACCCTGGCCGCGCTCGCGCTGATGCGCGAGCAGGGCCACGGCCACGTGCTCAACGTCGTGTCGCTGGCCGGGCTGGTCGCCGCACCCGGCGAGACGGTGTACGCGGCCAGCAAACACGCACTGCTGGCGTTCAGCCTCGGTACCCTGTCCGATTTGCGGATGGCCGGATACCGGCGGGTGCACGTCTCCTGTCTCTGCCCGGACGGCATCTGGACCCCGATGCTGCACGATCGACTGGACGACCCGGGGGCGCTGGCCTCGTTCACCGGATCGATGCTGACCCCGCAGCTGGACGCGCTGCCCCGGCTGGCCGTCGCGCTGATCCCGGTCGTTCGGGCCGCCGGCCGGGCCGGACAGCGCCGTCAACTGCGCCGGACCGCCCCACCGGACCGGAGCTGACCACCTCCGGCCTGCTTGCTAGGTTTCCGGCGTGACACATCTCGACCGGTGCGACGAGGCCAGCCGGACCTGGGTGACCGAAGCGATCGCCGCCGTCGAGGCCGACGCGAACCGTTCGGCCGACACCCACCTGCTGCCGTTCCCACTGCCCCGGGCCTGGGGGATCGACCTCTACCTCAAGGACGAGTCGTCACACCCGACCGGCTCGCTGAAGCACCGGCTGGCCCGCTCGCTGTTCCTCTACGGGCTCTGCAACGGCTGGATCGGGCCGCGCACCACGGTCGTCGAGGCGTCCTCGGGTTCCACGGCCGTCTCCGAGGCGTACTTCGCCCGGATGCTCGGCCTGCCGTTCATCGCCGTCATGCCCGCCTCCACCTCCCCCGAGAAGATCTCCCAGATCGAGTTCCAGGGCGGCCGGTGCCACCTGGTCGACGACCCGGCGAAGGTGGTGGTCGAGGCCCGCTGGCTGGCCGAGGACACCGGCGGGCACTTCATGGACCAGTTCACCTACGCCGAGCGGGCCACGGACTGGCGGGGCAACAACAACATCGCCGAGTCGATCTACGCGCAGCTGGAGCTGGAACGGCACCCCATCCCGGCCTGGATCGTGGTCGGCGCCGGCACCGGCGGCACCAGCGCGACCATCGGCCGGTACGCCCGGTACCGGCGGCTGCCCACCAAGCTCTGCGTGGTGGACCCGGAGAACTCCGCCTTCTATCCGGCCTGGCTCGCCGCCGACTGGTCGGTACGCACCGGTAAGGGCTCCCGGATCGAGGGCATCGGCCGGCCCACCGTGGAGGCGTCCTTCCTGCCCTCCGTGGTGGACCGGATGGTCCAGGTGCCGGACGCGGCGTCGATCGCCGCCATGCGGGCCGGCTCGGCGGTGCTCGGCCGTCGGGTCGGCGGCTCGACCGGCACCAACCTGTGGGGCGCGTTCGGCCTGATCGCCGGGATGCTCGCCGAGGGCCGAACCGGCTCGGTGGTCAGCCTGATCTGCGACCCCGGCGACCGGTACGCCGACACGTACTACGCCGACGACTGGGTGGCCGCCCAGGGGCTCGACCTGACGCCGCACCTGGCCACTGTCGAACGGTTCCTGAGCAGCGGCGACTGGCCCGCCTGAGCACCCGCGGGTGCCTCAGCGCGGGTCGATCCGTTCGGCCAGCCCCGGGTAGCGCACCACGTACCCGTCGGCGTCCACGTCGATGTCGGCGGTGAAGGTGCCGCTGGCGAACCGCACCCGACCCGGGCCGAGCCCGGTGTAGATCTGCTCGGCCGCCACCACCTCCAGACCGGGCAGCAGCACCCACGCGACGGTGATCCGGCGTGGCATGTCGGCCGCCTCGGCGGCCAGCCCGAGCCGGTGGAACGGCAGGGCGTTGAACAGCGGCGACCCGCTCAGGTCCACGTCGAGGGCGTCGGCCAGCCGGTCCGGGTCGTCGGTGCCCGGCAGGCCGGCCCGGGGATGGCCGGCCGCGACCAGAGCAGCGTCCAGGTCGCCCTGCTCGGCGGTGGTCACCCGCCACCGGCCCGTGGCCCGTTCCAGAGTCACCCGGCGCAGCCAGCCCGGCCCCTCGGCCTCGACCTCCACCCGCGCGTGCTCCAGTCCGGTGCGGTGGTCAGCTGGTAGCGGGCCGTCCAGGGGATCGGGTCGACGGCGAGCATGGTGCCCCGGGCCGCGAGCCCGCTGCCGTCGTCGAGCAGCACATGCTCACTGCCGGCGGTGTCCGTCCGGGACCAGAAGATCGACTTCGGCATGGTCGGCATGAGGCGGACGTTACGCGACCGGGCCGACATCGGCAGGCCATGCGCGAACGCCGCCGCGAACCGTGAGCTCCGCGACGGCGTTCGGGTCGGTCAGTCGATCAGTGGGTACGCGCCGGCGGACGCCCGCCGAAACCACGCCGGTCGTCGCGCGCCCGGTCGTCGCGCGGCCGGTCGTCCCGGCCACGGCTCTCGGAGCGGAAACCACCCCGGGTGTCCCGGTCGCCGAAGCGCCGCTCACCGGCCGGTCGGTCGGTGAACCGCCGCTCGTCGGCCGGCCGGTCGCCCTGACGCCGGTCGCCCTGCGGACGGTCGCCGTAGCGCCGCTCGCCGGTCGGCCGGTCGCCGTAGCGGCGGTCACCCTGCGGGCGGTCGCCGAAGCGGCGGGGGCCACCGGACCGGTCGTCGAAACGACGCGAGCCGCCCGAGCGGTCGCCGAAGCCGCGCGGCTCCGCCTCCACCCGGACCGGAACTCCGCTCGGCTCGCGGGCGCCGATCAGCTCGGCCAGCACCGGGTCGCCGACCCGGACCCGGGTCTCGGCCGGCGCGACGCCCGCCTTCTCCATCATCGCCAGGGTGGTCCGCCGCTGCTTGGGCAGCACCAGCGTGGCCACCGCACCCGACTCGCCCGCCCGGGCGGTGCGTCCGGCGCGGTGCAGGTAGTCCTTGGGGTCCTTCGGCGGGTCGACGTGCAGCACCAGGGTGACGCCGTCGACGTGGATGCCTCGGGCGGCCACGTCCGTGGCGACCAGGACGTTCATCCGGCCCTCACGGAACTCGGCCAGGGTCTTGGTACGCATCCGCTGAGTCTTGCCGCCGTGCAGGCCGCCGGCCCGTACGCCGACCGCGGCGAGCTGCTCGACCAGCCGGTCCACACCCAGCTGGGTGCGGGCGAAGACCATGGTCCGGCCGTCCCGGGCGGCGATCGAGGCGGCCACCGGGAACTTCTCGTGCGGCGGGATCAACAGCACGTGGTGGTCCATGGTGGACACCGAGGCCGTGGACGGCGCCGTGGAGTGGGTCACCGGGTCGTTCATGAACCGCTTGACCAACGCGTCGACGTCACCGTCCAGGGTGGCCGAGAAGAGCAGCCGCTGACCGTTCGCGGGCGTCTTCGCCAGCAGCTCGGTCACCTCGGGCAGGAAGCCCATGTCGGCCATCTGGTCGGCCTCGTCGAGCACCGTCACCTCGACGTCGTCGAGCTGGCAGATGCCCCGCTCGATGAGGTCGCCGAGCCGACCCGGCGTCGCCACGATGATCTCCACGCCGCGGCGCAGCGCGTCGATCTGACGGTCGTAGGGAACCCCGCCGACGGCGGTCTTCAGGAACACGTTGAGGGACTTGCCCAGCGGCAGCAGGGCGTCGTTGACCTGCATGGCCAACTCGCGGGTCGGGACCAGGACCAGGGCGCGCGGCCGCATCGGCCGGGCCGGCTTGCCGGCGGCGACCCGGGCCAGCACCGGCAGGCCGAAGGCGAGCGTCTTGCCCGACCCGGTCTGTCCGCGGCCCAGCACGTCGCGGCCGGCGAGGGCGTCGGGCACGGTGGCCCGCTGGATCTCGAAGGGGGCGGTGATGCCCTGCCGCGCCAACGCGCGGACCAGGGGCTCGGGCAGACCGAGCGCGGCGAAGTCGATCGACTCGGCGGTCTCCGCCGGCGCGGCGTCGGCCTGCGCCAGGTCGGTGTCGGGCGTCCCGACAGCGGGGTCGTAAACGGACGGAACGATGCTGTGGTCAGCAGAGGTGGTCAACAAATGCCTTTCGAGCGGGGCGCATCTTCGCGATGGCCTGCCGCGGCTGTTGTCGCCGGATCGCCCGCAAGACCGCCCATGGGCGCGCACCACGCGCGCCAGGTCAGTGATCTCGACAAGTGTACGGCGGTTCGGCGAAGTCGCCAGCCGCTTGGCCGACGGTAGTGGGCCGACTCACCATCGGCCCTCGGCGGCTCAGCTGTTGAGCACGTCGCCCATCAGGCCGTCCAGGGCGTTGTTGGCCAGCAGAACGACCAGGACGCTGACCGCCACCAACAGCCCCAGCGCGGCGGCCAGGACGAGCAGGACACGGGTGGTACGGGGCCGGTCGGCCGGCGTGTCCGCCCAGCCCTGGGCCAGGATGTGCCCGGTCAGGGAACCGGAATTCTCCACCGCGTTGGCGGGCATGGCGATCGTGGTGAAGCCCGGCCCCTCCCCGCTGCCGTAGACGGTGCCGGCCAGGTCTGAGCCGGTATCCGGCCGCCCGCCGCGGACACCGGCCGTGGCCCGTCCCGCCGGGCTGGTCGTGGACGCGGTCGGTCGGGCGGCGCCGGTGCCGGCGACCGTGGACGGGGGAGCGCCGGTGGTGGATGGCGGCCACGCGGGCAGTGCGGGCGCGGGCACCACCGGCGGGGCGGAGACGGGGGCATCGGCCCAGCCACCGCCGGAGGTCGGCAGGGCCGGCGCAGCGCCGGACGCCCTGCCCGCCG
>NZ_JAEVHM010000118.1 GCF_016802865.1 Micromonospora parastrephiae | reverse complement strand
GGCTCGACGCCGTGGCGACCAGGATCGCGCGGCAGGGAGGGGCCATCGATTTACCACTATGCGTCTAACTTCCTGACGGCAACCGTGACGGCGACATGCTCGCACCATGGCACCCTCATCCGCGCTGGACGTCCCGCCCTCACTGTGCGTAGCTGAAGACGGGACCGAACAATTGGCTTCAGGTGAGATCAGGCGCCACAGGTCCTTCGAGGTCAAAAACGGGCACCTGTCGCTCGTCTTCGGGGCGCCACACTGAGAATATCCACTCTCCATAGGGATAATCACTAAGGATTTCGAAGATGCGCCCGGTTCGGGTTCTTAAAATTAGATCGAGCCCAACATCACGCGTCTGCGTGCTTACTTGAACGACCTCATCTCCAATCAGGTCGTAAAGATCTTGACCCTTCGCGACATTCCCCGAAATTGACGGAGACATTGCAGTGATTTCAGTTGCAGAGACACGCCAGTTTGTGTTAACACGTAGGCGCCATTGGTTACCGCTGAGACATACGCCATCGCCATCCGCCTCGACAGCGGCAACCGTGAGCGGGAGGAACGCCCTGATGTCCTCTATCCACGGGAACACTATGGCTCCAACTCAATGTGCGTCCGAGACCGGACATACTGCTTCGGATTCACGCCCCTCGGCGGCTGCACCGGCCTGCCTGTGAATGGACTGACCGGCGCATCGGCGCCGTTCGTGAACGAGGCTCGAAGTCCCGCATTTCCATTTGCCGACGGCTGCATAATGCGGATCCTACTGCCGTCCGGCAGCTGGAAGCCCGTACCTGCCGAACGCGTGGGGAAGGTGCTAAATCCAGCCTCTCCCGCGTCGACCGCCGCCTGCAATCCTGACTCCAGCCGCGAAGCGCCTGTGGGCACTACGGTTCCGCTTGCGTCCGCCACGAACGTGGCACCACCGCAGTTGTGTACGAGGACCGGCTCGTTGCCGGCTATCACATAGTACGTGTGGATGTTGGTAACGCTGAGGTTGTGGACCCGGGCGTTCTGGGTCCAGCGTTGCACGGCCGTGATCTGCACGCGTGTGCCGGCGGAGGTTTGCAGCCATTGCCCGGGTTGCAGGTCGGTGGCGTCGCGCCATTGGCCCCGGTCGGGGACCCAGAACGGGTGATTGTCGGTGGCGATCAGCGTGCCGCTCGCATCTCCGCCGTCCCCGTCGGTGGTGATCTTCACGAGGTTCTTCGTGCCTTGGCCGACGATCGTGGCCGCGACCGTCTCCGGCAGCGTTTGGCCGGTCTCGGGGTCGGTAGCTAGGACGCTATCGCCTACCGCAATCTCTTCGATCGCTTTGGCGGTGCCGTCGGCCAGGACGACCGCGGTGCCGGGCACGAAGCTGTTGACGCATCCTCGAAGGCCGCCCGCGGCACCTCGGCCAGTGCCGCTAACGCTTGACCGCATCGCACCCATCGCCATCTGGCCGCTGGCTCTTAGGCCCATTCCAGAGGTGACGGCGACGCCTCCACCGAAGGCGGCAGCGCCCAAAAGAACAGCCCCGGCGCCAAATGCGGCCCCGAGAAGTCCTTCGCCTATCGCCCCGCCTGCGAGCTGCCAGATGCTTTCGTCTTCGGCGTCGAGTCCGTCGGTGACGAGGGAACTCACAGCACCGCCGACGAAGCCCCCGATCGCGGCACAGCCGACTGCGCCTAACCCCCAGCTGCCGGCGGTGCAGATTCCGCCGACGATGACACCTGCGGCGACGCCGGCGACAAGGCCGACGGTGCCGGCGTGGCGGCACCAGAAGCTAGCGCGGCATTCGCGTTGTTTGCGTTCGGCTTGTTGGCGCACCTGCGCCTGTTGCGCGGCGACTTGATCTTCGACGCTCGGGGGTCGGGTGGACGAGTTGTACGCGACCGTGCCGTACGCGGATTCCATGTTCTGCTGCGAGTGCTTCGACGGTGGTGCGCCGTCCCATTGCGCGTCGAAGGGGTTCAGGCCGGTGGGGTCGCTGGAGGTGATGGGGCTGTTGTTGGCGTAGGAGTAGGCGTTCCACTGCTGCGGGCTGGACAGATCCATGACGGGGTCGACCGAGATGAACCGGCCCAGCGTCTGGTCGTACTGGCGGGCTCCGATGTTGGTCAGGTTGGTGGGGTCGATGTCACCGCCAACGAAGCCCTTGCCGTTGACCCACGTCGTGCTCGCCCCGCGGGGTCCGCCGTAGGGGGTTTGCCACCGGACATCGACCTTCTGCGTGCCGGCGTTGATGGACAGTTGTTGGGTGCCTTGGTGGTCGCTGTAGAGCCAGGTCAGGTCGGTGACCGCTGATCCCGCGGTACGAGAGGCGCAGACGTTGCCGGCGAAGCTGTAGTAACGGGTGCCGGTGATGACGCCGCCTTCACGGCGCAGTTCCTGTCCCGGCAGGTACAGGGTGGTGCCGGTGGTGTCGCGGCGGATGAGTCGGACGCCGTCGGCGTCGTAGATGTTGGTCTCGATGGTGTTGCCGCTGGAGACGACGGTGGCGAGTTTGCCTTCGGCGTCCCAGGTCAGTGTGTGGCTGCCGGCCTTGGAGGCGTCGCAGGTGTTCGCCGTGGCGCCCGAGGGCCGGCAGGTGGTATTACCCGCCTCGTCGTACTCGTACTTGGCGACAACTGCCGGCTGTCCGGGCGCGTCTGTGGTCATCTGGGTGACGGCGTGCGGTCGTACGACGTCTGGGCCGCCGTCCGGGACGACGTAGCTGCGGGTGGTGTCCCCGCTGCTGGTGTGGCTGGTTTCGGTGAGCCGGCTACCGGTGTCGTTGACGGTCCAGTCCTGCCAGTACGGTGCCGGCCCGCCCAGATTGTCGAGGACGGGGTCCACAGCGCAGGAAACCCCGGTCTTCGGAGTCCAGGCGGTCGTCACGCGCCCCAGGGCGTCGTCGCGGAAGCATTGGATGTCGGCTTGGCCGATCTCCGGGGTGTCGGCAATCGACTCGAAGTTGCCGGCTTTTTTGTAGGAGTAGTGGCGGTCCAAGACGGTGCCGGCGGCCGAGGACCGCTCGACGATAGTCCGCTCGATTCGGCGGGTCGCTTCGTCTCGGTAGACGGTGTCTTGGGTGAAGGAGTCGCTGTTTCCGGGGACCTTGTAGATCGAGCCCTTACGCTCGCCGTAGGCGGTGTAGGTGGCGGTCGCCATGGTGTCGGGGATGGGGGAACCGGTAATGCTGGTGTCCAGCCTGATCGGCATTCCGGTGGTGGCGTCGTAGTCGGTGGTCACTTGCTCGGTGACCAGGCCGCCGCCAGACGGGTAGGAGATCGACGTGGGGGCGCCAGTAAAATCGGAGTACCCGTAGCCGAAGGGGTAGGTCGCGTCGAGACCGGTCTCCACAGGCGGGATCACATAGTTGGCGCCACTGGGCTGGTAACGCTCAGTGAAGCCGGTAGCCTGCCATTTGTAGGCGCTCGCCTTACCAGCGGAATCGTATTCGTAGCGGATGCTCTGAGTCAGCTGCCCCTTGAATCCGGGCTTGCCGCTGAAGAGGGTGTCGTACTTCCACTCGGTACGCACTCGTCCGGTTGCTGAATCATCGCGCAGCTGCGTCTTGCGGCCCAGCTGGTCGTAGCCGTACCACAGTGCCTTACCGCGGGCGTCGACGGTCTGTTTCACGGAGTCGTCGTCGTTGAAGGTGCTGGTGGTCGTGCCCTTGTCCGGGTCGGTGGTCCTCCAGGGGCGGCCCTTGGCGTCGTACTCGCTGGTCCACTGGTTTCCGGCGGAGTCGATGTTTCTTGTCGCCTGGCCCTTGCGGTTGAACGCGTACGTCGTCTCGAGGTAGGCGCCGTTGACACCAGCGGGCGTGGTGTGTTGGCGCAGGGCGACGGTTCGGTCCTCGATATCGGTGACCGTCGTGGTGGGGGTGCCACCCTCGGGCGGAGTGACCTTGGTCAGGTCGCCCTCGAAGCTGGTGACGGTGCGCCACTTCTCGACCAGGTTCGTGATGCCGTCGCCGGCCAGGAAGATGCTGTTCGTGGGCCGGGAGGCTTGGTCGAACACGGTCCTGGTTACCGCGGGTAGGGACCAGTCCGGTTCCCACCACAGCGCCCCTGACGGTGCGCCGGGCTCGGCGTGGGCGCCGTAGCTTGCCGCCGCGCGCCCGTACTCGTCGTAGATGGTGTCGGTGACCACCCGGTCGCTGCCGCCGCCCAGCGAGAGCGACTGGGTCTGCCGGGGGCGCATCAACCCGTCGAGGATTTGGTAAGAGGTGATGTATTTGCCGTCCGCGTTCAAGCTTTGCGAGGCGACGTAGGGGTACGTGTCTCGTCCAGCGGCGAAGGTGTAGGTGTACCGCGCCGACGGCGCGTTCGGGTTGGCGGCGCTCGTCCATCCCTGCGTCCATACCTTGGACACGCGTCCGAGCGCGTCGTAGGCCGCCTCGGAGGTCACCTTCCCGTTAGGGTCAGTGCTCTTTGTGGTCGAACCCCAGTATGAACTCGTCGCTGTCGTGGACTTCCAGTTCAATTGGTTCGTGCTGGTGACCTGGGTGATCGGGCCGCCAACGGCCGGGGTGTACTCGGTGGTGGTGACGTTGCCCTTGATGTCGGTCGAGGTTCGTTGCCGGCCCGCGTAGTCGTAGGTGGCTTGCGAGGTGGTTTGCCAGTCCGTCCCGGTGCCGGGAATCCAGTCCTTGAGCTCTTCGGACTTGGTCGGTGATCCGAACGTGGGTGCGGTGTCGACGCTGGTCGCACCGTCGTAGTACGTGCGGGCGTCGGAGATGACGTCGTCGACGCTGGCGGGACTCTTGTCGCAGGCTAGCGCGGTGGTCGTGGTCTGTTTGACGACCCGCGTGAGGTTCTTGCTCAGGTTGCGGTTGTAGGCGTAGGTGATGCAGTTTTCGTCGCCGGTCTTGGGGAATTCACCGTCGTCCTGGGACCACGTCGTCGTGCCGTAGGTGTCGTCGAAGCTGTTCGTGCCGCGCGAGGTACGCCATCCTCGAGAGCCGTCCACGCCCAGCGCGGTCGCGGCGTAGGTCGTCTGCGTGTTGACGAACCGCGCCTCCACCAGGTCACCGTTGATGGTGCGGCTCGCGGTGGGCTTCGACCGCCAGGGCACGTTCACCGTCTTCGAGACTGGCTTGGTGGCGACGCCGTTGTAGACAACCTGCTCCCGGACCTGCCCGGCGAACTGGTCCTCGTCGTAGACGGTTTCCGAGCCCAGCGACGCAGGCACCGTCACGCTACGCGTGCCACCTGAGGGGCTGAGCTTGTCGCCGTGCATCCCGCGCATGAACGTCGTGACAGCCAGCGTCCGCGGACTGCCGTCGTCACCGACGCGCGTGTTGACCTGCGAGTAGCCGCGCCACTGGCCCCACGTCTTGCGGTCCGGCCTGGTCAGACCGTCATCGTCGTCGAAGTGCCACGCCGGGGAGCCCATGTACTCGTACCAGGTGTGCTTGCTCGGCGAGTATCCCTTGGGGATCTGCACGTCGTCCTCGGCCACGTGCTCGACCCGGTACTTGTGCCACCACTCGGTGACCAGCGCTTTGCCCGTCGGGTCGTTCGGGTCCGGCACCTTCACCGGGTAGCAGCGCCACGTGTTGTCGTGCGGCGCCAGGGCGGCCACGATCGCGGCAGTGCACTCGGGTTTCGAATAGTCGACTTTGATGCGGGCGCCGGTCTCGGTGACGATGCTGGACAGCCGCAACCAGTTGTCAGTGGCGCCGTGCTCGGTCAAGACCCGATTCGCCAGCGACTCCGCACCGAACGTCACCGGCGGCAGGTTGATGGCGGCGCCAACCAGACCCGCGTGGTCGATCCGGTCCAGCCACAGTCCCCCGTGCGTGGAATCAGCCGTCGCCGAGAACGTGTGCGACAGGGTCCACGACTCAACCGGCTGCCAGTCCGGGGTTGACCTGGTGGTATCCCACACCTGAGTGGTGACGGTCTTCAACCGCTTGGCGGTCCAGAACGTCGGCGAGTACTGCTGGGAGCAGGAGGTAGCCGATGCCTTGCACTCCTGGTCCCACGGGGTGTCTTCCCAATTCGCCTCCACCGGGGCGGCCTCGGTGCCACAGCTGGTGAAGCAGCGCATGTCCGTCTCAAACAGGACCTGCGCGTACGGGGCGGTGCTGCGCTCGGTGACACCGTGCGTCGCGCTCGTTCGGTCGTACGTGCCGTAGTCGATGCGCTTCAGGTAACCAGCCCGGTCGTAGGTCACGTCATCGGCGTCGGTGAAGTTACGCGCGTACTTGTTGGTCTCCTTGCCGTACCAGAACGACATGGTGTTACCGCGCACGTCGACGACGTAGTCGAGGTTCCACCGCCACGCCTGCACACAGTCCGACCCGGCGAAAGTGCTCTTGTGACACGGCTCGCCCGTGTGGTTACCGAACACCGGCACCGTCAGGGTGGAATCCGTTGCCGTCGTCTGGCCCGGCAGGTTGTGCAGACCGAAGAAGTACTGGGTGCCATCGGTGGTGGTCACCTTCCAGTACTCACCGACGTCACCGTAGGTCGGGTCACCGGTATCGCCGTTGCCCGCGCCCGTCAGCTTCTCGATCTTCGAGCCGTCCTCGCCGCGGGAATGCCAACCCTTACCGACCTGGTAAATCAACTCACCGCCGTGGCCATTGAGGCTCAAGGTCGCGTTGTCCGAACGCCAACACTGGTCACCGCTGCTCTCGGTGTTGTTCGCCCCGTTCTTCAGGTCGTCAGCGCAGGGCACATACCGCCGCTCGACATAGCCGGACGAGTAGTCGAAGCCCTCACCGATCCACGACGGCTGGTTGTTCGTCACCTCCGAGCGGCCATCCACGGCAGACGAGGAGTAGCTCAACGCGATCGACGGCGCCGGACCGGTCGCCGGAGGCATGCGCAACGGGTAGTTCCACGAGAAGTCGCCAGCGCTGCCGCCACTCGACCAGGTGGACGAGGGAGCCAGGCTGGTCGCGCTGAAGTCACCGTCGGACCCTGCGGCTCCGGCGGCCAGCATTAGGAACGAGCCGGACGCCCCAGACCCAGACGTGACGCCGACCTCGGCGGTCGCGATCCCCGCGGCGGTGTCGTTGGAGGTGCGCAGCGGCACCGACCGGCAGCTCGGGCTGGCGGGATTGGTCAAGGCGCATTCGGGGACCTGCCACAACCGCAGGCGCGACGCCCAGGACCCGCCGGCCGCGTGCCGGAAGGAGTCGTAGTTGACCGAGACCTTCGCCACGCCGGTCGGCGCGCCCGGCGGGGCGGTCAGCTGCATCATCAGGCCGTCGCGCCAGGCCTGCGGGAGGGTAGCCCGGTCCACGATCTTCACGTCGAGTTGGGCGAGCGGCTCGCCTGCCTTGCCGGTACCGCGGTCGACCCAGACCGGCAGCGCGCCAGCTTGGACACCGCGGCCGCTGGCCGTGCGGGCTGAGGCTGTCGGGAGGTCGACCCGTGCGGCTGCGGAAGCAGGCCACTTAGGCGCTGGCGTGGGGGCGGGGGCGACCCTGCTCTGCTGCCAGGCCTTGCCTCTGGCCACCGGGCCGCCGTCACGGTCCAGCTTCTCCGCAGGCGGCTTTGACGGCTGCCGAGGTGCCGCCGCCTGCGCCGGCACGTAAGGCGCCAGGGACAGCACCAGCGACGCGACCAACGACCCGACCAGCGTCAACCGCCGGCCGCTCGTACCGAGTTGACTCCGGCGCACCCGCCGTAGGCCGCGCACAGACCGTGCCGACATGAGCTGTTCCTCTCCAACAACCACGACAAAGCTTGGGGGAATTCGAAAAAGGCGACCCGGTCGTTGCCAGACCACGGACCTCGATCTCGCCTGCTCGGCCCCGGCGAGCACGGGCCGAGCAGCAGGTGGCCTACCGGCGGGTCACCGGCGCCAGATGACCGCGCCGCCAGGGTCGACGAGCATCAGGTCACCGTTGTCGCGCAGCACCAGTTGGTTCGCGGCCGTGCCCGCGGTATTGGTCGCCCACAACGGTGTGCCATCACCGCGGTAAACCACGAGGTTGCCGTCGATGTGCAGGGTGGCGTAGGCGCCGGGATTGTTCCAGGTGCTGGTGTCCCAGATGGGGAAGCCGGCTTGGCTGAGGACCAGGTTGCCGTCGTCCTGCATCAGCAGCTGGTAGTTAGCGACATCCGAGCGCAGATACTGGCCAGCGGTAAGGATCTCCCCCTCAGCCAGGGTGTTCGTGCCAGGGGTTCCCGGGACTTGCGCGTTGTACCAGTCGAACATCGCGGTGTCGGTCATCGCGCCCTGAAACACCGCGACGTTATCGATGCCGCCAACCCACTGATCCACGACCTGGTCGTTCCACAACGTGCGGCCCACCAACAACGGTCCGCTCGACGCCATCGGCGTGAAGGCAAGAGGCTGGGTGCTTTCCAGGACACCGTTGACGTAGAGGCGCATCTCGCTGCGGCCCGCGTCATACACACCGGCCAGGTGCGTCCAGACACCAACGGCTGCCGGGTTCTGGGACTGCACCGTCATCATGGGCGTGGTTGGGGTGTCCTCGTCGCTGACGGCGAACAGCCACTTGCCAGTATCGGACTGGAACTTCAACCAGGCGGCACTCTGATGCGCACCTCGCTGGGACACCGCGGTGCGCATGCCCTCGGCGTCTGCCACCACCCAGGCCGACATGGTGAACGAGTCATCGGTGCGCAGCACCGGCTTCTCCTGCCACACGTTCAGCTCGTTACCGTCGCCATCGGTAGTCGGCGCGAGCTTGATGGCGGAGCGCCCGTACTCCTCCGTGATCTCGTTGTTGCCGTCGTCCGGGAAGTACAGATGGTCGAGCCACAAACCCTGCCCACCGCCATATCCGGCAGCAACATCAGCGCCCTTGGTCAGCGCCAGCCACCGGTCCCACAGAGTCACCGAATCACGGGCCTGGCAGGTGTCCCTCCAGTCAGACATGTAACACGGCTGGGCGAACTCGAAGTCCCAATCACCGACCTGTACCGGCGACAGGATTCCGGCCTCGTTGAAGCCACTCGACCCGGGATCGGTCGCGAGTTGACCGGTAAAGTCCTGCGCCACGAGCACGCGGTCAAAGACCTGAACGTCGGCCACGCCTCCGGTGAAGAAGTTGCCCGACACACCAGATCCGGTGGCCCAGTCACGGCCCACGTGGAAGGGGCCTCGGGCATTCCACGCCGCCGTCCACGGTGTGGACGCGACCGGGGATCCGTCGATGAACAGGGTCAGGGTGCGAGCGGCCTCGTCGTAGGAGAACGCGACATGTCTCCACCGATTGACATCATCGGCGGTGATCGCGGTCGGCGACGTCAACGAGGTCCACTCGGAGCCGGCGCAGTCGCCGTTGCGGGTTGTCACGTTCCACTTCGGGCCGCCACTCTGCACGATGCCGAAAAAGAACCCGAAGGTGCACTCGCCGCTTTGCGTCGCGATGGCCATGTTGTACGTCGGCACGCTGGTCAGGCGGACCCACGTCGCGACGCTGTACGACCTCGACGTGTCGATTACCGGCGCGGACGTCGACAGGAACGCATCAGTTCGGTCGAGGGTGGCGGTCTGCCCGTCGACAATCCGGAGGTCATTCGACCAGGTGACGTTGCTCGGGATCAGCGGGGAGTTGACCGGCTCCGGCTTGCCGTCAGCCAACGCCGCGGCCTGACTCATACCCGGATACGTCTCCAGGCCCCACTTCGCCACAGGCCCGGACGGGTGCCGGACGGTGAACTCGACCGATCCGTTGCCCTCGTTCAAGGTCGCGTCGATGGCCTTCACGAACAACACGTTGCGCCCGAAGCTCATCGCGGTCAGGTCGACCTCGGCGTACTTCGGGCTGCTGCCCTGAGCCGCCACCTCTTTCGTCGCGGCGTCCCAGCCGTACTGGAACTTCGTCACGTCGGTGTCAGTGGACTCGATACGCACCCGGCCCCTCAGGCCCGGCCCCGCTGGCACCGTCACCATCCGCGCCGTCACCGCGGGCACCGAGGTATCCACGACGAGCACGCACCACCCCGACCACGGGCCGGTCAACGAGTACGGCTCCTTGTCCGTGCCCCTGGCGCGGAACGCGTACGCGTGCGCCGTGCTGCCGACGGATACCGCGGCGCTGGTCGTCCGGGAGTTCGGGGTGATACCACTCTTGTTCGGCGGCGGGGACTTGCGCGCCGGGTAGGTGTCCGTCACGGCGCCGATACCGCCGCCCGGCACCTCGATCCACTCGAACGACGCCGTCAACGAGTCCGCGGGGTCAGCGTCGGGGAACACCGCCGAGAAGGTCGGACTCAACGTACCGATGGTCACCACACCCCCGCTCGGGCAGGCCACCCCAGCGGCCTGCAGCCCGTTGGGCGCCCCTGGCTTGGTGTCGTAATCAACGATCAGCATGGCGTCGGCCGGATAGAACTTCTTCCACCGATCCTCGGTCGACTCACCCGATCCGTTCGCGGCGCGGGCCGTGAACCCCACCGGGAAGGAGTTCCAGTTGCCCGTCGCGGCGGCCTGCATCTGCTTCGTCACCTCGCCGCCCGAAAAGTTCATGATCATGTCAGGCTGAGTCGACCCACAACCCCCGGCCTCGTTCGCGTGACCCGACGCGTCATCCAGAAAGCCCTTCAAGGTCATTTTTGACCAGGTGGCCTTCATCGTCGCGTTGATCGACGGCGTCAGGTACATCGAGGCGACGGTGTTGCTGCAGGACGCGGAGTGGTCCAGCTTCATCTGCACGTACGCCGACTGGATGTGCTTGCCCTTGAGCGACACACCGTTCGCGGTCGTTGAGAACTCGAAGAACGACCGATACAACGCGCCCGTGTCCGGGTTCAGGCCGACCCGCGCAGAGGAGTAGTCCGTGTTCGTGGAGCCGTTGTCGGTGGCGTAGGCCCACTTGGCTTTGTAGACCGACCAGGCCGGATCGACGAACATCGGAAACACCGCGCTCGTCGAGGTCAACAACTCCTCGTCGGGGCGCAGCACCAGATGCCCACCGGACAACTCCACCGCGACCGGCGCGACCTGCGCCGCGTCGCCGCAGCCTCAGCCGTCGAGGCCGACCGCTGCTCGGACGCCCGCAACGGCGCCGACTTCCCCGCACCAGGATCAACGCGCGAGTCCCACATGACCGCCGGCTCCGACGAGGCGATCACGCTCCGACCGACCGCGGCCTGCAGCCGCCCGTCCGGACCGAGACTCACCTGGGGGTCACCTCCGAGCCCGAACCGGATCTCGCGCAGCGCCGGGTTCGCCGCGGCCGCAGCCGACTTGATGACCAACGCGTGGGTGAACCCGGTCGCAGTGGCCCGCACCACCAGATCCACACCGGCCAACACCTCCGGGTAGGTGGCCGAGTCACCCGACACGCTCGGCGTCGGCAAGGCCCCACCAGGCCACGACAAGGTCATCGTCTTGCCATCACGGCGAAGCGTCACCAGCGGCGCAGCGCCACCACCGGAGAAGGCCACATCGGCGACAGCCGCCGACGGCCGCCAAGTGCCATCTTCCGCACGGGCAAGACCCAGATCAACATCGGTCCACGTGCCGGCTTTGCGGGTGCGTTGCGGAACGACTGAGGCCTCAAACCGAAGCCTCCCATCCGGCTGCGCCGTCACCTGCGTGAGTTCTGTTCGCGAGCTGTCCACCACCACCGGC
Organism: Micromonospora parastrephiae; assembly: GCF_016802865.1. Classification (GTDB taxonomy): domain Bacteria; phylum Actinomycetota; class Actinomycetes; order Mycobacteriales; family Micromonosporaceae; genus Micromonospora; species Micromonospora parastrephiae. The sequence goes on along the minus strand of NZ_JAEVHM010000118.1, from coordinate 6,672 downwards.
TGACCACAGGAGGCGGCTAGCGCCAAGGCTTCGGCGTCAGAGCCGGCCACCCCCACGCAGACCGGGGCGGCAGCAGCAGCGGCACGGCCCGGATCGGGCACCGCAACCGCGGTCACGGCCGTCAACGCCGCCACCCACACAGCCAGCCCACGACGCCGCCGACGGTCCACGTCACACCCAATCGATCAAGGAACAGTGGGCCGGACCATAGCTAGCCGCTCACTGGTTCCGCAGCCCTCTCGGAGCGGTCACCGACGAAGCTGCATCACCCGAGACCACCGCGTATGCATTAACATCGATTGAATAGTGGCCGTGGGCTGACCGCATCACCCACCGTGATCAACATGCGGATCGAAGTGACCTAAGCCACAGAACCGTGAGCAGAGGTCCACTCGGTCGCCGAAGATCCCAAAGATCGCTTTAGCCCTTCATCGGCTGAGTGGCTGTCTATTGTCATAGTCGACAGCGAGCACGCTCCTCGCCGGCCCACCCTCCTCTCGGGGGCTCTTCGTCGGCTGGCGCTGACCGTCAATCCCGCACCACGTCAGGTCCCCATCCGATGCGCGGCGCCGCCGCCCGTGCTGGCACGACCAGGCCGATGAGCCAAGGACGACGACTCACCAGACGCGTGCTACCCACGGCGCGGCGAGAACAGAGCGGCCGGACGGCGCAATCACGCTGCCGATTGGAGCGCCGAAGATGCCCCGAGCCGACGAGCCACGTCGCGCGCATTGCGTGTGGATTCGAGGTCCCCGATGGCCGATCCCGCACACCCACGGCGGTCGGGGCGGTGTCGAAGAAGGCTCGCACTGAGCGGTGCAATCGCAACTTTCGGCCAGTTGCTGACGCGCTCCGTGTCGCACCGACCGTGATTCTCGGCTGTCGCATCGGCTCCGCCCAGGCCCGGCGGCGTTCGCCGCCCGACTCTGCGAGGTGGTCACGGGAGACGGGGACACGTCCAAGATCACGATTGGGAGTCGGGTCCGAGCGGGCCGTTGACCCTTCGGCGCATCTCGCGTCTGCTGTGCGCGGGGCACGGCGCCCGGATCGGGGGAACGACAATGGAATCCACGGCACCGGGACCAACACCCGTTACGCCGCCGGGACCACACCGACGCCGGCGATGGCTTGCGGTCGCGGTGGCCGGAGTGCTGATCGGCGGCGCCGCCGGAGTGACGCTCTGGCGGACGAACGCCACCCGGTCACCGGCATCCGCCGAGGTCGCCGCACCGGTCTCGGCGCAGGGACTGCTGACCGGACTACCGAGCCGGCTGGTGCCGCCACCCGCTCCGACCGCCCTGCCCACCGACCATCGCCGGAAACATCGTTAGCGAGACAGCCCCGCCGCCGATCGCGATCTTCGGTCGACCTGGTGTGTCTGGTGGTCTTACGAGTGCGCTGCTGCTTGGAGGATGGCGGTGAGACCGTCGATGGTTTGCCGCGCCTCGGCCTGGTCGATCTCGGTCGTCCATCCTTGATGCCAGGGTCCGCCGGGACCGGCCACGAAGTGCAGCGCTTCGAGTGCGGACGTGGCAAGGTCCGGCGCTGGCTCGGGCAGGATCACTGCGCTTGATTCGTCGGACACTTGCATAAGGCGGTGCTGTAGGTGCTCGCCGCCGGGCAGGGTAGTGGCCACGAGGGCTGCCGCCGCGACTACTTGGTCGGGGAAGTACTCCCGCCAGAGGAGGTCGCGGTTGGCAAGGACGTAGCCGAGCATGTGCCGTAATGCCTCGGCGCGCTGTTGTAGCGGTCGCTCGGCGAGTTCGTCAAGGAAGTCCAGCGCGCCGTCACTGCTGAACGGCCCGGTTCCAAACGTGCCCATATCGCCCTCGCCTCGATAAACCACCGCCGATCATCAACGGCTATGGACCTAACGGAGATCGTGCGGCCGAGCGCCACAGCGTAAACCCTGACCGGTGGCAGCGGATTCTGGCCGAGGTACTCGACTCGTTCGGCAGGCCGGTCTGGGCGGGTGGAGCCTCGTCGCACGGCGGCGGCGTTCGTGACGGGCCTGCTGTCCGATCTTGAGGTGAAGACGTGCTGGCAGTTAGCCGAGCAGGCTGGACACGCCCGGCCGGACGCGATGCAGCGGCTGCTATTCGGGGCGGTGTGAGACGCCGACGCTGTCCGTGACGACCTGCGGCAGTTGATCGCCCACCGGTTCGGTGACCCGGACGCGGTCCTGATCCCGGACGAGACCCGGGTCCCGGGGAGCACCCGCAGCGCCCCATCCTTGGCCCACCGGGCGATGAGAACCGCCGCAGCGGCGCCGACAAGACCTCATAGTTCGTGCTTATCAACCGCCGCTGGGTGGTGGAGCGAGCGGCGCAGCGGGATCATGCCCTGATGTCCAAAATCGCCTGCCGTTAAAAGGTCCAGCAGCGACCACACCACGCTCACGCAGTACGCCTACCAGGCGATTCACAGCCGGGGGCAACCAATATCGGCTCGCAAATCACCCGAGTTAAGGGTTCCAGCAGCGCCTCATACGCCACTGCATCGAGCCCGAGCAATGGACTGAGGGTTTCCGCAAGTCGCTGACCTGCGGAAACCCTCCCACTGTCGGGACGGCCGGATTCGAACCGACGACCCCTTGACCCCCAGTCAAGTGCGCTACCAAGCTGCGCCACGTCCCGCCCTCGCGTGGTCTCCCCCGCGACAGCCGGTACAGCTTAGCGCAGCAGCCCCGGCTCGTCCGCACAGGCCCCACCCGGGACGCGTCCGGTTCGAACCACCGCACAACCCCTAGAGCGTCCTAGGAGGGTGGGGTGGGAAATGCCGGATGGGCCACCGAGCACCCATCCGGCATTGTCCGGAGAACAGGCCGGTACGGCTCAGCCGTGTGCCTTGCCTCGGCCGCCGGGGCCGAGCTTCTTGCGCGGGCGGACCGAGATCTCGATGGGGCTGCCCTCGTACCCGAACTCCTCGCGGAGCTTGCGCTCGACGAAGCGTTGGTAGCCGGCGTCGAGTGGGCCGGTGGTGAAGAGCACGAACCGCGGCGGCGCCACCCCGGCCTGGGTGGCGAACAGGATCCGCGGTGCCCGCCCGCCGCGCACCGGGTGCGGGGTGGCCTGCACGAGCGCCGTCAGCCACTGGTTGAGCTGTGCCGTCGGCACCCGGGTTTCCCAGCTGGCCAGGGCCTTGTTGAGGGCCGGGGCCAGCTTGTCCACCGCGCGGCCGGTCATCGCCGACAGGTTCAACCGGATCGCCCAGGGGATGCGGCGCAGCTCCCGGTCGATCTCCTTGTCCAGGTAGTAGCGGCGGTCCGCGTCGACCAGGTCCCACTTGTTGAACGCGATGACCAGCGCCCGGCCGGCCTCGGTCACCATCGACAAGATCCGCTGGTCCTGCTCGCTGATCGGCTCGCTGGAGTCCAGGAGCACCACGGCCACCTCGGCGGCCTCGATCGCGCCGGCGGTGCGCAGGCTGGCGTAGTACTCGGTGCCGCTGGCCTTGCCGACCCGCTTGCGCAGCCCGGCCGTGTCAACCAACTGCCAGGTCTGACCGCCGATGTCGACCAGGCTGTCGACCGGGTCCACAGTGGTGCCGGCGACCGAGTCGACGACTGCCCGCTCCTCGCCGGAGAACCGGTTGAGCAGGCTGGACTTGCCCACGTTCGGCCGGCCGACCAGCGCCACCCGGCGTGGCCCGCGCGGACGGTTCTCGACAATCGCCGGGGCCTCCGGCAGCGCCGCGAGGATGGCGTCCAGCAGGTCGCCGGAGCCGCGCCCGTGCAGCGCGGACACCGGGAACGGCTCGCCGAGGCCGAGCGACCACAGCGAGGTGGCCTCCATCTCGATGGAGGTGTTGTCGGCCTTGTTCGCCACCAGGATCACCGGCTTGGCGCTGCGCCGCAGCATCTTCACCGCGGCCTCGTCCACGTCGGTGGAGCCGACCATCGCGTCGACCACGAAGAGCACCACGTCGGCGGTCACGACCGCCGTCTCGGCCTGCGCCGCGATGGCCGCGGCCCGATCCTTCGCATCCGGTTCCCAGCCGCCGGTGTCCACCACGGTGAACGACCGGCCGTTCCACTGCGCGTCGTACGGCACCCGGTCCCGGGTCACCCCGGGGACGTCCTCGACGACCGCCTGCCGACGGCCGATGATCCGGTTGACCAGTGTGGACTTGCCCACGTTGGGACGGCCGACCACGGCCACCACCGGCTGCGGGCCGGTCGGCTCCTCGAGGGTGACGTCGGGCTCACGCAGCTCGATCCACCCACCACCGTCGCTACTCATGCCACACCCCGCTCGGTGAGGAGGTCACGCAGCCGCGCCACGACCTCGTCGATGCCCAGCTCGGTGGTGTCCAGCACGACCGCGTCCGGCGCCTGGGCCAGTGGGTTGATCTTGCGGGTCGAGTCGAGCCGGTCCCGGCGGGCCAGGTCGGCGGCCGTGGCCGCCACGTCGGCGGCGTCCTCGGCGCTGCGTCGGGCCGCGCGGGCCGCCTCGGAGGCGGTCAGGAAGACCTTCAGGTCGGCGTCCGGCGCCACGACCGAGCCGATGTCACGGCCCTCGACGACCATCCGGACCGCGTTGACGATCATCTCGCGCTGTCGGGCGACCAGCAGCTCGCGGACGGCCGGCACCGCGGCGACGGCGGAGACCGCCCCGGTCACCTCGGGGCCACGGATGTCCGCGTCCACGCTCACGCCGTCGACGGTCACCGCGTATCCCTGCGGGTCGGTGCCGATGCGCAGGTCCACCTCGCCGGCGACCTTCGCCACCGAGGCGGAGTCGGTGAGATCCACGCCGGAACGCAGAACGGCCCACGTGATCGCCCGGTACATGGCCCCGGTGTCCAGGTAGCGCGCACCGATGCCGGCGGCGAGACACCGCGAGACGGTGGACTTACCCGAACCGGACGGCCCATCCACAGCGACCACACATCGCCCGGTCCGTACGTTTTCCTCCACCGTGTCCTCCTCAGCCCGTACCTCACGGATCGCCCGGTGCTGGCGCCGCAAGCGGTTGTCCATCGTCATCAATCATGCCCGGGGTCCGTGCCGGACCCGCGCGCGACGCCGCCGGAGGCGACCCACGCCACCCGAGCGGCCGCGCCCGGCCGTCACGGAGCCTACCGGCAGCCGTACCCGGATCCCGTGGGCTCAGTCACCCACCGCTTGGAACAGGGCGGCGACCTCGGCGTTGGTGAGCCGCCGGATCCGCCCCGTCCGCAGGTCACCCAATCGGATGGGCCCGATCGCGGTACGCACCAGCCGGGTGACCGGGTGCCCGACCTCGTCCATCAGCCGCCGGACGATGTGCTTGCGGCCCTCGTGCAGGCTCAGCTCCACCTGGGCGGTTTTACCCAGGGTGTCCACCACCTTGAACGAGTCGACCTTGACCGGCCCGTCCTCCAGCTCCACGCCGGCCAACAGCCGCTTGCTCAGGTTGCGCGGGATCGGCCCGACCACCTCCGCGAGGTAGGTCTTCAGCACCTCGTACGAGGGATGCATGAGCTTGTGGGCGAGGGTGCCGTCGTTGGTGAGCAGCAGCAGGCCCTCGCTGTCCGCATCGAGCCGCCCGACGTGGTAGACCCGCTGCTCCACCCGGTTGCCGATGAACTCGGCCAGCTCGTTGCGTCCCTTGTCGTCCGCCATGGTGGTGACCACCCCGCGCGGCTTGTTCATCGCCACGTAGACCAGGCGAACGTCGACCTGGAGGCGTTCCCCGTCCACGTGGATCACGGCGGTCGCCGGGTCGACCTTGTCGCCGAGCTTGGCGACCCGCCCGTCCACGGTGACGCGGCGCCGGAAGATCAGGTCCTCGCAGGCACGCCGGGAACCCACGCCGGCGGCGGCGAGCACCTTCTGCAGGCGCTCCGCCCCCTCGTAGACGGGGGCGTCGGGTTTCGGGGAACGGTTATCGGGTCGCATCGGCAAGCTCTTCTACGTCGTCGGGCAGGAAAGGGGCGAGCGGTGGCAGTTCGTCGACGGTGTTCAGCCCGAGCTTCTCCAGGAACAGCGTGGTGGTCCGGTAGAGGAACGCCCCGCTGTCCGTTTCGGTGCCGCACTCCTCGACCAGGCCGCGGGTCACCAGCGTACGGATGACCCCGTCGCAGTTCACACCCCGGATGGCCGAGATGCGCGAACGCGTCACGGGCTGCTTGTAAGCGACCACGGCGAGGGTTTCCAACGCCGCCTGGGTCAGCCGGACCGACTGCCCGTCCAACACGAACCGCTCGACGTACGTAGCGTATTCCGGCCGGTGTACAGCCGCCAACCGCCGGCCGCCCGGCGCAGCTCGAACCCGTGCCCGGCGGCCGTGTAGCCGGCGGCGATCTCGTCGAGCATCGGACCGATCCGCTCGGCCGGCTGTTCCAGCACCTGGGCCAGGACCAGCTCGCTGACCGGCTCGTCCACCACCAGCAAGATCGCCTCCAGCGCGCGCGCAGCTCGGCGTCGGACAACTCCGGCGCCGGCTCCGGCGCGGCCGTCACCCGCCGCCGCCCCGCCACTGCCGCCGGGGTACGTCCCCAGCGGAGCCCGACTCCCCCGCCGAGCCCTCCCCGGCCGCACCCGCGCCTGGCGCGACCGCGCCGTGCTCAACCGAGATCTCGGAAAATTCCGGGCCCCGGAGGGGCGGTTCCCCGCCAAGATGCTCCGGCTCCGGCTCCGGCTCCGGCTCCGGCTCCGGCTCGACGGTGGCCGACTCGTCCGGACGGGAC
>NZ_JAEVHM010000117.1 GCF_016802865.1 Micromonospora parastrephiae | reverse complement strand
GATGGGCGGACACGGCGGCGTGCCGCCGCGCGGCCTGCCCGCCGGTCCCGGCGGCTACGGCCCTCCCGACGACCCGCGGATGCCCGGCGTCCTACGGCCCGCCGGACGACCCGCGTGTGCCCGGCGGCTACGGGCCTCCCGACGATCCGCGTTCGGCCGGTGGCTACCCGCCGGAGGAGCCGCGGTTCGACGGTTTCGAGGCCGGCCGGCACGGTCGCGCCGACATGACCGCCGAGATCCGGATGCCTGAACGGGACCTGCGCGACATGCGCCGTGGCCCGGCCGGTCCGCCTCCGATGCCGCAGCCGGGCATCGGTGGCCCGCCGATGGCCGGTCCGCCCGCCGTGGCCGGCCCCCCGATGGCCGGCCCGCCGGTGGGAGGTCCGCCGATGGCCGGCCCGCCCGGCAGTGACCTGTACCGGGTCGACCAGATCCGCCGCAGCTTCCAGGTGCGCCGGTTCGGCAGCGGGTACGACCCGGACCAGGTGGACCGGTTCTTCGAGACCCTGCTCGGCGGCATGCAGGGCCGCAACCCGATGCCGGTCAACCCGAAGGACCTGGACACGCTCCGGTTCGGTCTGGTGCCGGGCGGCTACTTCGAGGCCGAGGTCGACGCCGCGCTCAAGGACGTGCAGGACATTCTCTTCGGCCGCTGAGCCGACGCGTACGAGACGAGGGCCCGTCCCCGGGTGGGGGCGGGCCCTCGACGTACGTCGGTCGGTCGTCCGGCGGGGTCAGGAACGCAGACCGTTGCGCCGCAGCACGGCGTCGCCGATCACGATGATCAGCAGCAGCGCGGCCAGGCCGACCAGCCAGATGTCCTCGACCCTGCCCTCGTGGTTGCCGCAGATCATCGCCAGCAGCGCCAGCGCGGACAGCACGGCGCCGATGCGCCCGGCCTTCCGGTGCCCAGGCTTGTGCTGGTCTGGCGACGTTACCGGCTCGCTTCCTGCCACTGTCGGTCCTTCCCTCGCGATCGGATCTCCGGTTAGTCTGGCACGCCTCCTGCCCGGGGCGGCGCGGTGGGTGTTTCCCGGCCGTCGGCCCTGCCAGCCCAGGCCGGACGGCACTACCGGCGTCGCGGGGCGGCGGTCAGACTCCCTCCGGTAGCGTTTGGCGTACACCTGATTGTCTGTTTGAGGGGGACTGTGCGGTGCGAGTGACCGGAACCGGGCACGCCAGTATGCGGATCGACACGGCCGCGGGCAGCATCCTGTGCGACCCGTGGGTCAATCCGGCCTACTTCGCCTCATGGTTCCCCTTCCCGGACAATTCCCTGCTCGACTGGGAGAGCCTGGGCCAGGTCGACTACCTGTACGTCTCCCACCTGCACCGGGACCACTTCGACGCGAAGCACCTGCGGGACTTCGTCTCGAAGGACGCCACGGTCCTGCTTCCCGAGTTCCCCACCTCGGAGATGGAGGACGAGTTCCGGGCGCTGGGCTTCACGAAGTTCCTGAAGGCGCCCAACGAGCAGGTGGTCGAGCTGCCCGGCGGTCTGAAGATCATGATTCAGGCGCTGACCAGCCCGACCGACGGCCCGATCGGTGACTCGTCGCTCTGGGTTGAGTACGACGGGGTGCGGCTGCTCAACCAGAACGACGCCCGCCCCACCGACCTGAGCGTGTTCGCCGAGCTGGGGCACGTGCACGCGCACCTGCTCCAGTTCTCCGGGGCGATCTGGTATCCGATGGTCTACGAGCTGCCGCAGGCGGCGAAGACCGCGTTCGGCAAGCAGAAGCGCGACCGGCAGTTCGACCGGACGTGGCGCTACATCGACGACCTCAAGGCCGACCACGTCTTCCCGATCGCCGGTCCGCCGTGCTTCCTCGACGACGCGCTGTGGCAGTTCAACGACATCCACGGCGACGAGGGCAACATCTTCCCGGACCAGTCGGTCTTCCTGTCGGAGTACGCCAAGGTCGGCGGCACCAACGGGATCGTGCTGCTGCCGGGCAGCGTCGCGGAGGTCACCACCGAGGGCGCGAGCACCACCCACCCGGTGCCGGTGGACGAGTTCTTCGCCAACAAGGTCGCCCACCTGGAGGAGATGCGGGAGCGCAAGCGCCCGATCATCGAGGCGGAGAAGGCGTCCTGGCGGCACCCCGAGGTGGACGTGCTCGGCGAGATGAAGCGCCGGATCGAGCCGCTGCTCGACGAGTCGATCTACCTGGCCAAGGGGGTGGGCGGTCCGGTCCGCTTCGACCTGGTCGGCTACGACGGCGAGAGCGTCGAATCCATCGTGGTGGACTTCCCGGGCAAGGAGGTCCGCCCGTACGCCGAGGAGAAGGTCCGCTACCGGTTCCGTACCGAGCGGGCGCTGATCGAGCACCTGCTGTTCATCGACGAGGTGGACTGGGTCAACTCGCTCTTCCTGTCCTGCCGGTTCTCGGCGGCCCGGATCGGCCAGTACAACGAATTCGTCTACGCGTTCTTCAAGTGCCTGTCCGAGGAGCGGCTCCAGTACGCCGAGGGCTGGTACGACGAGCACGAGCGCACCACCGACGCCGAGGACATCACCCTGGGCGACTGGGTGGTGCAGCGGCGCTGCCCGCACCTGAAGGCCGACCTGACCCGCTTCGGCATCGTCGAGGGCGACCAGCTCACCTGCCAGCTGCACGGCTGGCGCTTCGACCTGCCCAGCGGCCGCTGCCTGACCAGCGTCGGCCACAAGGTCCGCGCCCACCGCGTCGACGCGGAAACCCCCGCCCCGGCAGGCGAGGCCCTGTCCTAACCCGCAAACCCCGCACACCCCGGTCGATCATGGAGTTGTGGTGGGTGACAAACACCGCTGCGCGTCCTATAACGGGCACCACAACTCCATGATCGACCGGCGCGGGGGGTCGGGGTCAGGCTAGGTCGGAGAGGATGCGGCGGGCGGCGTTGTGGCCGGCGGCGCCGATCACGCTGCCGGCCGGGTGGCAGCCGGCGCTGCCCGCGTACACGCCGTCGATGCCGGTGGCGTAGGGCATCCGGTCGGTGAACGACACGGTGTTGTCCACGTGGTGGATGTGCCCGCCGGTGATGCCGAAGTGCGCCTCGATGCCCGGCGGGGGCAGCGGCACCGCGTCGGCGATCAGGTCGGCGGTGCCCGGGGCGTACCGCTCGACGATCCCGATGAGCCGGTCGACGTAGCCGGGCAGCGCCGCGTCCCAGGTGGTGCCGGCCAGCTCGTAGGGGACCGACTGGACGAACAGCGCCGACGAGTGGTGCCCGGCGGCGTCGGAGAGTGACGGGTCGACGGTGGTGTGCAGGTACCACTCGATGGTCGGCTCCGCCGGCAGCCGCCCGGCCCGCACGTCCGCCCACATGGCGCGCAGCGCGGTCATCGGCGAGGTGGCGTCCCCGCCGACCAGCGACGCGGAGCCGGGCAGCAGGTGGATGGTCGAGCCGAACGGGCTCGGCGCGTCGGCCGGCAGGCAGGAGAACCGCGGCAGCCCGGTGAGCGCCAGGTTGAGCTTGAGGGTGGTGCCGGGGCGACGGACCGCCGCCATCCGTTCGCCGAGCGGCGCCGGCAGCGCGCCGTCGGGCAACAGGTCCATCAGCCGGTACGGGTCACACGCGCCGAGCACCACCCGGGCGGCGACCTGCCGACCGTCGGCCAGCACGACCCCGCTGGCCGCGCCGCCGTCGAGGGTCACCGCGCTCACCGGCGTACCGGTCAGGATGGTCGCCCCGGCGGCGCGGGCCGCCTCGGCGAAGGTGCGCGAGACCGTGCCCATGCCGCCCTCGGCGATCATCCAGGTGCCGCCCGAGCCGGGCAGCCGGCACATGTTGTGCACGAGGAAGTTGTGGCCGGTGCCGGGGTCGTCCGGGCCGGCGTTGAGCCCGGACAGGCCGTCGGTGACCGCGTACATGCTGACCAGCAGCTCGGAGCGGAACTCGAACCGGGCCAGGTAGTCGGCGACGGAACCCTGGACGAGGTCGACGAAGACCTGCCGCAGCGCGGGGCGGACGTACCGCTCGGCGGTCTCGCGCACGTCCAGCGGCTCGGCCAGCCAGGCCGGGGCGAGGTCCTCGCGCAGCGCCGCCAACTCGGTCTGCATGGCGTCGTCGGCGGCCACGTCGGCGGGGGAGAAGAACTCGGCGAGCTGCGCCCGGGTCGCCGTGGTGTCGCTGCCGAAGAGCAGGTACGGCGAGCCGAGCCCGCCCGGCGTGGGCAGGAAGTAGTGCGGGTCGCGGCGCAGCACCGGGATCCGTACGTCGAGCGTGGCGAGCAGCTCCGGTGGCATCAGCCCGAGCAGGTACGAGCCGGTGGAGTGGCGCAGCCCCGGCACCTTCGGGAACGGATTCTCGGTGCGGGTCGCGCCGCCGAGGACATCGGCCGCCTCGAGCACGAGGACGTCCAGTCCGGCGCGGGCCAGCAGGACGGCGGAGACCAGGCCGTTGTGCCCGGCTCCGACGATCACGACGTCGGCGCGGGCCGGAATCTCACTGCTCATGCCGCCGCAGCCTAGTCCCACCACCCCACCCCTCACCCCCCTGACAGCGGTGATCAAGAGGTTTGCGTCAGCAGACGCCGTCCGGATGACGCAAACCTCTTGATCAAATTGGCTGGGGGGCGCGTTGGGCGCGCCAGCGGGAGAGGGCGAGGGTGGCGGAGTAGCCGGCCAGGACGATCACGTGGAACAGGTAGAGCCACAGGAGCACGGCGACGCCGGCGCCGATCTCGTCGAAGCCACCGAACGGCACCCCCAGGTCGAGGGGGAGCGAGGCGAAGAGCACGAAGCCGTGTAGGAATCCGGAGAGGTTCGCCGCGGTGAACGACCCGATCCCGAGGGTGGAGAGCCAGTCCGGCGACGCCGGCCCGACCACCCGGAACACCCACACCAGCACCGGCGTGAGAACCAGCCACACCGCCAGGAACGACAGCACCACACCCAGCGCGCCGACCCAGCCGCCCTGCCGGACCAGGCCGGTGGTGAGCGGCAGCGCCAGCAGGATCGACAGCAGCAGCGCGGGAGCCGGCGCGAGCAGGGGGAGCAGCAGCAGCCGGCCTCGCCAACCCACCAGGTGCTCGTCGGTGCGGGGCGCCGCCACCGAGACGAACGCCCGGCGCAGCCCCTCGCCGTACAGCGACGCGGGCAGCAGCGAGGCCAGGGCCAGCAGCGGGGTCAACTCCACCCCGGCGTTGACCAGCGCGTCCACCGCCCGGGGCGCGCCGATCGCGGTGGGCAACGCCTCCACGGCGTACGAGGTGAGCCGGCGTACCCGGTCGGCTCCGGCGAGCAGCGAGGTGAGCCAGATCGCCAGCAGGGCGACCGGTACCACCGCGATCGCCCCGTAGAAGGTGATCGCGGCGGCGTGCAGCGACAGGTCCCGTCCCCGCACCGGACGGAACGCGGCACTGGTGATCCGCTTCGCCCGCTGCCAACCGCTGCCCATCGTGATCTCTTTCCCTGATGCCGCGTCCGCCACTCCTTAAGATCGCCGGTCATGACTGTTCTCACCACCGAACGCCTGATCCTGCGCGACTGGACCGCCGATCCGGCCGATCTGGCCCGGATCTACGACATGTACAGCCGCTCCGAGGTCACCCGGTTCCTGGGCGTGTCACCCGGGTTGCCGATGACCAATCCGGCGCAGGCCGCCGAGCGGCTGCATGTCTGGCGGGAGCGGCACGCCGCCGACCACGGCCGGTACGGCACCTGGGCGATCGAGGTGCGCGACACCAGCCTGGTGGCGGGGACGGCGTTGCTGATGCCGCTGCCGGGGCGCGACCGGACGCGGCGTACCGGGGACATCGAGGTGGGCTGGCACCTGCACCCGGATTCGTGGGGGCACGGCTACGCCACCGAGGCGGCCCGCGCGCTCGTCGCACGGGAGTTCGCGGCCGGCACCGCGCAGATCCACGCGGTCGTGACCCCGGGCAACGAGGCGTCGATGGCGGTCTGCCGGCGGCTCGGCATGACGCACGTGGGCCGCCGCAGCGACTGGTACGGCGGCGAGGGGCTGGAGACGTTCGTCCTGGCGGCGCCGTCGGTGTAAACGCTCCGGCATCCCGGTAGCGCGAGATCGGCGCAACTTCGGGGAAGCTGCTGCCTTTCCGACCAGTCGGGGCAGCAGCTTCCCCGAACGTGTGTGGACTGTGCGGCGAGGACCCCCGCAGGCAAGGCCATCGATAGTCACGGTGGTCGAAGTGTTGACGCCCTCGTAGCACGTCAGTAATCTCTGGTCAAAGTCGCGCAAGATTTCGACAAAGCCGTGCAGGATTCCCGCGCGAACTCGGAAAATCCGGTGGACTGCGTCTCTGGTGCTGCCCCCGCGGCACCGGCGGCCCCACCTCGACCGGCCATGGGCCGACCCACACCCCCACCGACTCACACCCCACCGTGGTCGCGCCGCCCGCGGCGACCGTCCCCCAACGACAGGACAGTGATGAGACGAACGAATCCGTTCAGGATGGTGGCGGCGACAGTCGCGGCCACGATGATCGCCACGGCCGGCGCGACGGCCGTGGCCAACCCGGCCGGCGCCGCCCGCCCCGCCGCGACGACGGCCACGTCGAGCAACGCCTTCGCCCCGGCCGCCACCAACCTCGCCCAGGGTCGTCCCACCCAGGAGAGTGGCCACGCCGACGTCTACGACTCGTCGAAGGTCGTCGACGGCAACGCGGGCAGCTACTGGGAGAGCGTCAACAACTCCTTCCCCGAGTGGGTTCAGGTCGACCTCGGCTCATCGCAGTCCGTCAACCAGGTCGTGCTGAAGCTGCCGACCTCCGGGTGGGCCACCCGTACGCAGACGTTGAGCGTGCAGGGCAGCGCCACCGGGTCGTCGTTCACCGACCTGGTCGGGTCGCAGACGTACACCTTCAACCCGGCGAGCGGCAACACCGTCACGATCAACTTCAGCCAGACCGCCACCCGCTACGTCCGCATCAACGTCACCGCCAACAGCGGCTGGCCGGCCGGGCAGCTCTCCGAGCTGGAGGTGTACGGCAGCGGCGGAACCACCCCGGACACCACCGCGCCGAGCGTCCCGGGCAACCTCTCGTACACCCAGTCGGGCACCACGATCACGCTCAACTGGGTCGCGTCGACCGACAACGCGGGCGGCAGCGGGATCGCCGGCTACGACGTCTACCGCAACAACGCGTTCCTCCAGTCCGTCGGGAACGTCACCACCTTCAACGACACGCAGCCGGCCACGGCAACCGTGTCGTACCACGTCCGGGCGCGCGACGCCGCCGGCAACCTCTCCGGCAACAGCAACACGGTGACCCGTACCGGCAGTGGTGACACCACCGCGCCGAGCGTCCCGGGGACGCTGTCGCACAGCACGTCGGGCAGCACGATCACGCTGAACTGGGGCGCCTCCACCGACTCCGGCGGCAGCGGGCTGGCCGGCTACAACGTCTACCGCGCCGGCAACCTCATCGCGACGCTGGGCACCGTCCTCACCTACCAGGACACCCAACCGGCGACCGCGACCGTGTCGTACTACGTCCGTGCCCGGGACGGCGCGGGCAACCTGTCCGGCAACAGCAACACCGTCACCCGGACCGGTAGCAACCCGCCGGCCTGCACCAACGTGGCGCAGGGCAAGAGCATGACGGCGAGCGGCTCCACCTTCAGCTTCACCCCGGACAAGGCGAACGACGGGCAGCTGAGCACCTACTGGGAGGGCGCGGCGGGCTACCCGCAGAACCTCACCGTGGCGCTGGGCGCGAACCACTCCATCTCCGGCGTCACCGTCAAGCTCAACCCGGACCCGGCCTGGGGCACCCGTACCCAGACCATCCAGGTCCTCGGCCGCGACCAGGCGTCGTCCACGTACACCAGCCTGGTGGCGGCGGCGAGTTACCAGTTCGTCCAGGGCTCCAACGTGGTGACCATCCCGGTCACCGCGACCACCGCGGACGTGCAGTTGCGGTTCACCGGCAACACCGGCGCCCCGTCGGGTCAGGTGGCCGAGCTTGAGGTGTGCGGCACCCCGGCGCCCAATCCGGACCTGGTCGTCAGCTCGCTGACCTGGTCGCCCGCGTCGCCCAGCGAGGTCAGCCCGGTCACCCTCTCGGCCGTCGTGCAGAACATCGGGTCGGCCGCCGCCGGCGCCACCACGGTGAACTTCAGCCTGGCCGGCGCCGTCGTCGGCAGCGCCACGGTGGGCGCGCTCGCGGCGGGCGTCTCGACCACTGTCTCGTTCAACGCCGGCACCCGGCCGATGGGCAGCTACGCCGTCTCGGCGGTGGTCGACCCGACGAACACGATCGTCGAGCAGAACAACGGCAACAACAGCCTCACGGCGCCGTCACCGCTGGTTGTCGCACAGGCCCCGGGTCCGGACCTCCAGGTGCTCAGCATCGCCTCGAACCCGCCGAACCCGGCCGTCGGGGCGTCCGTCACGTTCACCGTGGCCGTGCGCAACCGCGGCACGACCGCGACCGGCGCGACCACGGTCACCCGGCTGGTGGTGGGCAGCACCACGCTCAACACCACCACCGCCTCGATCGCGGCCGGCGCGACGGTCAACGTGGCCGTCACCGGCAGTTGGACCGCCACCAGCGGCGGCGCCACCATCACCGCCACCGCCGACGCGACCAACGTGGTCGCCGAGACCAACGAGAGCAACAACGCGCTCAGCCAGTCGATCGTGGTCGGCCGTGGGGCTGCCGTGCCGTACGTCTCGTACGAAGCGGAGGCCGGCCGCTACCAGGGCACGCTGCTGGAGACCGACCCGCTGCGCACCTTCGGCCACACCAACTTCGCCAGCGAGTCCTCCGGCCGCAAGTCGGTACGACTCACCAGCACCGGCCAGTTCGTCGAGTTCACCTCGGCCAACCAGGCCAACTCCATCGTGGTGCGTAACTCCATCCCGGACGCGCCCGGTGGCGGTGGCATCGAGGCGACCATCAGCCTCTACGTCAACGACGTCTTCTCCCGCAAGTTGACGCTGTCGTCGCGGCACAGCTGGCTCTACGGCAACACCGACGGGCCGGAGGCGCTCACCAACACGCCGCAGGCCGACGCCCGGCGGCTGTTCGACGAGTCGAACGCGCTGCTGGCGCAGTCGTACCCGGCCGGCACCCGGTTCAGGTTGCAGCGCGACGCCGGCGACACGGCCTCGTTCTACGTCATCGACATGATCGACCTGGAGCAGGTGGCACCGGCGGCGAGTCAGCCGGCCGGCTGCACCTCGATCACCGCGTACGGCGCCGTCCCGAACGACGGGCTCGACGACACCGCCGCCATCCAGCGGGCGGTGACCGACGACCAGAACGGCGTGATCGGCTGCGTCTGGATCCCCGCCGGGCAGTGGCGGCAGGAGCAGAAGATCCTGACCGACGATCCACTGAACCGGGGTACGCACAACCAGGTCGGCATCAGCAACGTCACCATCCGGGGCGCCGGCATGTGGCACTCGCAGCTCTACACGCTGACCGAACCGCAGAACGTGGTGGGCGGCATCAACCACCCGCACGAGGGCAACTTCGGCTTCGACATCGACAAGAACACCCAAATCTCCGACATCGCCATCTTCGGCTCCGGCCGGATCCGTGGCGGTGACGGCAACGCCGAGGGTGGCGTCGGTCTGAACGGTCGCTTCGGCACCGGCACCCGGATCAGCAACGTCTGGATCGAACACGCCAACGTGGGTGTCTGGGTGGGCCGCGACTACGACAACATCCCCGAACTCTGGGGGCCGGCCGACGGGCTGGAGTTCACCGGCATGCGGATCCGCGACACGTACGCCGACGGCATCAACTTCAGCAACGGCACGCGCAACTCGCGGGTGTTCAACTCGTCGTTCCGCACCACCGGCGACGACGCGCTCGCCGTCTGGGCCAACCCGTACGTCAAGGACCGCACCGTCGACATCGCCCACGACAACCACTTCGTGAACAACACCATCCAGCTGCCCTGGCGGGCGAACGGTATCGCCATCTACGGCGGCTACGGCAACTCGATCGAGAACAACCTGATCTACGACACGGCGAACTACCCGGGCATCATGCTGGCGACCGACCACGACCCGCTGCCGTTCTCGGGGACGACGCTGATCGCCAACAACGGGCTCTACCGGACCGGTGGCGCCTTCTGGAACGAGGACCAGGAGTTCGGTGCCATCACCCTGTTCCCCGCCACCAGGGACATCGTCGGGGTCACGATCCGCGACACCGACATCATCGACTCGACGTACGACGGCATCCAGTTCAAGAACGGCGGCGGCAACATGCCGAACGTCGCCATCACCAACGTGCGGATCGACAAGTCCAAC
This sequence comes from Micromonospora parastrephiae, assembly GCF_016802865.1. GTDB lineage: Bacteria > Actinomycetota > Actinomycetes > Mycobacteriales > Micromonosporaceae > Micromonospora > Micromonospora parastrephiae. Next base: position 8,074 of record NZ_JAEVHM010000117.1, on the reverse strand, counting down.
AACGGCGCCGGCATCCTCGCGATGAGCGGTGCGCGCGGCAACGCCAACCTGACCAACGTGACCATCACCAACTCGGCCGACGGCAACATCGTCATCCAGCCGGGCTCGCAGTTCGTCATCAACGGCGGCTAGCTCGCCGCTTGATCAACACGGTTTCAAGGGAATCGGGGTGTCCGCGGACTGCGGACACCCCGAGTTCCATAAGACCGAGTCGATCTCGTCGAGGCTGCGGCAACGCTCACCGTCGGGCCGCCCGGGGGCGTGCACGGTGACCGCCCACAGCGCGAACACGACGTCCTCCGTGGTGACGTAGGTCGGCGGCGGCAATTCGTCGACAGGCCCACGGTCCTCCCGTCCGGGCGGCCACCTCTCGACGGGCGCTATTCCTCAGAGGCATAAATATGACTCTGAGGTATAACGCTCACGGGAGCGACCGTCCCGAGTTGTTGTCGTGATGTCCACGATGGTCGTTTCGCTGCTGGCCCAATGCAATCTTTCGCGGCAGAATCCGGACCAGGGGGCGAGGTGTCTTACACGACGACAGCCAGGGTGACGGAGTCTGGCGCACGTCGAGCCGATCCGGCGGCGAGGGCGACTGCGTCGAGGTGGCGGGTCACCGGCCGATGGAAGACTCCGGGCTGGTTCGTCGCGACGGCCGGGCTCTCGATCGTCGCCACCGCTGTCACGTGGTTCCTCGGGGCGTTCGCGGGTCCCTTCATGAGCTCGGAGGAGTCCTGCCGACAGGCCGGGGTCACCTACGACACGGCCTACCGCGCCGCGCACTGGCGTGAGTCGTCGCGATGGTTCCCCCTCCACGATCGATGCAACGCCACCTACGATCTGGTGCCCGCCTGGGTCAACCCGGCCCTGGTGCTGCTGTCCCTGCTGGCCGTCCTCAGCGTCGGAGCAGCGGTCTGGCTGGCCGTCGTGCGACCGAGGAGGCTGCGGTGCAGTCATCTCGGACAGACGGACTCGGTGTGCGATGACCGTGCGGGCTGAATCGATCATCAGTCGGTCGAGCGGGAGTTGCCCTACGTACTGCACCGCGCTGCGCGAAGGCCGGTTTCTGGGTCTATCCAGAGATCAACGTCCTCTCCGGCGATGATCTCTTCATCCAGACATCGCTGTGCTGCGCAGATCGGGGGCGGCCGCACGACGGTGCCTATCGCCGAGGCGGTGATGTTGGGGGAGATCGCTGCCGGGATGCCGTTCTTCCTTCGGGTGGACCTGCGCAACCGGGTACCGACCATGGCCCTGTTCGAGCTGGTCGACGGGGAGTACCGGCCGCTGGCCGCCGCTGCGGCGGAGAGCACCTTCGCGATGCGGGAGCCGTTCGACTTCTCCATCGACCCGGCCGAGTTGCTGGACGAAGACAAGCCGGACGGAAACGCTTGAGGCTCCCAGCGGGCGCACAGCGGCGGTGGGGAAGAATGGCCGGGTGACTTCCCCCCGCGACCTCGTCCTGCTCGGGTCCACCGGTTCGATCGGCACGCAGGCCATCGACATCGTCCGGCGCAACCCGGACCGGTTCCGGGTGGTCGCGGTGGGTGCGGGCGGCGGCAACGTCGAGCTGCTCGCCGCGCAGGCCCTCGAACTGGGCGTCGAGGCGGTCGGGGTGGCCAAGGCGTCCGCCGCGCAGGACCTCCAACTGGCGTTCTACGCCGAGGCGAGTCGGCGCGGCTGGGCCACCGGCGACTTCAAGCTTCCCAAGATCGTGGCTGGCCCGGACGCGATGACCGAGTTGGCGCAGTGGCCGTGCGACGTCGTGCTCAACGGGGTGGTCGGCTCGCTGGGCCTCGCTCCCACGCTGGCCGCTCTGCGCGGTGGTCGTACCCTCGCGTTGGCCAACAAGGAGTCGCTCGTGGCCGGCGGCCCGCTGGTCAAGGCCGCGGTGACGCGGCCGGGGCAGATCGTCCCGGTCGACTCGGAGCACTCGGCGCTGGCCCAGTGCCTACGGTCCGGGTCGCGTGGTGAGGTGCGCCGGTTGGTCGTCACGGCCAGCGGCGGCCCGTTCCGGGGTCGGCGGCGCGACGAGTTGACGCAGGTCACACCCGAGCAGGCCCTCGCGCACCCGACGTGGAACATGGGGCCGGTCGTCACGATCAACTCCGCGACCATGGTCAACAAGGCGCTGGAGGTGATCGAGGCGCACGAGCTGTTCGACGTGCCGTACGCCGACATCACCGTGATGGTGCACCCCCAGTCGGTGATCCACTCGATGGTCGAGTTCGTCGACGGGTCGACGATCGCCCAGGCCAGCCCACCGGACATGCGGCTGCCGATCGCGCTCGGCATCGGCTGGCCGGACCGGGTGCCCGACGCCGCCTCCGCGGTCGACTGGACGACCGCGCACACCTGGGAGTTCGCGCCGCTCGACGACGAGGCGTTCCCGGCCGTCGCGCTGGCCAAGGCCGCCGGGGAGGCCGGGCGCTGCCGCCCGGCGATCTACAACGCGGCGAACGAGGAGTGCGTGGCGGCGTTCGTGGCCGGTCGGCTGCCGTTCCTGGGGATCGTCGACACCCTCGAACGGGTGTTGGAGGACGCTCCGGACTTCGCCGAACCAGGTACCGTCGAGGACGTGCTCGCGGCCGAGTCGTGGGCGCGCGCGCACGCCCAGGAGATCATCGCGGGTTCGGTGGAAGGAGCTTGATGGCTAACCTGCTCGGGGTGGCGCTTTTCGCCCTGGCCATTCTCGTCTCGGTGAGCCTGCACGAGGCCGGTCACATGGTGACCGCCAAGGCATTCGGGATGAAGGTCACCAAGTACTTCGTCGGCTTCGGCCCCACCCTCTGGTCGTTCAAGCGGGGTGAGACGGAGTACGGCGTCAAGGGCATCCCGCTCGGCGGCTTCTGCAAGATCGTCGGCATGACCGCGCAGGACGACGACGTCGACCCGGCCGACGAGCCGCGCGCGATGTGGCGCTACCCGGTCTGGAAGCGGACGATCGTCATGTCCGCGGGCTCGATCACCCACTTCGTGCTGGCGCTGATCGCCATCTGGATCGCCGCCGTCTCCCTGGGCCTGCCCAACCAGGACTTCCCCACCACCGACGCGGAGATCCGTCAGGAGCCGGCGGTGATCGCGCTGTCCGACTGCGTGATCCCCGACAGTGCCCCCCGCGCCTGCGCCCCCGGCGACGCCGCCAGCCCCGCCGCCCAGGCGCAGTTGCGCGACGGCGACCGGATCACCTCGGTCAACGGCACGCCGATCAACAACTACGGCGAACTGCTCGTCGCACTGCGCGGGCTCAAGCCGGGCGACACCGCAAAGCTCGACTACGTCCGCGACGGGCAGCCGGGCACGACCAGCACGGTGCTCGCGCAGACCCAGCGGCCGCCGCTCGACGACCCGAAGGGCGCCGTCGCCCCCGTCGCCGCACTCGGCGTCGGCCTCGTGCCCACCACCCCGACCCGCGTGACGTACGGGCCGGTCGCCGCGTTCGGCGCCACCGCCGACTTCACCCGCGAACTGGCCGTCGGCACCGTCCAGGCGTTGCAGCGGCTGCCGCAGAAGGTGCCCGCCCTGTGGACCGCCATCACCGGCGGCGAACGTGACGTGGACACCCCGATCAGCGTCGTCGGCGCCAGCCGGCTCGGCGGCGAGGCGTTCGCCAACAAGGCGTGGCTGCTGTTCGTGACGCTGTTCATCTCGCTGAACTTCTTCATCGGCGTGTTCAACCTGCTGCCGCTGCTCCCGCTGGACGGCGGCCACATCGCCATCGCCTGGTTCGAACGGGCACGCTCCTGGCTGTACGCGCGGATCGGCCGCGCCGACCCCGGGCGGGTCGACTACCTCAAGCTGATGCCCTTCACGTACGTGGTGATCCTCATCGGTGGCGTGTTCACGCTGCTGACCATCACCGCGGACGTCGTCAACCCGATCACGCTCTTCCCAAGGTGAGTGCTGAAGTGACCGCTGTCCGTCTCGGTATGCCCGCCGTACCGCCCCCGCCGCTCGCTCCCCGCCGGTCCAGCCGCCAGATCATGGTCGGTTCGGTCCCGGTCGGTGGTGGCGCGCCGGTGTCCGTGCAGTCGATGACCACGACCCTCACCTCCGACGTCAACGCGACCCTCCAGCAGATCGCCGAGCTGACCGCGTCCGGCTGCCAGATCGTCCGGGTGGCGGTGCCGTCCCAGGACGACGTCGAGGCGTTGCCGGCGATCGCCAAGAAGTCGCAGATCCCGGTGATCGCCGACATCCACTTCCAGCCCAAGTACGTCTTCGCCGCCATCGACGCCGGCTGCGCGGCCGTCCGGGTCAACCCGGGCAACATCCGCCAGTTCGACGACAAGGTCAAGGAGATCGCGGCAGCGGCGTCCGCCGCCGGTACGCCCATCCGGATCGGCGTCAACGCGGGCTCGCTCGACAAGCGGCTGCTCGCCAAGTACGGCAAGGCCACCGCCGAGGCGCTCGTCGAGTCGGCGCTGTGGGAGTGCTCGCTGTTCGAGGAGCACGGCTTCCGCGACATCAAGATCTCGGTCAAGCACAACGATCCGGTCGTGATGATCCGCGCGTACCGGCAGTTGGCCGAGCAGTGCGACTACCCGCTGCACCTGGGTGTCACCGAGGCCGGTCCGGCCTTCCAGGGCACCATCAAGTCGGCGGTCGCCTTCGGCGCCCTGCTCGCCGAGGGGATCGGCGACACCATCCGGGTGTCGCTGTCCGCCCCGCCGGTCGAGGAGATCAAGGTCGGCAACCAGATCCTGGAGTCGCTGGGCCTGCGCGAGCGCGGTCTGGAGATCGTCTCCTGCCCGTCCTGCGGGCGTGCCCAGGTGGACGTCTACAAGCTCGCCGAGGAGGTCACCGCCGGTCTGGAAGGGCTGCCGGTGCCGCTGCGGGTGGCCGTCATGGGCTGTGTCGTCAACGGGCCGGGCGAGGCCCGCGAGGCCGACCTCGGCGTCGCCTCCGGCAACGGCAAGGGCCAGATCTTCGTCAAGGGGCAGGTCGTGAAGACGGTGCCCGAGGGGCAGATCGTGGAGACGCTGATCGAGGAGGCGCTGCGGATCGCCGACGAGATGGGTGCCGAGCTTCCCGAGGAGCTGCGCGGGCTGGTCACCGGCCCGACCGTCACCGTGCACTGATCCCGTTCGGTACGCGAAGCGGCCGTCTCCCGTGGGGGAGACGGCCGCTTTCGTGGTTTTCCGGTGCTGCCGCCGCAGCGGGTCACTCGGATTCGGCGAGGATCGCGTACAGCTTGCGCCGCGTCTCGTCGAGCACTTGGGCGGCCCGCTCACGCTGGTCGTCGGTGCCGTTCATCATGACCTGCCGCAGCGCGTTCATCGCCTGCGCGCCGGAGTCGCGGATGTCGTGCCAGCTGCTCACCGTGCCCTGGGCGACGTCCGCCCACGCCGGGGTCTGCGCGGCCTCGGTGGCCTCCGCCTGACCGGCCTCGGTGACCGTGAACCGCTTGCGCCCGCCGCCGGACTCCTCCGTGCTGGCGACGATCACACCCTCGTCCTCCAGCAGCTGGAGGGTGGGGTAGATCGAGCCCGGGCTCGGCCGCCACGCACCGCCGGTGCGGGAGTCGATCTCCTGGATCATCTCGTAGCCGTGCATCGGCCGCTCGGTGAGCAGAGCCAGCACGGCCGCCCGGACGTTGGGGCGTCGGCCCCGACCCCGGCCCCGACCGCGGCCGCCCCAGGGGCCGCCGTGTCCGTGCTCGTGACCGTGGCCGGGCGGGACCGGCGGGAAGCCGAATCCACGCATCCGAGCCTCGTGCATCGCGTGGTGCTGTCGATGGAACCTCATCGGCTTTGTCCTTTCGTCGTACTGTCGCTGATGCATCAACGATATATCGGCAATGCATCGCCGACAAGGCTCGGCGTCAAGTTGCCTGCCGAGGCCGTCGGACTCGCCACTCGCCCGGCGAGCAGGGGGTCGATCTGGCAGGCTGGTAGTCGTGCTGACGGTGCCGGTACGGCAACTGGGGGAATCGGAGCGCCGCGCGGTCGAGCGACTGCTCGACCTGGACCCGTTCGCGGGCGCGCAGGTCGCCGAGCGGATCGCCGCGCGTGGACTGTCATGGTGGCGGGCCGAGGGCAGAATCCTGGGGTACGGAGCCCGGCGCAACCTCGAATCACTCTGCTGGCTCGGCGGCAACCTGACCCCGGTCCTCGCCACCGAAGCCGCGGTGGCCGCCTTCGCCGACCTGCTCGCCGGCGAGGAACGGCTCTGCTCCTCCATCGTCGGTCGAGCCGACGCCGTCCTCGGCCTGTGGGACCGACTCTCCGACACCTGGGGGCCAGCACGCGACATCCGCCCCAACCAGCCGCTGCTCGCCACCGACACGCTGCCACCCGTACCGGCCGACCCGGAGGTACGCCAGGTCCGCGCCGGCGAGGTCGACCGGCTCTTCCCTGCGGCGGTGGCCATGTACACCGAGGAAGTCGGCGTCTCCCCGCTGATCGAGGACGGCGGGCGCAGCTACCGTCGTCGGGTCAACGACCTGGTCCGGTCCGGTCGGGCGTACGCCCGGTTCGTCGACGGCAAGGTCGTGTTCAAGGCCGAGTTGGCGGTGGTGACGAAGCGGACAGCGCAGGTCCAGGGCGTCTGGGTGGCGCCGGAGTGGCGCGGCCGGGGAATCGCCGCCGCCGCGATGGCCGCCGTCGTCCGCGACGCCCTGCTGCGGGTCGCCCCCACGGTCAGCCTGTACGTCAACGACTTCAACCTGCCGGCACGTCGCGTCTACGAACGCTGCGGCTTCCAGCCGATCGGCACTCTCGCCACGGTCCTCTTCTGACCGCAGGCTGTCGGCTCCTCGTGGAGTCGGTCTGGCGCCTGGTCGGGTCCGGACATGCCGATGGCCGGCGCCCCGGGTTCGGGGTGCCGGCCATCGCCGTGCTGCTGTGGTCAGTTGTTCCAGTGCTGGGTGACGAGGTCGGTGGCCTGCTGCTCCCACTGGGCGTAGGCGTCCGGGTAGGCCGACACCTGCACCGTCTGCGCGGCGTCGGTCAGCGGCATGTCCTGCCAACCGTCAACCTGCTTGAGGCCCTTGAGGAACGCGGTCGTCGCGTACTCCGGGTCGGTGATCTGCTCCGGCGTACCCCAACCACTGGACGGGCGCTGCTGGAACAGGCCCAACGAGTCGTGGTCGTTGGCATCGCCCAAGTGGCCCAGGTTCTCCAACTTCGACTCCTGCAGGCTCGTCGCGATCGAGATCACCGCCGCCCGCTCGGGCAGGCCGGCCTTCTTCGTCGCCGCGATGATCGCCTTGACGTTGGCGGTCTGCTCGTCATTGACGGTGATGTGCGACTGATCGCCCTGCGGCTTCGGCGCCGCGCTCTGCACGGCGACCGCGACCGGCGTGGCCTCCACGGGGTTGGCGTGGGCGGCGATCGGACCGGCGAAGACACCACCGGCGAACGCGAGACCAGCAACGGACAGCACACTCTTACGCATGATCGTGTTCATGGGGGTAGCTCCTTCGGGGGTAGGAAACACCCACTGCCACCAACCAGGGGATCGGCGGTCACGGGCGTGAGCACCTCGTCCGGCGCTGCACAAAAGTCTTCGAGGGATCGGCGGCCTGCAAGCCGGGGGCTCGCGGCGCCGGGACCGGGTTTAACGACCTCCGGCGGGGGGTCATTCCCGGGGATTGCTCGGTCGCTCGGGGGGTGGTCAGCGACCTCGGTCGTTCGGGGGTCTGCAACGACCGGGCGGGGCCGGGCATTCCAACCGGCGGACTGTCCAGCCGGCGGGCCGTGGTCCTGCGATCTCGTTCGGGGGTCTGCAACGACCGGGCCGGGCGGGACATTCCAACCCCGGCGGGGGGTCGAGCCGGCGGCCCGTGGTCCTGCGATCGTCAGGGTGTGTAACGACCCCCGGCCGGCCACGATTCCGCCGCACGGATGCGACCGGTCACAGCCCGGAGCGCTCAGGATCGGACATAACGCCCGCCTCGCGCGGTTGACGCGATCCGCGCCGGGCCGGAAGGTGTGATCCACTCCAGTTCGGCGATATGGGGGTGTCCGGGGAGCTTGGGCTCAAGTGGTTGTTGCAACGGGGTGGATTCTCGTCAGGATGAGGAGTCATGCCGGGGCAGAGGTTGTCGTCCGCGGAGCGGGCGCAGATTGAG
>NZ_JAEVHM010000116.1 GCF_016802865.1 Micromonospora parastrephiae | reverse complement strand
TGGGGGTTAGCGGGGGTGGGGGGTTATGGAGCGGTAGTGGGTTTTGTCGGTGTTGGCGAGGCTGTAGGTCTGGGTTCGGGTGGGTTCGGGAACGACCACCAGACCGGGGCGTTCGACAAGCAACGGCGTTCCGGGTGGGACGGAGAGGGAGCTGTCCCGGGTGGCCCGCCAACTGAGCACCACCAGTGGCTGGCCGGGCACCGGCAGCTGGTACGTCTGCAACGGGGTGGCCCGGTCGGCCGGCGAGACCACGGGCGCGCTCCCGTCCGCCGGCCGGTAGATCACGGCGGTCATCGTGCCGGCGTCGGTGTCCCAGCTCAACTGCTGCAACTCGGCCGCCTCGCCGCCGCCGAGAGCGACCTCGCCGAGCGAGCGGACGGTCAGCTTCGCCATCGGCCACGACGTCGGCACCGAGCGCGGCGCGTCCCGGTCGCCGATGCGGCGGGGAATGCTGCCGAACGGCCCCCGGTCGCCGGCCAGCACGCAGGTGTCCAGGCCGGTGAGCGCACGTCGGCCGGCACCGGACTCGTCGCGGACCAGCGGATAGCGCGGGTCGACGGTGCCGGTGCCCAGGTCGAGCAGCCGGTCGGCGGCGCGACCCCGGGGCAGCGACTCGGTGGCCCGCAGGGTCGCGGTCACCGGCACCGCCGCGCAGGCCGGCACGTCGACCGGCGCGCTGAGGCCGTCGGCGACGGCCAGCGCCCGGCCCTGTGGCCCGAGCAGCGTCTGCACCCGGGCGGAGACCAGGTAGCGCCGACCGCCGGTGGTCTGCACCGGCAGCACGTCGGAGTAGACCAGGTAGCCGGGATCGGTGTACTCGGTGGCGCGGGTGATCGCGTACCGGTCGCCCTCGCGGCTGAGTTGCAGCAGCCAGGAGGCGCTTTCGCCGGGCACGTCGGCGGCGACCAGGGCCACCGGGGCGCCGTCGACCCGGCCGGAGAAGAGGATGCCGGACGAGGGCAGATGTGCCCGGTCGTCGGCCGGTGAACGCCAGTCGCGCACGGCGTCGGTGACCGCCGCCGTCGACGCCGCGTCGCCGGCCAGGTCACCCCGGGGAGGCCACACCGCCAGGGAGCCGTCCAGGCTGTCGTACCCGACCCGCAGGTCCCGTGGTTTACGGTCGGCGACCGGACCGCACGCCGTGGCGGCCAGCAGTACGCCCAGCAGGACGGTGAGTGCCCTGCCGTGCCGACGGCCTGGAGTCACCTGGTCCGCCCCCGATCGCCTCGCCGTCGCTGTCGGAAAGCGCCATAGTACGAGATGTCCGGCGCGAGACCTCAGGTGGTCACCGGCAAACCCACCACAGTGGACTCCACCGGGGATTTAGTGCCTTTTCGTCGCTCCGGTAGACTCCGCCGACTGTGACGCCTGCCGAGTCCCGCGCCCTGTCCGCGCCGCACCCGGAGGCGGCTGCCGGCCTCGACGAGACAGTGAGCTACCGCACGCCGGCCAGCCGGCCGGTCGGTCGCGTCGCCACGTCCACCGCGCCGGCCGAAGCCTCCGTCGGCGTCGTCGACGCCGCGCCGGCCGCACCGACCACGGCGCCGGTCGACACCCCACCGGACGTCGACCCCGAGGTGTCGGCCGACGCCGAGGCGCCGAGCAGGAACCGGTGGCGTCGGTGGACACGGCGACGGCAGCACCTCGCCGTGGGCGGGCTGTTCCTGCTCGCCGCGCTCTGGGTGACCAGCCGGATCTGGCTGGACCCGGCCGGCCGGGTGGCCTCGCTCTACACCGGCGACCCGGCCCAGGTGCAGTTCTTCCTCGCCCACTCGGTACGCGTGGTGCTGCACGGCGAGTACCCGTTCTACACCGAACAGTTCAACTACCCCGACGGCGTCAACCTGATGGCCAACACGGCCGTGCTGGCGCTGGGCATCCCGATGGTGCCGGTGACGCTGCTCTTCGGGCCGGCGGTGTCCTTCGTGGTGCTGGTGACGCTCGGTCTCGCCGGCACCGCCCTGGCGTGGTACCTCGTGCTCTCCCGCCACCTGGTCCGTACCCCGCTGGCGGCGGCGGTCGGCGGCTGGTTCTGCGGGTTCTCCCCGGCGATGCTGTCGCACGCCAGTTGGCACCCGAACATCATCAGCCAGTTCCTGTTGCCGTTCATCGTCTGGCGGGTGCTGGTGCTGACCAGGTCGGTCCGGCCGGTGCGGGACGGTGCGCTGCTCGCCCTGCTGGTCACCGCGCAGGCGTTCATCAACGAGGAGATCCTGCTCTTCACGGCCCTGGCATGCGGCGTGTTTCTGATCGCGGTGCTCGTCCAGGAACCCGCCCGCTGGTCGGCGGCGTGGCGACCGTTGGGCGCCGGCCTGGCGGCCTGCGCGCTGCTGGCCGGGGCGCTGCTGGCGTACCCGCTGTACGTGCAGTTCGCCGGACCGATGGCGTACCACGGCCTCAGCGACGCGGTGCGGGACTACGGCAACGACATCGCGGCCTTCTTCGCGCCCGGCTCGCCCACCCTCGGCGGCAACCAGCGGGCCAACATCAACCTGGCGCCGAACTACTCCGAGGAGAACGCCTTCTTCGGCTGGAGCCTGTCGCTGCTCGCCATCGCCATCGTGGTCTGGCTGCGCCGGGAGCTGGTCGTCCGGGCGCTCGCGGCCACCGGCGTGTTCTTCGCCGTGCTCTCCCTCGGCGAACGGGTCTCCTGGTGGGACCGGGAGCTGATCAGCGGTCCGTGGCAGTTGCTGGTCCACCTGCCGCTGCTGGACGCGGTCGTGCCGACCCGGTTCGGCCTGATCACCAGCGTGGTGATCGGTCTGCTGCTCGCCCTCGCCGTCGAGCGGGCGTGGGCGCTGCGCCCGGCCGACCGACGCACCGTACGGATGCTCACCGCCGCCGGCCTGGCGTTCGCGTTGCTGCCGATCGCCCCGATGCCGCTGCGGATGGTGTCCCGCCCACCGGTGCCGGACTTCATCACCGCCGACCGCTGGCGGGCGTACGTGGGCCCGGACCAGACGCTGGTGCCCATTCCGGTGCCCAGCATGGGCAACACGCACGGCATGCGCTGGGCCGCGGCCACCAACCTCGACTTCAAGATCCCGGGCGGTTACTTCCTCGCCCCGCGCAACGGCAACACCGGTGACCCGGGTCGCTTCGGCGGCCGGCCCAGCGGGGTGGGTCAACTGCTGGAGGAGGTGGCGACCACCGGCCGGACGCCGAAGCTCGACGACCGGCAGCGCCGCCGTTTCACCGATGAGCTGCGCCACTGGCGGGCCGCGATCCTGGTGCTGCCGGTCCGCCAGCAGAACGCCGAGCCGCTGCGCCGTACCGTCGAGGACCTGGTCGGCCCCGGCCGCCAGGAGCTGGACGTGTGGGTGTGGGACGTCCGGACGCTGACCGACCGCTCGGTCTGATGGCCACCGGGACGGCGTCCCCGGCGACGGTCGCCCCGGCGGCGGCGCGGCGGTCCCGGCCGACCTGGCTCCCGGACGCGTTGGTGGTGGCCGGCTATCTGGGTCTTGCCGTCCTGCTGACCTACGCGCAGTGGGGGCGCCCCTGGCAGCTGTTCCACCAGGCGGGCGACCAGGTCCTCTTCGAGTGGATGCTGGCCCACGCGGCGCACGCCGTCGTCGAGGGGGAGAACCCGCTCTACAGCACGGCGTTGAACGCGCCGGACGGGGTCAACCTGATGGCGAACACCTCGGTGCTCGGCCTGGGTGTGCCACTGACCCCGGTCACGCTGCTCTTCGGGTCGCAGGTGGCGTTCTGCGTGGCGGTCGTCAGCTGCCTCGCCGGCACCGCGACCGCCTGGTACGCGCTGCTGCGCCGCCGGTTGGTGAGCGCCCGGTCCGCGGCGGCGGTCGGTGGGCTGATCTGCGGGTTCGCCCCCGGCATGGTCGCCCAGGCGGGCGCGCACCTGCACATGGCGGCCCAGTTCCTGGTGCCCGCCATCCTCGCCCTGGTGTTCCGGCCCGCCCCCGCCAGGGCGGAACGCGGCGCGTGGCGGCCCGCCGAGGTGTCGCGGCCCGGCGCGGGCCTCGGGCTGCTGGTCGTCTGGCAGGTCTTCATCGGCGAGGAGGTGCTGGTCTTCCTGGCGCTCGCCGCCGGGGTGTTCGCGCTGGGCTGGACGCTCGCCGACCGGGCGGCCGCCCGCCGGCACGCACCGGCCCTGATCGGCCGGCTCGCGGTGGCGACCGTGGTGGCGGCCGTGCTGCTGGCGTACCCCCTGTGGTTCCAGTTCCGCGGCCCGCAGCACTACTCGGGGATGGCCTTCGCCGCGCACGGCTTCCAACTGGACGCGGCGTCGTTCACCGCGTCGGCCCGGCAGACCGTGTTCGGCGACGACTGGCTGCCGGGCCTGCTCTCGCCGAACCCGACCGAGGAGAACTCGTTCTTCGGCCCGGGGCTGCTGGTGCTCGCCGTGGTGATCGTGATCTGGCTGTGGCGCCGACCGCTGGTCCGCGCGTTGGCCGGCTGCGCCCTGGTGTTCGCGCTGCTCTCGCTCGGCACCGAGCTGCGGGTGGACGGCACCGCCACCGGCATTTCGGGGCCGTACCGGCTGGTCGCCGGCCTGCCGTTGCTCGACCTCGCGGTGCCGGCCCGGTTCGCGCTGGTCTGCGTACCGGTGCTGGGGTTGCTGGTGGCGCTCTCCCTGGACCGGGTGCGGGCGGCGCGCCGGCTGCCGGCCGCGCCGGGCCTGCCGGTGCGGCTGCTGTGGTCCGGGGCGGTGGCCGCCGCGCTGCTACCCCTGGTCCCGACACCGATCCGGGTGGTGCCGGTCGCGCCGGTGCCGGGGTTCGTCGCCGACGGCGGGTGGCGTCCGCTGGTGCCGCCCGGCCGGACGGTGGTCGCCGTACCCCCGGTCACCGGCGCGGCGCGGAGCCCGGTGATGCTCTGGTCCGCCCGCACCGGGCTCGCGTTCCCGGCGCCGGGCGGCTACTTCATCGGACCGAGCGGCCCCGACGACCCGACGGCCCGCTGGGGAGCGCCGGACCGGCCCACGTCGGTTCTACTGCGCCGGGTGGCCGAGACCGGCGTGGTGCCGGTGCTCACCGACGCCGACCGCCGCCAGGCCGTCGAGGATCTGCGGCACTGGCGGGCCGCCGTGGTGGTGCTCGGCTATCTGGTTAACGGCGACCCGGTCCGCCGGACCGTTGACGACCTGCTCGGTCCGGGCCGCCCGGTCGACGGCGGGTGGTTGTGGGACGTCACAGACCAGGTCGGCTGATCAACCCACCACGGCGCGGACGTCCCAGACCCAGACGTCGTCGACCCGCTGCGGCGCCCCGATCAGGGCGGTGATCAGCTCACGCAGCACCGCCTCGCGCGGGTGCGACCCGAGGACCACCACCGACGCCCGCCAGAACCGCAGATCCTCGACGGCCTGGCGACGGTTCTCGTCGGTGAGCGCCGGGACCTTACCGGCGTCCATGGTGGAGTAGATGAGGCTGCTGGTCGGCCGGTTCGGCGCGCGAAGACCCCTTCGCCCAGCTCGTTGGGGCCGATGAAGTAGCCGCCCGGGACGGGGAACTCCTGCCCGGTCAGCGCACTCCAGCGCAGCGTGGGCAGGCCGTGCACGTTGCTGGGGATCGGCACCGGCACCAGGGTCCGGCCCGCCGGCACGTACGGCCGCCAACCTCCGGCGGTGATGAAGTGCGGCGGCGGTTCCACCTGCTGGGCGGGCAGCGGCCGGGGGAAGAGCGGCAGCACGGCGAGGGCGACCGCGGCGTACCCCACCGGGCGCAGCCACCGCCGACGCGACGTGACCGCCGGTTCGCCGGTGCGCTGGGCCGGCACCCGGGGCCGGTCGGCCACCGCACGCCCCTGCCGGGACGCGGCGTCCCAGGTCAACGCGAGCAGTACGCCCACCGCGGCGGCGACCACCAGCGTCAAGCGGGTCGGCATCATCATCTCGACCAGCGGCAGGTCGTCCGGTACGTACGACCACGGGCCGCGCACGCCGGTCTCCACGCCGTTGAACCGCACCCGGGGCCCGATCGAGGCGACCGTGAAGACGACGATCAGCACCGCGGCGATCCGGGCGGGCAGCGAGCGGCGGACGAGCAGCACCAGGGCGACCACCGAGAGCAGCACCAGCGGCCAACCGAACCAGGTGTTCTGCTCGGTCAACCCGATCGTCTGCTCCACCGCCGGGTCACCGGCCCAGGTGTCCCGGGCGAAGGTGACGAACGCGGCCAGGTCCTCACCCCAGTTGTGGAAGACGCCGCCCTGCAGACCGCGGTAGGACTGCGGGCCGTCGAACTGGAACCAGATCGGGTACGCGGCGAGCAGCAGCGCCAGCCCACCGGCGACGCCGAGCCCGGCCACGAACGTGCCGGCGGCGGCCCGCGTGGCGGCGGGCCGCTGCACGGCGTACGCCAGCACGATGACGAGGCAGGCCAGCGCGGTGAGCAGCAACATCTCCTCGTTGATGAAGATCTGGTACGCCACCAGCGCCCCGAGCACCAGCCCGTTGCGCCGCCACCGGCCCGGCTCGCCCAACCGCAGCACCCGCACCACGATCAGGGGCAGCAGGAAGTTGGACACGAAGTTGGGTTGGCCGTTGGCGTGGTGGATGATGCCCGGCGCGAAGCCGAGGAACGCGCCGCCGACGAAGGCCGCCGCCCGCGAGCGCACCAGGTGGCGGGAGAGCATCCAGTACGCGGTGCCGGCGGTGGCCGCCAACGCCCCACCCAGGTAGAGCGCGTACATCACCTGGGGGCCGAGCAGCATGGTCAGCGGTGCCAGCGGCAGGGTCACCCCGAGCAGCGAGGTGTTGGCCATCATGTTCACCCCGTCCGGGGCGTTCTGCCGGGCCGTGAACAGTGGGTTCTCCAGGTGCCGCACCGAGTACGCGCCGTGCGCGAACAGCCACTCGAACCAGCTGTGGTCGGTGGGCAGGTGCGAGGAGACCCGGCCGGTCACGTCACCCCAGTAGTGGAGGCAGACGAACACGCCCAGCACCACATAGGCTCCGAGGGCCACGAGGTCGGCGCGGGCGGGTCGGCGTCGAGGCCGCCGTGTCGGCTCGACCTCGGTCGGGTCGGCGTCGGTTACGGGATTCAGCGAGGGGTCTACCACCGGCACAGCCACGACGCGCCATCGTACAGGCGGGGATGCGTCGCATTTGCCGGGCCGGTGCGCCCACGGTCGGGTTTGCCGGGACGCCCCCGCCGGCCAGCGGCGACGGGTGACGGAAGGACGATCGATTGTCGATCATCGACCTCGGCGAGCTGCGGCACACCTCGGATCCCGACCCGCTGCCCCGCCCACCCCGGGCCGACGGCCGGCCGGTGCGGTGCGCCCTGGTCCTGCTGCTGGTGCTGGCCACCCTCGCCGCCGCCGCGGCACCGCCCCGGCGGGACGTGGTGACGCTGCCGGCGCAGCTCGCCGCCGACACGCTGCTCGACGGCGACCTGTTCGTGGTCCTCGACCCGAACCCCGCCCAGCCGACACAGCGGCGGATGACCGTCTTCCGGCTGCCCGGCGGCAAGGCGGTCTGGCAGACCCGGGTACCGGTGGAGGGCCGGTCCTGGGGGATCACGTCGGTGGCGGGGATGCTGCTGGTCACGGTCTACGAAAGCAACATGCCCGGCCAGGGGACGCTGTCCGTGGCGTTCGACCGGGAGACCGGGGCGTACCGGTGGCAGCAGCCGGGCAGCCCCATCGAGCTGGCCGACGGCACCGTGTTGCTGCAGTCCGGCGGCGAGGACGAGCCGGTCGGCCTGCGAGCGGTCGATCCCTGCTGCGGCACTGTGCGCTGGCAGTCGCGCGCCACCACCGGGTACACGGTGTTCCACGAGGTCGGGCACGGGGTGGACCGGATGGTCGTCGTTCCGGTGGACGGGCCGGTCGAGGTCCGTGACGCGGCCACCGGTGCGGTACTGGCCCGCGGCGACCTGCGCCCACCCGGCGGCGGGCCGCTCGGGTTGGTCCAGGTGGTGAACCACCTGGTTCTGGTCATCGGCGAGGCGCCAGCCACGATCACCGTGTACGGGCTGGACCGACTGGACCGGCGCTGGAGCGGTACAGCCGGCCGGATCGACTTCGTACAGGACTGCGGCCCGGTCCTGTGCCTGCAGACCCGGTTCAACGGGCTGCGGGCGCTCGACCTGGCGACCGGCCAGATGCGGTGGCGGAGCGACCGCTGGAGGTGGGTCTTCCGGTACGGCGACCGGCTGATGGCCAGCAGGGCGAACAGCTCCGGCTCCGCCCTGGAGCAGCTGGTCGTGCTCGATCCGCTGACCGGTCGGGAGTTGGCCGAGCTGGGCCGCTGGGAGCTGGCCCAGTCCGGCTTCGGCAGCCCGCTGGTCGGCGTGCGCCGGCACCCGGACGGTGGGCTGCTCGTGGCGCGGCTGGATGCCCGCACCGGGGAGGCACGCATGCTCGACGTGCTGCCGGACGCCGCCGGGAACTGCCAGGCAAGCGTGGGCCGGCTGCTCTGCCAGCGGGTGGACGGCTCGTACCGGCTGTTCCTGATGCCCGACTGATCACCAGTTGGCCTGTGCGGGCGGCAGGGGCAGCGGCACCGACGAGGGCCGCAGCACGTACGCCATGCCGCCGCTGCCACGCTGCCAGGCCGCCTCGAACCGCTGCCGGGGCACGGTTCGGCGCACCGAGTCGTCGTCCGGCGCGTACGGGTCGTTGAGCACCGGGTCGCCGTCGGCGGTGAAGCCGACCAGCACCATGAGGTGCCCTCTGCTGTCGTAGGCGAGCCCCGGCACCTCGTCGGCCCGGAACGCCGCGGAGACGATCAGGGGGATGCCGGCGGCGACGAAAGCCTCCGCTTCGACCAGCGACCGTAGCCGGGTGACGAAGGCGTCCACCCCGTGCAGACCGGCGTACGCGGTGTTGAACGGCCAGTTGCCGGCACCGGCGTAGGCGTGGTCGTAGCAGTGTCGGGCGGCGTGCACCACCACCGGCCGTGGACCGGGCGGCTCCACCCAGGCGTACCGCTCGGGCGGCGGATCGGCACCCCAGTAGGCGAGCACCATCGAGATGCAGGTCGGGCTGCACCAGGAGTCACCGCCACCACCCCACTGCGGGTGCTGTCCGGCGTGCAGCCGTTGTGAGTAGCGGGGAACGTCCAGCACCCTCCCTCGGGCGGCGGCCACGGCGGGCTCCTGCTCGTACCCCTGGTGGGTCGGTGTGGGCCCGGCGGCGACCGCGCCGATGCTGCGCAGCACCGGGCCGGTCGGGCTGTCGGCCGGTCGGCACAGGGTCACGCGCGCCTGCCAGCCGGTGACCGTCGCGCCCGTCACGAGCAGCGTGTCGGTGTTCACCCGGGCGTCACCGTCGTGCTGCCCGGGCACCGAGGCGCGTCGTACCGCACTGTCGTCGGCCGCCCAGCGGGCCAGCAGGTACCAGTCGGTGCTCGGCGCGTCGCCGTGCCAGCCGCGCAGCTCGACCTCGATCCAACAGCCGTTCGGCGTCTCGGCGGTCCACGACGGCACCACCTCGCCGACTCCGAAGCCGACCCGCACCGGCGGGGTCGTCCACCTGCCCCGCTGGTCGGCGTCGTCGAGGGCCAGCCCGCGATCGGTGGCGTGCAGGCCGTCGACGGTGCCGGCCGTCGAGTCCGCCGGAAGGTGGAAGCCCCGGTAGGCGATGTCCCGCCGGGTGGGTGGTGCCGCGATGGTCATGGCAGGTCCGTCCGTCGTTCGGTGCCGGCAGCATCGCGTACGCCGCGCAGGTCCGCAACGCCGACCGGAGTGGACGGCGAGGGACGATGGTTGCCGGCCGGCACTAGGTTGTCGGTGGTCAGCAGCGAGGAGGCCGGGATGCGGGTACTGGTGGTGGAGGACGAGCGCAACCTCGCCGACGCGATCGCGCGCGGGTTGCGCAAGCGGGGGATGGCGGTCGACGTGGCGTACGACGGCGACGCCGGTCACGAGGCGGCGTTCGTCACCCGGTACGACGTGGTGGTGCTCGACCGCGACCTGCCGGGCGTGCACGGCGACCAGATCTGCGCCGACCTGGCCGCCTCGGGCGCGCTGACCCGGGTGCTGATGCTCACCGCGAGCGGCACGGTCGCCGACCGGGTCGAGGGGTTGCAGCTCGGCGCGGACGACTACCTGCCCAAGCCGTTCGCCTTCGACGAACTGGTCGCCCGGGTGCAGGCGCTGGGCCGGCGGGCCACCCCGGCGGCGCCGCCGGTGCTCGAACTGGCCGACCTGGTGCTCGACCCGGCCCGCCGGGTGGCCACCCGCGCCGGCGTGCCCGTCGACCTCACGAACAAGGAGTTCGGGGTGCTCAGCGAACTGCTCAAGGCGCGTGGTGCGGTGGTCTCCAGCGAGGAGCTGCTGGAACGCGTGTGGGATGCCAACACCGACCCGTTCACCACCATCGTCCGGGTCACCGTGATGACGCTGCGCCGGAAGCTGGGTGACCCGCCGCTGATCGAGACGGTGGTCGGCGCGGGTTACCGCACCGCCGAGGTGGTGTCATGACCGGGCGGACGCGACTGCGGCCCACGCTGCGGCTGCGGTTGACCCTGCTCAACGGCGTGCTGCTGATCGGCGCGGGAGCGATCCTGGTGCTGTTGGCCTGGCTGCTGGTCCGCGACGCGCTGCGACCCACCGACGAGCTGCTGCCCGGTACGACGGTGGTGCTCTCCGACGGCCGGTCGCTGGATGCCGCCCAGTGGCAGCGGCAGCTGGTCGACGCCGCCTCCGGGGAGCTGCTGGCCAAGGGACTGGTCGCGCTCCTGGCGATCAGCGTGGTCGGGGTGGCCGGAGCGTACGCGGTGGCTGGCCGGGCGCTGCGCCCGCTGCACCAGGTCACCGCCACCGCGCAACGGCTCGGCGAGGCGACTCTGGACCAGCGGATCGGCTACTCGGGCGCCGACGACGAGGTGGCCGAGCTGGCCAAGACGTTCGACGCGATGCTGGACCGGATCGCGTCCGCGTTCGAGGCGCAGAAACGCTTCGTGGCGAACGCCTCGCACGAGCTGCGTACCCCGCTCGCCGTCATGCGGACCGAGATCGACGTGACGCTCAGCGACGACGACGCGGACGCGTCCGAGTACCGCCGGATGGCCACCGTGGTCCGCGACGCCTCGGAGCGGGCCAACGGCCTGGTGGACGCGCTGCTGGTGCTGGCTCGTAGCGAGGCGCAGGCCGGGCGGCGGCTCGGCCGGCGGACCGAGTGCGATCTGGCCGCCGGCACCGCCAACGCGCTGTCGGCGATGCGCCGCGAGGTGGACCGGATCGGCCTGCGGGTGCAGACGTCGTTGGAGTCCGCGCCGGTGGTCGGCGATCCGGGGCTGCTCGACCGGCTCGCCGGCAACCTCATCGAGAACGCGGTCCGCTACAACCATCTGCACGGTCGGCTCTGGGTGCGTACCGGCACCGACGGCGACCGCTCGTGGCTGGTGGTCGGCAACACCGGCTTCGAGGTGGACCAGGCCGACGTGCCGGGGCTGTTCGAGCCGTTCCGGCGTGGCGGACGGGAACGCACCGGCGCCCGCGGCTCCGGCCTGGGGCTGTCCATCGTCCGGGCGGTCTGCGACGCGCACGGCGGCACGGTACGGGTGATCGCGCAGCCCGGCGGTGGTCTGGAGGTGACCGTCACCCTGCCGTCGGCGGACGCCCCGGCGGTGCCCGGCCCGGTGCCCGCGACCGGCTGAACGGGGTTGCGGGCGTTCCTCAGCCGATGGCAAGATCACACGGTCAGCGTGAGTTTGAAGGGGGGGTGCGTCGATGTCCACCAACACCGGCTCCGCGCCCCGGGTTTCTCTCGGCTGACCCCCGGGAGGCGGAGCGTCCCCATCCAGCACGGAGGGAACACCCGTGTATCCACGGATCCGCAACATCAGTTTCGACTGTCACGACACCTACGCCCAGGCCGGCTTCTGGTCGGCGGTGCTCGGGTACGCCCGGCACTCGGAGGACGCCCCGGGTGACCCGGAGGCGGCCCTGCTGCCGCAGGACGAGACCACCCCGAACCTGTTCTTTCAAGAGGTGCCGGAAGACAAGGTGACCAAGAACCGGCTGCACATCTGCTTGGAGCCGGTCGACCGCACCCGGGACGAGGAGATCGAGCGGGTGCTCGGCCTCGGGGCCGCGATGGTCGCCGACCGACGGCACGCCGACGGGACCGGCTGGGCGGTGCTCGCCGACCCGGAGGGCAACGAGTTCTGCGTGGTGCGCAGCGCCGGTGAGCGGGCGGCCACGTCGGCCTCGTAGCTGTCGGCGTACGGCACGGGGCCCCGGCCACCCTCAGGTGGTCGGGGCCCCGGTCACGTACCGGTCAGGAGCGCTGCTCGACCTGGCCCCGAATCGTGGCGAACTCGGCCTTCGCCTGCTCGGCGGACTTGAAGTACATGACCACGACACCCTCGCTGCCCCGGTCGGTCCACACGCAGACACCGAGCGGCACGCTCTCGGCCTTGCCGTCGCCGCAGCGCACGTCACCGCCGAGCGGACCGGGCTCGACCGTCGCCATGTTGGTCAGGCTCAGCTCGCTGGACAGCGCGGTCACCGAGTCCTCCATCTCCTTCTTCGGATCGGGAACCAGCCCGGACACGGCGGCGATCATGATGAGGTCCTGCTTGGCAGGGTCGCCGTAGAACGCGCCGACGGTGCTGGTCTCGCCCTGCACCGTCGACTTCATCTCGGCGACCATGCGTCGGCGGCGGCCTGCAACTGCGGGTCGGTGTTCTTCGCCCGGCCGGCGAGGGTGGCCGGCGCGACCACCCGCGTCTTGGTGGCGTCGACGACGTCGCCCACCTCGTCCTTGACCGCGAACCAGGTGATTGCCGCGCCGCCGAGGCAGAGCACCAGCACCACGGCCAGCACGATCAGGATGATCTTGCCGACCTTCGACTTCTTCGCCGGCGGCGGACCGCCGTGCAGGCTCGGGTCGCCGTACTGCTGGCCCGGCTGCGGGACCGGGAAGCCCTGCTGCGGTGGCACCGCCGGCTGGCCCGGCTGCTGCGGCGGGGGAGGGGAATCGTGCGGCGGGCCGTAGGGGGTGGCCGGCGGCTGGGACATCAGTCAGCTCCAAATTCGGGTGGCAAAGCGGGTGATCTTAACTCGGTGCCGAGCACCGCGTCGCCCCGCGCGCAGGTCAGCGCAGCGCCAGAAGCGAACGCGGTGGCCGGTCCGTCCACGAGGGACGGTCCGACCACCGCGACGGTGGAGCTGTGACCGGTCAGGCGGGCAGGCTCGCCGCCCCGCGCGGCAGGAACCGCCGGCCGGTGGCCCGCTCGCTGGTGCCGGTCCGGTCCAGGTACGGCGTGACGCCGCCCAGGTGGAACGGCCAACCGGCGCCGAGGATCATGCACAGGTCGATGTCCTGCGCCTCGGCGACCACGCCCTCGTCCAGCATCAGCCGGATCTCCTGCGCGAGCGCGTCGAGCGCGTTCTGGCGTACCTGCTCGGCGGTCAGCGGCTCATCCCCGACCACGAGCAGCTTGGCGACCTCGGCGTTGACCTGGTCATCGACCACGATCGGCTGGCCCGAGTCGGCGATCCGCCTGAGGTTCTCGCTGACACCGAACCGGTCCGGGTACGCCGCGTGCAGCGTGCCGCCCACGTGGTAGGCCACGGCCGGGCCGACCAGCTGGAGCAGGGCGAGCGGGCGCATCGGCAGGCCCAGCGGGTCCAGTGCGCTGTTCGCCACGTCCAGCGGAGTGCCGGCGTCGACGGCCGCGAAGACGGTGCCCAGAAAGCGCGTGAGCAGCCGGTTCACCACGAACGCCGGAGCGTCCTTGACCAGCACCGAGGACTTCTTGAGCTGCTTGCCCACGGCGAAGGCGGTGGCCAGGGTGGCGTCGTCGGTGCGCTCACCCCGGACGATCTCCAGCAGCGGCAGTACCGCCACCGGGTTGAAGAAGTGGAAGCCGACCACCCGCTCCGGGTGCTCCAGCTCCGCGGCCATCTCGGTGATCGAGAGCGAGCTGGTGTTGGTGGCGAGCACCGCCTCCGAGGAGACGATCTTCTCCAGCTCGGCCCAGACCTGCTTCTTGACGCCCAGGTCCTCGAAAACCGCCTCGATGACGAAGTCGGCGTCGGCGAAGGAGCCCTTGTCGACCGTGCCGCTGACCAGGCCGTACAGCTTGGCGGCGGTGTTCTTGTCCATCCGGCCCTTGGTGACGGCCTTCTCGATCTGGGTGTGCACGTAGCCGACGCCCTTGTCCACCCGGGACTGGTCGAGGTCGGTCATCACCACCGGCACCTGGAGGCGACGGGCGAACAGCAGCGCCAACTGGCCGGCCATCAGGCCGGCGCCGACGATGCCGACCTTGGTGATCGTGCGGGCCAGGCCCTTGTCGGGTGCGCCGGCAGGCCGCTTGGCCCGCCGCTGCACCAGGTCGAACGCGTACAGGCCGCTGCGCAGCTCCTCGGAGAAGACCAGGTCCGCGAGGGCCTCGTCCTCGGCGGCGGTGCCGGCGGCGAAGTCGCCGTCCTTCGCCGTCTCCAGCAGGTCGAGGGCCTTGTACGCGGCCGGCACGGCGCCGTGCAGCCGCTGGTTCAGCGTCTCGCGGGCGAAGTAGAGCACGCCCGCCCACATGTCCTTGTCGACCTCGGGCCGGGTCACGGTGACCTGACCGCGCACCACACCGGCGGCCCACTCCAGCGACCGCTCCAGGAAGTCGGCCGGCTCCAGCAGCACGTCCGCGATGCCCAGCTCGGCGGCCTGCTTCGGCTTGAGCATCTTGTTCTGCATCAGCGGGTTCTGGATGATCACCTGGGTGGCGGCGGGGATGCCGATCAGGTTCGGCAGCAGCTGGGTGCCGCCCCAACCGGGCACCAGACCGAGGGAGACCTCGGGCAGCGCGAGCGCCGTCGCCCCACCGGAGAGCGTCCGGTAATGGCAGTGCAGTGCCAGCTCCAGGCCGCCGCCCATCGCCGCGCCGTTGACGAACGCGAACGTGGGCACGGTGCTGTCCCTGAGCCGGGCGAACACCCGGTGGCCGAGCCGGCCGATCTCGAGGGCCTGCGCGCGGTCGGCGAGCTGCGGCAGGCCGACGATGTCCGCGCCCACGCAGAAGATGTACGGCTTGCCGGTGACCGCGATGAACGCCGGGTCGGCGGCCAGCGCCGCGGTGATCGCCTCGTCCAGGCTGGTCAGACCGGCCGGGCCGAACGTGTTCGGCTTGGTGTGGTCGAAGCCGTTGTCAAGCGTGATGAGGGCGGCGGGCCGGTCCAGCCCCGGCACGTTCACCTGGCGCAGCAGCGCCTTGGTGACGACCTCGTTCGGTGCGGCGAGCGCGCTCACTTGTTGCCCTCCGTCCAGTGCGGGTTCTCCCAGATCACGGTGCCGCCCATGCCGATGCCGATGCACATCGCGGTGACGCCGTAGCGGACCTCGGGGTGCTCGGCGAACTGGCGGGCCAGCTGCGTCATCAGACGCACGCCGGACGACGCCAGGGGGTGACCGATGGCGATCGCACCGCCCCACGGGTTGACCCGCGGGTCGTCGTCGGCGATGCCGAAGTGGTCGAGGAAGGCGAGCACCTGCACGGCGAACGCCTCGTTCAGCTCGAACAGGCCGATGTCGTCGATGCTGAGCCCGGCGAGGCGCAGCGCCTTCTCCGTCGACGGGATCGGACCGACGCCCATCACCTCCGGCTCCACCCCGACGAAACCGAACGACACCAGCCGCATGGCGACCGGCAGACCCAGCTCGCGGGCGGTGGCCTCGTCGGCGAGCAGGCTGGCCGTCGCGCCGTCGTTCAGGCCGGCCGCGTTGCCCGCGGTGACCTTGCCGTGCGGGCGGAACGGGGTCTTCAGGGTGGCGAGCTTCTCCAGCGAGGTGTCCCGCGGGGCCTCGTCCACAGTGGCCAAACCCCAGGCGCCCTCGGCGTCGCGGATGGACATCGGCACCAGGTCGTCCTGGAGCTTGCCGTTGGCGTACGCCTTGGCGGTCTTCTGCTGCGAGGCGAGCGCGAACGCGTCGGTGCGCTCCTTGGTGATGTGCGGGACCAGGTCGTGCAGGTTCTCCGCGGTGGCGCCCATGACCAGCGCGGACGGGTCGACCAGCTTCTCCGCGATGATGCGCGGGTTGGGGTCGACGCCCTCACCCATCGGGTGGCGGCCCATGTGCTCGACACCGCCGGCGATGGCGACGTCGTACGCGCCCATGGCGATGCCGCTGGCCACGGTGGTCACCGCGGTCATCGCGCCGGCGCACATCCGGTCGATGGCGAAGCCGGGAACGGTCTTGGGCAGGCCGGAGAGCAGCGCGGCGGTGCGGCCGATGGTGAGGCCCTGGTCGCCGATCTGGGTGGTGGCCGCGACGGCGACCTCCTCGACCCGCTCCGGGGGCAGCTGCGGGTTGCGGCGCAGCAGCTCACGGATGCAGCGGATCACCAGGTCGTCGGCGCGGGTGTTGGCGTACATGCCACCCGCCTTGCCGAACGGGGTACGGACGCCGTCGACGAAGACGACATCCCGAACTTCACGGGGCACAAGAGCCTCCTAATCGACCACGGCAGGTTCCCCCCGGATGCTACTCGCCAGTAACCAACCGCGTCCCGACCCCCCGCTGTGGCCCACCCCACACCCGGCCGCCGCGCTACCCCTGGGTGGGCTGAACCGGGGAGAGCGCCTCGGTCAGGTCGGGGACGAGGAGGCCGATCTGCCACTCGCGGGCGTTGAAACCGCGCAGCGTCTCCGCCACCGCCTCCTCGCCGAGCTCCTCCGGCGGGGTCCACGCGAGCCGTCGAACCGAATCCGGGGTGATCAGATTCTCCGGAGGCAGGTTGTGCTCCGCGGCGATGCGCACCACCACCTCCCGGCAGCGGGCGAGCCGCCCGGCCGCCACCGGATCCCGCTCGGCCCACCGGTGCGGCGGAGGCGGACCCTCCACCGCCGGGGTGACCGGAAGCGCGTCGTCCGGCAGTTGCCGGGCGTCGTCGAGCGCGGCCAGCCAGGTACGCGCCAGGCGGCGCACCGACCGGCCGCCGAAACCGGGCAGCGTCAGCAGCGTCTTCTCGTCCTTCGGGTCCAACTCGGCGGCAGCGATGATCGCCGAGTCGGGCAGCACCCGACCGGGCGCCGAGTCCCGCCGGGCCGCGATCTGGTCCCGGGCGTACCACATCGAACGCACCCGGGCCTGGGCCCGCGCTCCGCGTACCCGGTGGATGCCCGAGGTGCGCCGCCACGGCTCCGCGCGGACCCGGGGCGGACGGGCTCCGGTACGGACCAGCGCGGCGAACTCCTCCGCGGCCCACGCCGCCTTGCCCTGCCGGGCCAACTCGGCGGCGAGCGCGTCGCGCAGGTCGGTGAGCAGCTCCACGTCGAGCGCCGCGTAGGTCAACCACGACTCGGGCAGTGGCCGGCTCGACCAGTCGGCCGCCGAGTGGTGCTTCTCCAGGGTGAATCCGAGCAGCTGCTCGGTCAGCGCGGCCAGGCCGACCCGCTCGAATCCAGCCAGCCGAGCGGCCAGTTCCGTGTCGAACAGACGGCGCGGGCGCAACCCCACCTCGGCGAGGCAGGGCAGATCCTGACTGGCCGCGTGCAGCACCCACTCGGCCTCGCCGATCACCGCGTCCAGCGCGCTGAGGTCGGGCAGCGGCAGCGGATCGATCAGCGCCGTGCCCGCGCCGGCCCGACGGAGCTGGACCAGGTATGCACGCTGGCTGTAGCGGTACCCCGAAGCTCGCTCGGCGTCCAGGGCGACCGGGCCGGTGCCGGCCGCGAAGCGGGCCACGACCTCGGCAAGCTCGGCCGGCGCGGCCACCGGCTCGGGGGTGCCGTCACGCGGGGCGATCAGCGGAACGGGCCCACCGGCGGTCGGGTCGGCTCCCGCGCCCGCCGGCTGCGGCTGGGCCGACGGCGGGTGCTGGGGGGCGTTTCCCGGAAGGTCTTCGGCGGGCCGACGGCGCAGGGGTGGTTCGTCGGTCACCTGTCAACCCTAGTGCGCGCGATGATCTGGCGGGTGCAGCCGGTCCGGCGTGTGTTGTTCAGGTGTCCACAAGGTGTCCCTGCGGATGCCGGACATCGGGGGAGACAAAGCCCGTTCGCGCAGGTACGGTCCATCGAGCCGCCGACCCGAAAGGCGTGACACGCGGGTCGATGGCGGCACGGGGAGACCACGGAAAGGCAAGACGATCATGACGGCTGGCTTCGGTTCGGGGGACGGACGACCGGCGGGCGCCGACCCTGACGGCGTGGGTGGGCCAACCGCCGAGCGGCCGGGGCCACTGCCACCGCGCATCGAGCCCCAGCCCGCCGCCGCGCCGACCTGGTCCGGTGCCCCGACCGGCGACACCGATCCGTCCCGGGCCGTCCCGACCCCCCGTACCGGCTGGGTCGCCCCGCCCAACACCGGCCAGTGGGGCAACCCGGTCGCCGACCCCCGGCGCCGCCCCGGCGGCGGCGCCCCACGGCTTTTCCGGTGCCGGT
>NZ_JAEVHM010000115.1 GCF_016802865.1 Micromonospora parastrephiae | reverse complement strand
CGGGCATCGCCCGGGCCGTCGCGGGCGGCGCGCGGGAGGCGCTCACCCGGCTCACCACGTCGATCGCCGCAGCCGAGGAACACCGCGACGCGGTCGCCCGGGAACGCGCCGCGCGCGAGGCCGAACTTCAGGAGGTACGCGGGGCGGCCAAGCGACTGGGCGCGGAGCTGGAGCGGCTGACCAGTCAGGTGCACCGCGACGAGGTGGCCCGCGCCGAGCAGCGACTGCGCATCGAGCAGTTGGAGGCGAAGGCCGCCGAGGACTTCGGGCTGGACGTGGAGACGCTGGTCGCCGAGTACGGCCCCGATCAGCCGGTCCCGCCCACCCAGGCCGACGTCGCAACGGCCGAGCGCGACGGGCTGCCGGTGCCCGAGCCGGTCCGCTACGAGCGGCCGGTGCAGGAGAAGCGGGCCGCCAAGGCGGAACGCGAACTGGCCCTGCTTGGCAAGGTCAATCCGCTCGCGCTGGAGGAGTTCGCCGCGCTGGAGGAGCGCTACAAGTTCCTCTCCGAGCAGTTGGAGGACCTCAAGGCCACCCGGCGGGACCTGCTCACCGTGGTCAAGGACGTCGACGAGCGGATCCTGGAGGTCTTCGCGAGCGCGTTCGAGGACACCGCCCGGGAGTTCGAGCAGGTGTTCACCGTGCTCTTCCCCGGCGGCGAGGGTCGGCTGATCCTCACCGACCCGGAGGACCTGCTCACCACCGGCGTCGAGGTGGAGGCCCGACCGCCGGGCAAAAAGATCAAGCGGCTCTCCCTGCTCTCCGGCGGAGAGCGGTCACTGACGGCGGTGGCCATGTTGGTGGCGATCTTCCGCGCCCGACCGAGCCCGTTCTACATCATGGACGAGGTGGAGGCGGCCCTGGACGACGTGAACCTGGGCCGGCTGATCACGTTGCTGGCACAGTTGCGGGAGAAGAGCCAGTTGATCGTCATCACGCACCAGAAGCGGACGATGGAAATCGCCGACGCGCTCTACGGAGTGACCATGCGCAGCGGGGTCACCCAGGTGATCAGCCAACGGCTCAACCGGGCCGACGAGGACGACCAGCGGCACAGCCGCGGCGAGGAGAACGGGTAGTGGCTCGGGAACGCGCGACGGCGCTCCTGCTGGATCTGGACGGCGTACTGCGCCGGTTCGACCCGGCGGTCGCCGCCGGGGTGGAGCGGGAGTACGGCCTCGCCGACGGGGTGCTCACCGAGATCGCCATGCAGTGGGGCCGGCTCCAGCCGGTGCTCACCGGCCAGGTCACCCACGCCGACTGGGTGAGCAGCGTGGCTGACGCCCTGGCCGAGCCGGCGGGCGGTCCGGACCGGGCCCGGGCGGCGGTGGAGCAGTGGCAGCGGTACCGGGGCGAGGTGGACACCGAGGTGCTCGACTTCGTCCGGGAGGTACGCGCCGCCGGGATCAGGGTCGGCCTGGCCACCAACGCCACCGACCTGCTCGACGCCGACCTGGCCGCGCTCGGGCTGGTCGGCGAGCTGGACGTGGTGGTGAACTCGTCGGCGCTCGGGGTGCACAAGCCGGCCCCGGAGTACTTCCAGGCCGCCTGCCAGGCGCTGGCCACCCCGCCGGCCCGGGTGCTCTTCGTCGACGACGAGGACTGGGCCGTGCGGGGCGCCCGCTCCGCGGGGCTGTCGGCGCACCGCTGGGGCGGGCACGGCGACCTGCGCTACCTGCGGGCGGCCCTGGACTACTGAACCGACCAGGGGTGGCTCAGCCGTCACTCGCCGGTGACGCCGTCGATGCGCTCGCGGATCAGGTCGGCGTGCCCGTTGTGCCGGGCGTACTCCTCGATCAGGTGGATGTAGGCCCAGCGGACGCTCATCTCGTCGGCTGTGCCGTCCCGGCGGGGCCGCTGGAAGGTCTGGTCCAGCGGCAGGTCGGCGACGGCCTTGTGGGCGGCCTCCACCTCGGCGGCGTAGGTGGCGAAGGTGGCCTCCGCGTCGGCTCCGGCGACGGCGTTGAGGTCGGCGTCCGGGTCCTCCTCGCCGTCGTAGAGCCCGGGGATGTCCTCACCGGCGGCCCGGATGCGGAACCACCAGCGCTCCACGTCGGCCAGATGCCGCACCAGCCCGAGCAGGGTCAGCCCGGACGGCTGCACGGTCGGCGTCTTCAGCTGGTCGGCGGTCAGGCCGGCGCACTTGAGCAGCAGCGTCTGCCGGTGGTAGTCGAGCCAGCCCTCGAGCATGGTGCGCTCGTCGCCGACGTACGGTTCGAGGGTTCGGGTGATCTCCGGTGCTCTCCAGGTCATCCGGTCATCCTCGCCACAGGGTCCGACAGCCGCGAGTGGGTTTCAGGGCACCACGACGACCGGCCAGCGGCCGGTGCGGACCAGGCGGGCGGCGACCGAGCCGACCAGCCGGTGACCGGCCTGCTCGGACGTGCCCACCACCACCATGTCGGCCTGGAACTCGTCGGCGGCCGCGCACAGCTCGCCGTACGCGTCGCCGCGCCGGCACAGGAAGGTCAGCGGAATGCCCCACTGCTCGGCCCCACGTCGGCATTCCCGCCGCAGCTCGTCGGCCAACTCGTCGTGGGTGCGCTGGACCGCGCCCGCGTCCATGCCGGGCACCAGGGAGGTGAGCCCGCTCGCCGAGCTGACGAAGACCACCACCAGGGCGGCGCCCTGCCGGCGGGCCAGCCCGGCGGCGTAGGAGCCGGCCCGCTCGGAGGTACGGGTGCCGTCGACGCCCACCATGATCACCCGCGGGCCGTCGGTGCCGCGCTCGAAGGGCAGCGGGCGGGTCCGGGGGCCGTACTCCTCGCGGTCCGGTGCTCCCACGCTCATGGCTCTACCTCACCTCTGCTCGCCGGTACGGATTACGGCTGCTCCGCCACCGGCGGCGAGGGTCGATTCCCGCTCGACCTCGTCGGAGACCGGGTTGCCGTTGTGCTGCCGCAGTGGCACCTCCTTGATGAAGCTCACCGCGATCAGGGCGATCAGCGCGAAGGGCGCGGCGGCCAGGAAGATGTCACCGGCGCCGTGGCCGTACGCGTTCTCGATCACCGCCCGCAGCGGGCCGGGCAGGGTGTGCACGTCGGGCAGGGTGCCGCCGCTGCCGGAGCTGGACGCGGGAATGCCGAGCTGGGCCAGCCCGTCGGCGGTGTAGTCCTTGACCTTGTGGGCGAGGACCGCGCCGAGGGCGGAGACGCCGATCGCGCCGCCGAGGCTGCGGAAGAACGCCACCACCGAGCTGGCCGCACCGAGCTCGTGCGGGCCGACGGTGTTCTGCACGGCGAGGACGAGGTTCTGCATGGTCAGGCCCAGGCCGACGCCGATCAGCACCATGTAGACGCTGAGCAGGGTGAAGCTGGTGTCCGCGCGCAGCGTGCCCATGAGCGCGAAACCGATGGTGAGCAGCGCCGAGCCGATCACCAGGAACGCTTCCAGCGGCCGGTCCTGGTGATGATCCGTCCGCCCACGGTCGAGGCGACCAGCAGGCCGAGGATCATCGGCAGGGTCATCAGACCGGACATGGTCGGAGACTCGCCCCGGCTGATCTGGAAGTACTGGCCGAGGAAGATCGACGCGCCGAACATGCCCACGCCGACCGCGATGCTGGCGACGACGGCGAGGGTGATGGTGCGGTTGCGGAACAGCCGCGGCGGGATCATCGGCTCGGCGGCCCGGGTCTCCACCCGGACGGCCAGCGCGCCGAGGACCAGGGCGCCGAGCACCATCGCGGCGGTCTGCCAGGACGCCCAGGCGAACTGGTCGCCGGCGAGGGAGACCCAGATCAGCAGCAGCGAGACGGCCGCGGTGATCAGGGTGGCGCCCCACCAGTCGATCTGCGCCTTCCGCTTGACGACCGGCAGGTGCAGGGTCTTCTGGAGCATGACCAGCGCGGCGATGGCGAACGGCACGCCGACGTAGAAGCACCAGCGCCAGCCGAGCCACGAGGTGTCCACGATCACGCCGCCGATGAGCGGGCCGCCGATGGTGCCGACGGCCATCACGGCGCCGAGGTAGCCGCTGTAGCGGCCCCGCTCGCGCGGCGCGATCATCGTCGCCATGATCACCTGGGCCAGGGCGGTGAGACCGCCGGCGCCGACGCCCTGGAGCACCCGGCAGGCGATCAGTTCACCGGTGCCCTGTGCGGCGCCGGCCAGCACCGAGCCGAGCACGTAGATCGCCAGGGAGAGCTGGACCAGGGTCTTCTTGCTGGTCAGGTCGGCGAGCTTGCCCCAGATGGGGGTGGTCGCGGTGGTCGCGAGCAGCGCCGAGGTGACCACCCAGGTGTACGCGGACTGGCCGCCGTGCAGCTCGGTGATGATCCGCGGCAGTGCGTTCGAGACGACCGTGGAGGAGAGGATCGCGACGAACATGCCCAGCAGCAGGCCGGAGAGGGCCTCCAGGATCTGCCGGTGGGTCATGTCGACGGCGGGCGCCTGGTTCGGCACTGTCGCCTGGCTCATCGTTGCTGCCTCCGAGCGGAGTCGAGGTGGAACGGCGGCGGGCGGGTACGCGCGGCCGCCTGGGAGTTACCTGAAGCAACCGTATGCCTTGGTTGCCTGAAGCAACAACTTGGCGGACCGAGGTCGTATTCCCCGTCGTCGGTCAGGTCCAGGAGTCGTTGAACCGGCCCAACAGCCGGGCGAACTCCTCGATGTCCCGCTCCGGCCAGCCATCCAGGGCGCGGAGGAACTCCCCGAGCCGTGCGGCCCGGGCCACGTCGAACCGGCGCTGCCCCTCCTCGGTGAGGCTGATCTGCGCGGCCCGCCGGTCGCTCGGGTCGGGGTCGCGGTGGACCAGGCCGAGGACCTCCAGCGCGTTGATCTGCCGGCTCAGCGTCCCCTTGCCCACGCCGAGCCGCGCCGCCAACTCGGTCAACCGGATCGACCCACTGCGCCTGAGCCAGAGCAGCAGTCCGTAGGTGTTCGGTTCGAGGTTCGGATGCACCTCCCGGGCGATTTCCCACGAAACCGCCCGGCCACGACGCAGCAGGGCGGTCAGCTCGTGCTCGACCGCCCGGATCGGCTCCGGCAGGTGCTCATCCACGGCGTAGAGACTACGGCGCGGTCGGCTGGCCGCTGGCCGAGAGTCGACGCCGCATCACCGGTCGTAGGTGCCCGTCCTTGGTGGTGCCCTCGATGGTCACGTCGGCGCCGCGCCCCCGATGGGTCAGGGTCGCGACCGCGTTGCCGAAGTAGGGTCCGGCAAGCTTGCGCCAGCGCACCCCCGGCCGACGCACACCCGCCGAACGGGCCAACGCCCGGGTGGCACCGGCCGGACCGGCCGACCAGCCCAGCCGCATCAACGGACGGATACCGGCCGGCACCTGGTTGTGGATCGGCGAGCAGGTGAGCTGGTGCACGGGGGTGACCACCGCGGGATCGGCGAACCGGGCCCGGGCCACGTACGAGTGGTGCACGTCACCGGAGAGCACGCTGATCGACGCCGGCGGGGCGTACGCCGGACCGGCGCCCACCCGCGCGCCGGACTCACCCGGGGTGCCGGTGCCGATCCAGGCGAACGTCTCCGCGAGTGCCTCGAAGGAGCGCCGGAACGCCGCCCAGTGCTCCAGGTCCAGAGCGCGGCGCAACTTCTCCGCCCAGCGCGCCACCCACGGCCGGCGCGAGTCCGCCAACTTCTCGTTCCACGCCTCGATGTGGTGGATGCCCTGCGGCAGCAGCCAGGGCAGCGAGGCGCCGACCACCAGGTGGTCGTAGACCCCGTGCGCCTGGTCCAGGAACCAGGACCACTCGCCCGGTGGCAGCATCGCCCGGTTGCCCGGATCGAGCACCCGGCTGCACCGGTTGTCCAGCATGACCAGCCGGGTCCGGCCCAGGTCCAGTGCGTAACTCCACTGGTACTGCACCGCGCGCCAGCGCTCGGTGTCGTGCGCCAGGTCGGACTCCTGGTCCACCCGGTGCCCGAACTCGCGCAGCACACCGGTGGCGTCCTCGGCGGCGGCGACCTTCGCGAAAACCGGGTCGGCGGCGATCTCGTCGGGAGAGAGGTTGCCCAGGTGCTGGTAGACCCAGTACGAGGCGAGCCCGCTGCCGATCCGCTCCTGCCACCACGGCTGCTCGCGCACCTCCGCCCGCCACGACGCCGAGGTGTTCCAGTCGTCGATGATCTCGTGATCGTCGAAGATCATCACGCTCGGCACGGTGGAGAGCAGCCAGCGGATCTCCGGATCGCGCCAGGACTCCAGGTAGAGCTTGGTGTATTCGTCGAAGCTGACCACCTGGTCGGCCGGCGCGCCCTTCGGACGACGACGACGCCGACGCAGCAACCGGCGCACCGTGGGCGAGGTGACATCGGCGTAGACCTGATCGCCGAGCAGCACCAACAGGTCGGGCAGCGGATTGGACTCCGGGTCGGCCATCAACCGCCGGGCGTACGCGTCCAGCGCGTCCGGCGGCAGCTTGCGGGTGGTGGCGTGCTGGGTGGTCTCCCGGCACGAGCCGAAGATCAGGTTGACCGGTTGGTCCCGGTCGTCGACGGCCCGGGTGCGGATCACGCTCGGCGGGAACCCGCTGCTCGGCACGGGCCAGACGAGTTCGTCGTCGACCAGCACCTCGTAGGTGGTCGCGCTGTCCGGGATGAGTCCCTCCACCACCACCAACGCGTAGTGGTGGTCGTACGCCGAGAAGGTGGGCGCGGTGCCGGTGGCCCCGTCCGCGGTGCGGACGGTGACCACGGCGGGCGCAGCCGTCTCCACCCAGATGGTCGCCCGGGTGTCCACCACTCGCCGCAGGAGTGGACCGATGAGGAGGTGTGCGGCGGGCATGCGGCCGAGCCTACCGCCGGTTTCTGGCACCAGCCGGGTGCGGTGGCTGAGACCCCGGGCACCGCCCGGGGGTGCGGTGGCTGAGACCCCGGGCACCGCCCGGGGGTGCGGTGGCTGGGACGCCGTCGCCCGCATCTGACAGGATTCCGGCATGGCCGAATATCTCGTCCTCGCTCTGGTCCTGCTCGGTCTGCTGATCGCCGGCACAGTGGGGCTGGTCGCGCCGCGGTTGCGGCGGCGGCCCGAGCCCCCGCTGCCACGCACCGAGGTCGACACCCGGGCCGAGGAGGATCTCGCCGGCCCACCGGTCGAGGCACCCGAGTCGGATCTGTCCACCGGTGTCCTGGTCGAGCCGCCGCCGGTCATCGAGGTGCCCGTGGAGGTGCCCGAGCCGACCGCCGGGCGGCTCGTCCGGCTCCGCTCGCGGCTGTCCCGCTCGCAGAACGTCTTCGGCAAGGGACTGCTCGGCCTGCTCGCCCGCGACCACCTCGACGAGGACGTCTGGGAGGAGATCGAGGACAGCCTGATCACCGCCGACGTCGGCGTCGACGCCACCAGGGACATCGTCGACCGGCTCCGCGAGCAGACCCGGGTGCTCGGCACCCGATCGGCCTTCGAGCTGCGCGCGCTGCTCGCCGCCGAGCTGGTCAACGCGCTCGACCCGACCCTGGACCGCTCGCTGCGGACCGCCCCGAAGGAGGGCGTCCCCGCGGTGGTCCTGGTCGTCGGCGTCAACGGCGCCGGCAAGACCACCACCTGCGGCAAGATCGCCCGGGTGCTGGTGGCCGACGGCCGCAGCGTGCTGCTCGGCGCCGCGGACACCTTCCGGGCCGCCGCCGCCGACCAACTGGAGACCTGGGGCTCGCGCGTCGGCGCGGAGACCGTCCGTGGCCCGGAGGCCGCCGACCCGGCCAGCGTCGCCTTCGACGCGGTCAAGCGCGGCATCGACACCGGCGTGGACACCGTGCTCATCGACACCGCCGGCCGCCTGCAGAACAAGGTCGGCCTGATGGACGAGCTGGGCAAGGTCAAGCGCGTGGTGGAAAAGCAGGGGCCGATCGACGAGACGCTGCTCATCCTGGACGCCACCACCGGGCAGAACGGCCTCGAACAGGCCCGGGTCTTCACCGAGGTGGTCAACGTGACCGGCGTGGTGCTGACCAAGCTCGACGGCACCGCCAAGGGCGGCATCGTGATCGCCGTGCAGCGCAAGCTCGGCATCCCGGTGAAGCTGGTCGGCCTCGGCGAAGGCAAGGACGATCTGGCCCCGTTCGACCCCGCGCAGTTCGTTGACGCGTTGCTGGGGACCGAGGCCACCGGACGGGACGCGTAGTCTCGGGTGACCACTGACGATCGCGCGTACGCGGGCTGGCGCGACCCCGGCCACCCTTCGCAGCGCCTCGGGAGACCGTACGTGACTTCGCAGGAGATCCCGCTGCACGGCGGCAACGTGAGCACCGTGGTCCGGGTCGGAGACACGGTCCGTCGCAACGCCGGGCCGTGGACCCCGTCCGTGCACGCCCTACTGCGTCACCTGGAGTACGTCGGGTTCACCGGCGCCCCCCGGGCGCTCGGCATGGACGAACGCAACCGCGAGGTGCTGTCGTACCTGGAGGGGGAGTGCGGGGAGTACCCGCTCGCCCCGCACTGGGTGACCGACGAGGCGCTGGTCACGGTCGCCACCATGCTGCGGATGTTCCACGACGCGCAGTACGGCTTCACCCCGCCGCCGGGCGCGGTCTGGCGCTCGTTCGGGCCGCCGCCGCCGGACACCGAGGTGATCTGCCACCACGACGCCGCGCCGCACAACGTGATCTGGCGTCCGGACGGCACGCTGGGGCTGATCGACTTCGACCTCGCGTCGCCCGGCGCCCGGATCTACGACGTGGCGTACGCGGCCTGGACGTGGGTGCCGATCTTCGCGGACCGCGACTCGATCACGCTGGGATGGAACCGTCCGGACCGACCGCGCCGGTTGCGCCTCTTCGCCGACGCGTACGGGCTGATCCCGCGGGACCGGCACCGGCTGATCCGGACCATCCGCAAGCGGATCGTGGACCACGTCGAGGGGATCCGCCGGATGGCCGCCGCCGGTGAGCCGGCGTTCGTCCGGATCGTGCACAAGGGGCACCTGCGCCGGCCGATGCGCGACCTGCGGCTGCTCGACTACGAGCGGCACGCCCTGGAGAACGCCCTCCGCTGAGCGCGGGCTGGTCGATGCTCGGTCGGTCCGGTGGAGCGGGCCGGCCGACGGCTCTGGCCGGTCAGCCATCGACGCCCGCCGTCCGGGCGATCCACCACCGTCCATGCCGCCTGGTGTGCGGACTTCGTGACACGTACGAAACAACCCGTCACCAAACGGAAACCCGCACGGGACACTGGGTGAAACAGCCGGCCGCGAAGCTTCCGCGCAACCGGCCTACGGGCGACGCTGCCCCGGAAAGCCGCGAAGGAGGACTTCACCTTTAGGAGGCCAGCGTGCCTGAAGCACCGACGATCGACGGCGCCAATACCACGTGGCTGCTGGTTTCGACCGCGCTCGTGCTGCTCATGACCCCCGGCCTGGCGCTGTTCTACGGCGGCCTCAACCGGGCCAAGGGCGTACTCAACATGATGATGATGAGCTTCTCCGCCATCGGGCTCATCTCTGTTCTGTGGTGGTTCTACGGCTTCAGCGTCGCCTTCGGGGCCGACGTGAACGGCTTCTGGGGCGACCCGGGCGCGTACCTCGGCACCAAGACCTTCCTCGCCGAGACCGACCTGTGGGGTGCC
This sequence comes from Micromonospora parastrephiae, assembly GCF_016802865.1. GTDB lineage: Bacteria > Actinomycetota > Actinomycetes > Mycobacteriales > Micromonosporaceae > Micromonospora > Micromonospora parastrephiae. The sequence goes on along the minus strand of NZ_JAEVHM010000115.1, from coordinate 8,813 downwards.
ACGGCGGAAAACCCCAGCGGCATCGGGGTCCCGCTCTACGTGTTCATGGCCTTCCAGATGGTCTTCGCGGTCATCACCGTCGCGCTGATCAGCGGCGCCATCGCCGACCGGGCCAAGTTCGCCGGCTGGCTGTTGTTCGCGTTCGGCTGGGCCACCCTGGTCTACTTCCCGGTCGCCCACTGGGTGTGGGGCGGCGGCATCATCGGCGCCGACATCCACGCGCTGGACTTCGCCGGTGGCACCGCGGTGCACATCAACGCCGGCGCGGCGGCCCTGGCCGTGGCGCTGGTGCTGGGCAAGCGACTCGGCTGGCCGCGGGAGGGCATGAAGCCGCACAACATCCCGCTCGTCGCGCTCGGTGCCGGCCTGCTGTGGTTCGGGTGGTTCGGGTTCAACGCCGGCTCGGAGTTGACCGTCGACTCGGTCGCCGGGCTCGCCTTCATCAACACGCAGCTCGCCACCGCGGCGGCGGTGCTCGGCTGGATCGCGGTCGAGTGGATCAAGGACCGGAAGCCGACGATGGTCGGCGCCTCGTCCGGCGCCATCGCCGGTCTGGTCGCCATCACCCCGGCCTGTGGTTTCATCGCCCCCTGGGCGGCCGTCCTGCTCGGCATCGTCGCCGGTGCCGTGTGCGCGCTCGCCGTCAGCCTCAAGTACAAGCTCGGCTACGACGACTCCCTCGACGTGGTCGGTGTGCACTTCGTCGGTGGTTGGATCGGGTCGCTCTGGCTCGGTCTCTTCGCCACCAACTCGGTCAACGCCGCGATCACCGACGTGGTGGGCGCCTCCGACGGCCTCTTCTACGGCGGCGGGGCGACCCAGCTCGGGCGGCAGGCCCTCGCCGGCCTGATCGTCTCCGTGTGGTCGTTCGGCATCGCCTGGGTGCTCGCCTTCGTCATCGAGAAGACCATCGGCTTCCGCGTCAGGGGCGAGTCCGAGGTCGAGGGTATCGACATCGCCGAGCACGCCGAGAGCAGCTACGACCTGTCCCCGGCGGGCGGCGGCACGGGCAGCGCGTTCGCGATGGCCGGCATCGGCACCCCCGGTGGCGGAACGACGAGTGGTACCAAGCCGGAGGCGGACTCCGCCGAGCCGGTCAGCGCGAAGGTCGCCGGTTAACGTTCCTGGGATGGAGGGGTTGGACATGAAGCTGGTGACCGCGGTCATCAAGCCGTACCAACTGGACGCGGTGAAGGAGGCCCTGCACGCCCTCGGCGTGGCCGGGCTGACCGTCAGCGAGGTCCAGGGGTACGGGCGGCAGAAGGGGCACACCGAGGTCTACCGGGGTGCCGAGTACACGGTCGAGTTCCTGCCCAAGATCCGGGTGGAGGTGCTCACCGACGAGATCGACGTGGACAAGGTGGTGGACGCCATCGTCGGCGCCGCCCGTACGGGCAAGATCGGCGACGGCAAGGTCTGGGTCACCGGTGTCGAAGAGGTCGTCCGGGTGCGTACCGGCGAGCGCGGCCTCGACGCCCTCTGACCTCGACCACGACTGACATGGCCTCGTTGATCAAGAAGAACGCGTCAGGACACGCCCATGACGGTGACGCGAACCTCTTGATCAACGAGGTTGTCGGCGTACGCGGGGGGATCGGGGAAGCGGCTCGGCTGGGCCGCGCGGCCGCGTACGACACCTTTCTGCGCGGGCTGCTGCCGGCGCGCGACGGGGTGGCGCTGCTCGCCGTCGGTGGGTTGGGGCGGCGGCAGTGCGCTCCGTACGGCGATCTCGACCTGGTTCTGCTGCACGCCGGAGTGCCCGGCACGGACGAGCTGGCCGCCTCGGTCTGGTATCCGATCTGGGACGCCGGTCTGCGCCTCGACCATTCGGTACGCACCGTCTCCGAGGCGCTGTCCGTGGCCCAGGACGACGTCAAGGTGGCCCTCGGGTTGCTCGACGCGCGGCTGGTGGTCGGCGACCGGGCGTTGGCCGACTCGCTGATCCGCACCGCCGCCGACCACTGGCGGCGCACCGCCGTGCGACACCTGCCCGGTCTGCGGCAGGCGACCGCGGCCCGCTGGCAGGCGCACGGCGAACTGGCCTTCCTACTGGAGGGTGACCTCAAGGAGGCCGCCGGCGGGCTGCGCGACGTGGGGCTGCTGCGCGCGATCGCCGCCGCCGGCATCACCGACGCGCTGCGCCCCGCCGTGCGCGCCGCCCACCTGCGCCTGCTGGACACCCGCGACGCTCTGCACCAGCAGGTCGGCCGGCGGGTCGACCGGCTGGTCGCCCAGGAGCGCGACGGCGTGGCCGCACTGCTGGGCGTGGACGACGGCGACGCTCTCCTGCGCCGTGTCGCCGGGGACGCCCGCACGGTCAGTCATGCGCTGGACGACGCCTTCCGGGCCGCCGACCGTCTGCGGTCCGGCCGGTCCCGGGGCGGGAGCGGTCGTCCGGTACGCCGCCCGGTGGCCCGCGACGTCGTGGAACACGACGGCGAGCTGGTGCTCGCGCGGACCGCCATCGGGGCCCGCCCCGACCCGAGCCTGTCACTGCGGATCGCCGCGGCGGCGGCCGTCACCCGCCTGCCGATCGCCCGAGCCACCTGCGAGTGGCTGGCGGCGTACTGTCCACCGCTGCCCGCGCCCTGGCCGGCCGAGGCCCGGGCCGCGTTGACCACCCTGCTCGGCGCCGGTCCCGGTCTGGTGCCGGCCTGGGAGACCTGCGACCGGTACGGGCTGGTCGACGGCTGGCTGCCCGAGTGGACCCGGCTGCGCAGCCTGCCCCAGCACAACCCGGTGCACCGCTACACCCTCGACCGGCACCTGGTGCAGACCGCCCACGAGGCCAGCCGGCACACCCGCGAGGTGGAGCGTCCCGACCTGCTGCTGCTCGGCGCCCTGCTGCACGACATCGGCAAGGGACTTCCCGGTGACCACAGCACGGTCGGGGTGCCGCTCGCCGAGGCGGTGGCGACCCGGATCGGTCTGCCCGCCGTCGAGGCCGAGCTGATCGGCACGCTGGTGCGGCTGCACCTGCTGCTGCCCGACGTGGCCACCCGCCGGGACCTGACCGACCCGGTCACCATCGCCTCGGTGGCGGAGGCGGTCGGCGACACCGGCACGCTCGACCTGCTGCACGCGCTGGTCCGCGCGGACGCGGCGGCGACCGGGCCGGCGGCCTGGTCGGACTGGAAGGGCCGACTTGTCGCCGAGTTGGTCGCCCGGGTTCGTACCGCACTGGACACCGGCGTCCTGCCCGAGCCGCCGGCCCCGGATCCGGCGCTGCTGGCCGGGCCGCTGCCGGTCGTCCACCTCGCCGAGGACCGGGTGGCGGTGGCGGCCGCCGACCGGCGTGGGCTGCTCGCCACGGTGGCCGGCTGCCTGGCGCTGCACCGGCTGGAAGTGATCTCCGCGGACGCCTCGGCGGTCGACGGCCGGGCCCTGGTCGAGTGCCGGGTGCAACCCCCGCTACGGGCTACCGCCGGACCCGGTCCCGCTCCGGGCCGACCTGCGCCGGCCGTCGCCGGCGACGTGTCGGTCACCCAGCGCCTGCGCGGCCGTGCGCTCGCCGGTCGCGGCGGCGGCGCGGCTCCCCGTGTGGTGTGGCACCGTGAGGCGGCCACCGACGCCACGCTGCTGGAACTGCGCGCCGCCGACGCCGCCGGACTGCTCTACCGGGTCACCTGCGCGCTCGACGAGGCCGGTGCCCTGGTCCGCGCCGCCCGGATCTCGACCCTCGGCGGCGACGTGGTGGACGCCTTCTACCTGGTGGGCGGTTGGCCGGACGACGCCACCCGGGCCCGCCTGGAGGCCGCGGTCCTCGCCGCCGTCTGACCGTCGGAGGGTGTCGCGCGTCGGACGACGGCGCGGCCGTTCCTGCGGGCCGACCACCTCAATGAGCGATATACCGCAGAGTCATATTCATACCCGAGAGTCATAACGCTCACCGGAGTGTCCGCTGCCCGGCTCGCCGCCGTGACCCGGCGCGCGGAGAGCGGCCGGCCCCGCTGGCGGCGGATACGTCGGCGGACGTAGCGGCGGTGCCGCCGCCGGACGCACGACGGGTGCCCTCGGCGCGGGCAGAATGACGGCCATGTGGCGCAGCGGGTGGCAGACGACGGCAGCGGACGCCGTGCTTGCCGTGGTGCTGCTCGGGTTCGGGCTGCTCGCCACCGGGCTGGCCGGGGACAACCAGCCGGGGTCCAGGCCGGTGGACGCCGCCTGCCGGGCGCTGATCGCCCTCGCCGCGCTCGCCCTGTCGGTCCGCCGGCGCGTCCCGGTCGTCACGCTCGCCGTGGTCACCGTGGCCACCTCGACGTACCTGCTGATCGGCTACCCGTACGGACCGATCCTGCTCACGTTCCTGGTCGCGGTGTACACCGTGGCGGTGCGGCTGCCGGTGCGCCCGGCGGCGCTCGCCACCGGTGGCACGCTCGTCCTGCTGTTGACGCACGTCTTCTTCGCCCGTGGCCCGGCACCGGGTTGGACGGGAGTGCTGCCCGCCTCGGCCTGGGTGGTCGTACCGTTCGCGGTGGGGGTGGTGGTGCGGATCAACCGGGAGGCCGCCGCCCGCGCCCGTGTCGAGCAGGCCCGCAGCCGTGCCGAACAGGCCCGGAGGCAGGCGACGAGGAGCGGCTGCGCATTGCGCAGGAGGTGCACGACGTGGTGGGGCACGGGTTGGCCGCGATCAGCATGCAGGCGGAGATCGCCCTGCACCTGCTGCCGAAGCGGCCGGAGCAGGCGGAGGTCGCGCTGACCGCGATCAGCCGGACCAGCCGCGAGGCGCTGGACGAGCTGCGGGTGACGCTGGGCGCGGTCCGGCGGGGTGCGGAGCGTGGGCCGGTACCCGGCCTGGCCCGGATTCCGGCGTTGCGCGACCGGCTCGCCGGCGCCGGGCTCGCCGTCGAGGTGCGCGTGGTCGGTGACGCCCGGGAGTTGCCGACCGCGGTGGATCTGGCCGCGTACCGGGTGGTGCAGGAGGCGTTGACCAACGTGCTGCGTCACGCGGGCGTTGCCCGCGCGGAGGTGACCGTGGGCTACCGCGCCGACGAGGTGACCGTCGAGGTCACCGACCGGGGTGCGGGGGCCACCCGAGCCGGGACGGACCCGGCCGGCGACGAGAGCGGGCACGGTCTGGCCGGGATGCGGGAACGGGTCACCGCGCTGGGCGGGCAGCTGACCGCGGGGCCGCGCCCGGATGGTGGATTCCGGGTGTCCGCGCGACTGCGACGGGGTCGACCGCGTGATCCGGGTGCTGATCGCCGACGACCAGGACCTGGTCCGGCTCGGGCTGCGGGCGCTGGTGGAGAGCGAGGACGACCTGGCGCTGGCCGGCGAGGCGTCCGACGGCCTGCGGGCGGTGGAGCTGGCCCGGCGGGAACGGCCGGACGTGGTGCTGATGGACATCCGGATGCCCGGCATCGACGGGATCGAGGCGACCCGTCGCATCGTCGCCGACCCCGGCCTGACCGGCACACGGGTGGTGGTGCTCACGACCTTCGAGCTGGACGAGTACGTCTTCGACGCGCTGCGGCACGGCGCGAGCGGGTTCCTCACCAAGGACACCCGGCCGGCCGAGCTGCTGCGCGCGATCCGACTCGTGGCCGAGGGCGAGGCGCTGCTGTCGCCGTCGGTGACCCGTCGCGTGGTGCGGGAGTTCGCCACCCGACCGTCGAGGGTGCCCCGCCCGCACCCCCGGCTGGACGCGCTCACCGACCGGGAGCGCCAGGTGGTCGGCCTGGTCGGCGAGGGGCTGAACAACGAGGAGATCGCCGCCCGGTTGGTGGTCAGCCCGGCGACCGCGCGGACCCACGTCAGCCGGGCGATGGGCAAGCTGGGCGCCCGGGACCGGGCCCAGCTCGTCGTCTTCGCGTACCAGTCGGGGCTGGTGTCGGGGTGACGGCCGGGCCGGGCGACGACGGTCCCGCGGCCGGGCGGCTACCCTAGCGGTGGCCGGACTCCGCACTGCCGGCCGCGTTGTGCCCGCCGGAACACTGACAAACGGGATGTTCGTGTGTTTGACACCTTGAGTGACCGCCTGTCCGGGATCTTCACCAAGCTCCGCGGCAAGGGACGGCTCACCGACGCCGACATCGACGCCACCGCGCGCGAGATCCGCCTCGCGCTGCTGGAGGCGGACGTCGCGCTGCCGGTGGTCAAGGGCTTCATCGCGGCCGTCAAGGAGCGGGCCCGCAGCGCCGAGGTCTCCCAGGCACTGAACCCGGCCCAGCAGATCATCAAGATCGTCAACGAAGAGTTGATCAACGTGCTCGGCGGCGAGGGGCGGCGGCTCCAGTTCGCCAAGCAGCCACCCACGGTGATCATGCTGGCCGGCCTCCAGGGTTCCGGTAAGACCACCCTGGCCGGCAAGCTGGCCCGCTGGCTCAAGGGCCAGGGGCACCAGCCGCTGCTGGTCGCCGCCGACCTCCAGCGCCCCAACGCCGTCGGGCAGCTCCAGGTGCTCGGTGGCCGGGCCGGGGTCGAGGTGTACGCCCCGGAGCCCGGCAACGGCACCGGTGACCCGGTGCAGGTGGCCCGCGCGTCGATCGAGCACGCCAAGCGCGCCGCCCGCGACATCGTCATCGTCGACACCGCCGGCCGACTCGGCATCGACGCCGAGATGATGCAGCAGGCCGCCGACATCCGCGACGCCGTCTCGCCGGACGAGGTCATCTTCGTCATCGACGCGATGGTCGGTCAGGACGCCGTCCGGACCGCCGAGGCGTTCCGCGACGGCGTCGGCATCACCGGCGTGGTGCTCTCCAAGCTCGACGGCGACGCCCGCGGTGGTGCTGCGCTGTCGGTCCGCGAGGTCACCGGGCAGCCGATCCTCTTCGCCTCCACCGGTGAGAAGCTGGAGGACTTCGACGTCTTCCACCCCGACCGGATGGCCAGCCGCATCCTCGGCATGGGCGACGTCCTCACTCTGATCGAGCAGGCCGAGCAGGCCTTCGACTCCGATCAGAAGGAGAAGATGACCGCCAAGCTGATGGGCGGTGAGCAGTTCACCCTGGACGACTTCCTCGACCAGCTCATCGCGGTGCGGCGGATGGGCCCGATCGCCAACGTGCTGGCCATGATGCCCGGCATGGGGCAGATGAAGGACCAGCTCGCCGACCTGGACGACAGCCACTTCGACCGGGTCACCGCGATCATCCGGTCGATGACCCCCGGCGAGCGCAACAACCCGAAGATCATCAACGGTTCCCGCCGGGCGCGTATCGCCAACGGCTCCGGGGTCACCGTGATGGACGTCAACCAGCTGCTCAACCGCTTCGCCGACGCGCAGAAGATGATGAAGCAGATGGGCGGCATGATGGGCCTGCCCGGCGGCGGCCGGCGCAAGGCGACCAAGTCGCCGAAGAACAAGCGCAAGGGCACCAAGGGTGGCGGTCGGCCGCGCACCGGCGCCGGTGCCGGGATGCCGGGCGGCTTCCCGGGTGGCATGCCGCAGCTTCCGCCGGGGATGGACCCGAACGACCTCGCTGGCGGTCAGGGCCTACCGCCCGGTTTCAAGCTCCCGAAGATCGACTTCAACAAGCTCGGCAAGGGCGGCGACAACCGCCCTCGCTGAACGGCTGTCGGGAACGGCCGGCGATGTCGCGGTCGACGGGGTGATCGGGTAGGACTGTGCGCATGGCTCTTCATGTGCGCGGTGTGCTGCTCCCCGACGACGAGGTCCGGGATCTCTGGCTGGTCGGCGACCGGGTGACCTTCACTCCCGTGCCCGGGGCGGAGACGGTCGTCGACGGCGGTTTCGTCCTGCCGGGGCTGGTCGACGCGCACTGCCACATCGGCATCGCCAGAGGCGGCGCTCCGATCACCTCCGTCGACCAGGCCCGCGAGCTGGCCCACGTCGACCGGGACGCCGGCGTGCTGGCGATCCGCGACGCCGGTTCGCCGTACCCGTACCCCGAACTCGACGACGAACCGGACCTGCCGCGACTGGCCCGCGCCGGCCGGCACGTGGCACCGCCGAAGCGCTACCTGCGCGACATCGGGATGGAGGTCGGTGCTGCCGAGGTGGTCGCGACGGTGGCGGCGCAGGCGAAGGCCGGCAACGGCTGGGTGAAGCTGGTCGGTGACTGGATCGACCGTGGCCTGGGCGACCTCGCGCCGTCCTGGGACGCGGACACCCTCACCGCCGCCGTGCGAGCCGCGCACGACGCCGGCGTACGGGCGGCGGTGCACACCTTCTCCGAGTCGGCGGTCGAGATCATGGTGCGGGCCGGCGTGGACTCGGTCGAGCACGGCACCGGGCTCAGCCTCGACCTGATCGACGACATGGCCCGTCAGGGCACCGCGTTGGTCCCCACGATGATCAACATTGCCACCTTCGGCGGCATCGTCGACCAGGCGCGGGCCAATTTCCCCGCGTACGCCGAACACATGCTCGCGCTGCGCGACGGCTTCCCCGACGTGGTGCGCGCCGCGTACGAGGCGGGCGTGCCGATCTACGTGGGCACCGACGCGGGCGGCGGCATCGACCACGGGCTCGCCGCCGAGGAGATGCTGCTGCTGCACGAGCGTGCCGGCATGGCCCCGATCGACGTGCTCGCCGCCGCCTCCTGGGGCGCCCGGCAGTGGCTCGGCTTCTCCGGCCTGGTCGAGGGCGGCCTCGCCGATCTGACCGTCTACCCCGAGGACCCCCGCCGCGACCTGCGCGTCGTCCGCGCCCCGTCCCGCACGATCCTGCGCGGCCGCGTCCTGCGCTGACCGTTCCCGACCTCCGGAATGGCCGACTGGAGGTAGAACGTGGCCCGCGCCGGGTAGACGCCGGCGGAGAGAATGTCGGTCACCATCTCGCGCGCGTTGGCGGAGACCTGGTCGATGTCCTCGCGACGGTTCCTGGTGGTCAACATGTGCAGGTC
>NZ_JAEVHM010000114.1 GCF_016802865.1 Micromonospora parastrephiae | reverse complement strand
TCGCCCGAGAACTCAACGGACGACCACGCCAAACCCTCGACTGGCACAATCCAGCCGAGGTACTCAACAAACACCTAGTTGCAACAACCGCTTGAAACCGCCCGTCAGCGATACCCCACGGTCGGCGATCCCGAGTCGATCATCCGTCGGTGAGGCTGGGGTTCGGCCGGTGGTTGGCCGTAGGCTGGCGCAGGTGACGACGAGCACCGATGTCGACCCGCTGGTGGCCCGGATGCGGCCGTTCGGCACGACGATCTTCGCCGAGATGTCCGCCCTCGCCGTACGAACCGGCGCGGTCAACCTGGGTCAGGGCTTCCCCGACACGGACGGCCCGCCGGAAATGCTGGCCGCTGCGGCCGAGGCGCTGCGCGGCGGCCACAACCAGTACCCGCCGGGTCCGGGCATCCCCGCCCTACGCGCGGCGGTCGCGGCCCACCAGCGGCGGTTCCACGACCTGGCGTACGACCCGGACGGCGAGATCGTGATCACGGCGGGCGCTACCGAGGCGGTCGCGGCCAGCATCCTCGCCCTCTGCGAGCCGGGTGACGAGGTGATCTGCTTCGAGCCGTACTACGACTCGTACGCCGCCTCCATCGCGCTGGCCGGCGCGGTCCGGCGGCCGGTGACGCTGCGCCCCGCGGCCAACGGCCGGTACGCCTTCGATCCGGCCGCGCTGCGCGCGGCGTTCGGGCCGCGCACCCGGCTGGTGCTGCTCAACTCGCCGCACAACCCGACCGGCAAGGTCTTCACCCCGGCCGAGCTGGCCCTGGTCGCCGAGTTGTGCCAGGAGTTCGACGCGTACGCGGTCACCGACGAGGTGTACGAGCACCTGGTCTTCACCGACGCGGCGAGCCCACACGTGCCGCTGGCCAGCCTGCCCGGGATGCGTGAGCGGACGCTGCGCATCTCCTCGGCCGGCAAGACGTTCTCCTGCACGGGGTGGAAGGTCGGCTGGGCGAGCGGCCCGAGCACGCTGGTGTCGGCGGTGCTACGGGTGAAGCAGTTCCTGACCTTCGTCAACGCCGCGCCGCTGCAACCGGCGGTCGCCGTGGCGCTGGCCCTGCCGGACGACTACTACACCGGCTTCCGCGACGGGCTCCAACAGCGCCGCGACCAGCTTGTCGGCGGTCTCACCGACGCCGGCTTCGACGTGCTCGCCCCGGAGGGGACGTACTTCGTCACCGCCGACATCACGGCTCTCGGCGGCCGGGACGGGGTGGAGTTCTGCCGCGCGCTGCCGGAGCGGTGCGGCGTGGTGGCGGTGCCCACCCAGGTCTTCTACGACGACGTCGACGCGGGCCGGCGGCTGGTCCGGTTCACCTTCTGCAAGCGCCCGGAGGTGCTGACCGAGGCGGTCAGCCGGCTGCGCGCCCTGACCCCGACCGGCTGACCCCCGACCGGCTGCCGTCCGGCGGCTGTGGAGCTGATGTCGTAAACGGTTCAGCTCCACAGCGCCCGCTGGACAGCACCGCCCGCTAGGACGTGGCGGGGCTGGCGGTACGAACCAGCTCGGCGATCCGCTCGGCGACCTCGCGGGCCGTCCTCTCGGTGGCCGCCTCGACCATCACCCGGACCAGCGGCTCGGTGCCCGACGGCCGCAGCAGCACCCGCCCGGTCTCGCCCAGCTCCGCCTCGGCCCGCTCGACCTCGGCGCGTACGGCCGGCGCGGCGGCACCGACGGTGCGGTCCCCGACCGGCACGTTGATCAGCACCTGGGGCAGCTTGGTGACCACCGCGGCCAGCTCGGCGAGGGACTGACCGGTGGCCGCCATCCGGGCCATCAGGTGCAGGCCGGTGAGCACGCCGTCGCCGGTCGTGGCGTGGGCGGGCATGACGATGTGGCCGCTCTGCTCGCCGCCCAGCGCCAGCCCGGACGCGCGCAGCTCCTCCAGCACGTACCGGTCGCCGACCTTCGTCTCGATCAGCCGGATGCCCTGCGCGGACATGGCCAGCCGGAGGCCGAGGTTGCTCATCACGGTGGCGACCAGGGTGTCCTGGGTGAGCGTGCCGGCGTCGCGCATGGCGAGCGCGAGGATCGCCATGACCTGGTCGCCGTCCACCTCGTCGCCGTCGGCGGTGACCGCCACGCAGCGGTCGGCGTCGCCGTCGTGGGCGATGCCCAGGTGGGCGCCGTGCTCGACCACGGCGGCGCGCAGCGCCTCGATGTGGTTGGAGCCGCAGTCGTCGTTGATGTTCAGCCCGTCCGGCTCGGCGTGGATCGCCACGACCTCCGCGCCGGCCTCCCGGTACGCGACCGGAGCGACCTCGGCGGCGGCGCCGTTGGCGCAGTCGACCACGACCTTGATCCCGTCGAGCCGGTGCGGGAGGGTCCCGACCAGGTGCTGGACGTAGTGGTCGGCGCCGTCGAGCAGGTCGTGCACCCGGCCGACGCCGGCACCGATCGGCCGGTCCCAGGCGGTGGTCGCGTTCGCCTCGACGGCCGCCTCGATCTGCATCTCGATCTCGTCGGGCAGCTTGTGCCCGCCGGCGGCGAAGAGCTTGATGCCGTTGTCCGGCATCGGGTTGTGTGACGCGGAGAGCATCACCCCGAGGTCGGCCTTAGCCTCGGCGGTGAGGAAGGCCACCGCCGGGGTGGGCAGCACGCCGACCCGCACCACGTTCGCGCCGGCGCTGGTCAGGCCGGCCACCACGGCCGCCTCCAGCATCTCGCCGCTGGCGCGGGTGTCCCGGCCGACGACCGCGAGCGGCGGATGGCTGCGGTCCGTCTCGGCGAGTGTGTGCGCCGCGGCCACCGCGAGGGCGAGCGCCAATTCGGGTGTGAGATCCGCGTTCGCGCGCCCGCGTACGCCGTCCGTGCCGAACAACCGACCCATACCCGCCAACCTCCGATGAGCACTGCCGATGAGGAGAAAGCGGAACGGCCGGCCCACCTCCCCGGTCGAGGGGAGGCGGACCGGCCGTCCGTCAGAAGTACAACGCGCTGGTGGAGATCAGCGCTTCGAGTACTGGGGAGCCTTACGGGCCTTCTTGAGGCCGTACTTCTTGCTCTCCTTGACCCGGGCGTCCCGGGTGAGGAAGCCGGCCTTCTTGAGGGCCGGGCGGTCGTCCGGCTCGCTGACGATCAGCGCGCGGGCGATGCCGAGCCGGAGCGCACCGGCCTGCCCGGTGGTGCCGCCGCCACGCAGATTGGCGATGACGTCGAACGCCTCGAGCTTCTCGGCGGTGACCAGCGGGTCCTTGATGAGCTGCTGGTGCACCTTGCTCGGGAAGTAGGCCTCGAGGTCCTGGCCGTTGCAGGTGATCTTGCCGGTGCCCGGAACGATACGGACCCGGACGATGGCCTCCTTGCGGCGGCCCACGGTCTGGATCGGCCGGTCACCACGCGGCGCGCGGGCGACGGGCGCCGGCGCCTCGGTGACCTCGGGGGCTTCCGGGGCAACCTCGGTCTCGGTGATGTCGGTCATGCTGCTTCCTTCGCCCGCGCTCACTGCGCGATCTGCTTGATCTCGAACGGCACCGGCTGCTGCGCGAGGTGCGGGTGCTCGGCACCGGCGTAGACCTTCAGCTTCTTGATCAGCTGACGGCCGAGCTTGTTGTGCGGGAGCATCCCCTTCACGGCCAGCTCGATGGCCCGCTCGGGGCGCTTGGTCAGCAGCTCGTCGTAGCCGATCTGCTTCAGACCACCCGGGTAGCCCGAGTGGCGGTAAGCGACCTTGGTCTGGCGCTTGTTGCCGGTCAGCGCAACCTTGCCCGCGTTCACGATGACGACAAAGTCGCCCGTGTCGACGTGCGGCGCGAAAGTCGGCTTGTGCTTACCACGCAGCAACGTGGCGGCGTGGGTGGCCAGGCGGCCCAGCACGACATCAGAGGCGTCGATGACGTGCCACTGACGCTCGATCTCACCCGGCTTCGGGCTGTACGTACGCACAGGTCTACCTTGTCTCGTCGTCGGTCTGGGGTCGCGCGCCGAGGTGACCAGATCTTGCAGGCCGGACCAGCGCGCACGAACGACCAAGCGTACCTGATGGGGCACGCCTCTGGATGTCGTACAACAGCAGGCAACGATACCCGGCGCCCCGTCGGCAGGTCAAAACGGGGGTCCGCCCCCGTGCGCCGACCCGCCGGGGATGGCCCAGCTCACACGCCGGCGAGCCGTCCGGCCCTCGGACGACGGTAGACGACCCAGGTCGCCGCGAAGCACAGCGCGTACCAACCGATGAACGCCAGGTAGGCGGCGTCGGCGTTGCCCGAGCTGAGGAACGACTGGCGGAAGGCGATGTTGACCAGCACCCCGCCGGAGGCCCCCACCGCGCCTGCGATGCCGATCAACGCGCCGGTCATCCGCCGCGCCCACCGCGCGGCGGCCTCCGGGTCGTGCCGGCCGATGGTCACCGCGTCCGCAGCCCGGGCCCGGAAGATGGCCGGGATCATCTTGTACGTGGAGCCGTTGCCCACGCCGGAGAAGACGAAGAGGGCGAGGAAACCGGTCAGGTAGAGCCCGAACGAGCGTTCCCGGGCGGCGTACAGCACGACGGTGGCGCCGGCCGCCATCGCCACGAAGTTCCAGAAGGTCACCCGGGCTCCGCCGAGCCGGTCGGCGAGGTGCCCGCCCAGCGGCCGGATCAGTGAGCCGATCAGCGGACCGAGGAAGGTCAACCAGGCGGCGTCGACGGGGGTGGGAAACCGCTCGGCGAACTGGAGCTGGAGCACCTGGCCGAACGCGAAGCCGAACCCGATGAACGAGCCGAAGGTGCCGATGTAGAGCAGCGACATGGTCCAGGTGTGCGGGTCGCGGGCGGCCTCGCGCAGCGCTCCCGGCTCGTTGCGCGCCCCGGGCACCGTGTCCAACCAGCGGGCCGCCGCCAGCGCGGCCAGCACGATCAGCGGCAGGTAGACCGCCGGGACCAGCCGGGGGTACGCGGCGCCGGCGGTGGCCAGCACCGCCAGCCCGACCAGTTGCACCGCCGGTACGCCCAGGTTGCCGCCGCCGGCGTTGAGGCCGAGAGCGCGGCCCTTGAGCCGAGACGGGTAGAACAGGTTGATGTTCGCCATCGAGGAGGCGAAGTTGCCGCCGCCGACCCCGGTGAGGCACGCGAGCACCATCAGCGTCGAGTAGGACACCCCGGGTTCCAGCAGCACCGTCATCGGCACCGCGGGCACCAGCAGCAGCAGCGCGCTCACGGTCGTCCAGCGGCGTCCACCGAAGCGGGCCACGGCCAGCGTGTACGGCAGCCGCAGCACCGCGCCCAGGGCGGCCGGTACGGCGGTGAGCAGGAACTTCCCGGCCGGGTCGATGCCGTACGCGGGGCCGAGGAAGAGCACGGTCACCGACCAGAGGCTCCACACCGAGAACCCGACGTGCTCGGCGAAGATCGACACCCAGAGGTTGCGCCGGGCGATGGGCGCGCCAGTCGTGCGCCAGAAATCGGGGTCCTCGGGACGCCAGTCGTCGAGCGGGCGCCGCCCCCCGGCGACGGTCGGGGCTCCGGCGGTGACTGCGGTGCTGGTGAGCGTGCTCACGGCGGCTCCTCCTCGTCGATGCGACGAGGCGAAACGCTAGGAACACCGGGTTACCTGACGGTGCCCGTCGCGGGTCGGCCCGGAAACGGGCACCGCACCACGGTCGGACGGCGACGGTGAGGTCGGCGGTCAGAGCTGCTGGAGGATGCGCAGCGCGCGGCCGACCCGGAGCATGGTGTCGGTGTCGGCGACGTCCACGCAGTCGGTGAACCACTTCTTCATCGGCGAGGAGATCCGGTCGGGCATCACCACGTACCGGCCCATCGACACGGCGAGCGGGGAGTCGCGCAGCAGCGACTCCTCGACGACCTCGACCACGATCACGATGGGCACGTCGGTGGAGTTGTAGACGTCCGAGCTGATCACGAGGCCGAGGCGTTCCCGGGCGCCCTTGATGCGCCAGACCTCACCCCTGCGCAGCACGCGGCCGTCCGCCGGAGAGCAGGTCGTTGACCATGCCCACCTCGCGCGCGTCGGCGAGGGCGGCGGACTCCAGGTCCAGGCCGGCGCGGCCCACGGCGGCGGCGTGCGCGGTGAAGACCTCGCGCAGCGCCTTCTCCCGGGCGGCCTGGTCCATCCACGCGGAGAGCGACAGCCCCTCGCGCTTGGCGAACCGCCGCGCCTCCTCGATCGTCTCGTCCGTGAACGACAGAGTCACCTTGGCAGTCATGTCGAGCAGACTACCCATCGGTATGACCGTCAGTCATCCACGCGCCCGCCGGCTCGTCCCCGGCCGTCGAAACGCACATTCCGCCGGCCTTCACCGGATCCGGCCGCCGAACACGGCGAAGCGCCACTCCTTGAAGAAGCAGTCGACGTCGACCAGGCCGGCGTCGACCAGCCAGCGGCACTGGTCGGCGACGGTCGCCGGGCGGTCGTGCCGCATCCGCTCCCGAGATGCGGCGATCTCCTCCGGCGACGAACCCAGTTCGGTGATCCGCGCCGTCCACACCTCGTCGTAGCGCCGGTCCAACTCCGGAGTCGGGCCGCGACCTGCTCGGCGTTGACGAACACGCCGCCGGGCGCCAGTGCGGCGGCGGCCCGCCGGTAGAGCGCGCGCTTGCCGGCGTCGTCCAGGTGGTGGATCGCCAGCGCGCTGACCACGGCGTCGTACCGGCCGGACGGCAGCGGGTCGGCCAGGTCGGCCACGACCGTCCGGTGTGGCACCGACCGGGCGGTCAGCTGGTCGGCGGCGCGGGCGAGCATCGCCGGCGCGGCGTCCACCAGGGTCAGCCGGACTCCGGGCACCGCCGCGGCCAGCAGCAACGAGAGCAGACCGGTGCCCGCGCCCAGATCCAACACCTCCGGGGTACGTCCGGCGGCGAGCGCGGCGCGCAGCGGCGGCGCGGCCACCTGGACGGCGGTGCCGTAAAACGCGTCGAAGCACGGGATCAGCCGCCTGCGCGCCTCGTCGTAGGTGCCGGCCACCGCGTCGAAGACGTCCGTCACGCTCATCGCGGACTCCCAAATTTTGAGACGACTTTCCCACATTATAGACGCTGCGCGGTGGACGACGCTGATGTCGTCAGCGATTCAGCTCCAAAGGCTCATACCGGTCAGTCTGGCCGCGCTTGCGCTCCCTGAGGGGTGGTTGACCCGGACACGCGAGAGGTCCCCGGCGAACCGGGGGCCTTTGCGTCATCCTGGTCAGGCTGGGTCGTGTGCCTTCGTCATACGGACGAACGCTCGCCAGGCCGCCGGCCGGAAGACCAACGCCGGCCCTGCCGGGTCCTTCGAGTCCCGCACGCCAACGATGCTGGGCAGGTTGTCTGCAACCTCGACGCAGTCGCCGCCGTTGCCGCTGCTGCGGGTGCTCTTGCGCCACTGCGCGCCGGTCAGTTCCATGTCTTCGCCATCTCCGTAAGTAGGTCGACGGATTGCCAGTGGGACAACGCCTCGCCGCGTACGTTCTCCCACGCGGCCAGCATCGCCGCTATGTCCTCGGCACCGGTAACGACTTGTCCCTGAAGCTGATTGTCGAGGTAGCCGGCAATCCGATGCTCGGACCCCACAGCGATCACGAAGGGACCGTTCAGGCCAGCGTACGCGCCGACGGTTGAGGGGACGATGTGCACGCGGACGTGCGGGGCCCCGCACGCGCTGATGAGGGCCCGCACCTGCTCATGCATGGTGGCTCGCCCGCCGACTGGGCGCCGCAACACGGCTTCGTCAACAACGGCGGTGAAGTGTGGCGGGTCTTCACGGGTCAGGATGCTTTGCCGGGCAAGTCGTGAGGCTAGGTGCCGCTCGACGTCGCTGCGGGCTATGACGTCGGCTCCGGCGAGCACCGCGCGAGCGTATGCCTCGGTCTGGAGGAGGCCGGGAAGAACGGTCGACTGATACGACCGCAGCGAGATCGCCTCGCGCTCGATCTCTTGCCATGGTCGGAACCAAATTGGCTCGCGGCGTCTTGAAGTGTCCGGCCAGATGTCCCCTATGGGCCGCCGAAGCGCACTCGCCGCCGCCTCACGGTGTCGGGGGTGGGGAATGTGGTCGTGGTTCAGCCAGCGCGCGACCGTCTTCCGATCGACCCCGACCAACCCTGCCAGGGACTCAATCGAGTGTCCCGTCTCGGCGAGTGCGGCGCGCAGCGCATCGTTCACGACTTCCTCCATCGGATGCGCGGAATGTCTCGCGACCATATCGCTACGGGCTGTCTTTGTCCCATCACTGAACGCAAGGTGGGATCAGACAGCGCGACGACCAGGGGGAGAGCACCGTGCCGGACAAGCCGCCCGAGCGGAAACCCGAGCCGAAGCCCGAACCGAGGCCGAAAACCGGACCCGCCGTCGCCGGGCGCGCTCTGGCCGCCAGGGACCGTCCTTCCGCCCTGGCGGGTGAACCGACTCGACCGCGTCCCCGCGTACCGACGGGTGAACGCACGAGCGGGTCCGCGCGGAAGCCGCACACGGGTGACGTCTTGCACCTGACCCGCGCCGCGAGTGTGCAGTTCATGCGCCCGATCTTCGTCCGCGTGATTCGCGTTCTCGACTGGCCGACGTACGACGGGTGGCTGTGGATTGACGGTTACGAGCTGGCCGCGAATGGTGATGCGGTCGCGCGCCGGTCCCTGTTCGTGATGCCCGGGGGCCTGATCTGGCCGGACCCGCCCGTCCCGGCGGCCCGCCGGTCGACCACCCGCACGCCCGTCAAGCGCGGTCCGGTGCGGGTCGGATGAGCAGACGTCCTCGCCCGCACCAGCCGATGCGCCCGGCGTGGCTCTGCCGTAACTGCGCCGCTCCATGGCCGTGTTCGCCGGCTCAGCTTCACCTGGCGACCGAGTTCTACGGCCATTCGATCGCCTTGGCGTTCTACCTGGCAGCGAACCTGCAAGACGCGGTTGACGACCTGTACGCCCTGGGCGTTCGCCCCGACCCGCGAGCACTTCACGCCCGTTTCCTGGGCTGGCTGACCCTGACCCGACGACCACACCGCTCCGAGTTGCGGTAACGCCGTCCACCACCCGTCACACCCGCTGCTCCGGTGCGGTGTGAGCCCCACTTGACAGGACCGAAACAGAAGAGACCCGGACCGGAAACCGCCCGACGGCACGCTTTCCCGACATGACAGACGGTGCATGGTCGGCAACTCGACCGGGGCGGGCGCCCCGAGAGGTCGCGACGCACTGCCCGTACTGCGCCCTCCAGTGCGGCATGACCCTGCGCGCGGACGACGACGGGGTGACCGTGCACCCCCGCGAGTTCCCCACCAACCGCGGTGGGCTCTGCCAGAAGGGCTGGACGGCCGCCGACCTGCTCGATCACCCGGACCGGCTGACCACTCCCCTGCTGCGCGACCCGGCCACCGGCGAGCTGCGCCCGGCGAGTTGGGACGCCGCCCTGGACCGGATCGTCGCCGGCATCCGCGCCGTCCAGGACAGCGCCGGCCGGGACGCCGTCGCCGTCTTCGGCGGCGGCGGTCTGACCAACGAGAAGGCGTACGCGCTGGGGAAGTTCGCCCGGATCGGGCTGCGCACCCGGCACATCGACTACAACGGACGGTTCTGCATGTCCTCCGCGGCGGCCGCCGGGATGCGCGCCTTCGGCATCGACCGGGGACTGCCGTTCCCGCTCGCCGACCTGGGCCGGGCCGACACCCTGCTGCTGGTCGGCGCCAACCCGGCGGAGACCATGCCGCCGCTGGTGCGCTGGCTCACCGAGCAACGCCGCTCCGGCGGCAAGCTGATCGTCGTCGACCCCCGCGTCACCGCCACCGCCCGCCAGGCCGACCTGCACCTGCAACCGCTGCCCGGCACCGACCTCGCGGTGGCCAACGCGCTGCTGCACATCGCGCTCACCGAGGGCTGGGTCGACCACAGGTACGTGGCCGAGCGGACCACCGGCTTCGAGGCGGTCCGCCGCGAAGTCGCCGCCTGGTGGCCGGCCCGCGCGGAGCAGCTCTCCGGGGTGCCGGTGGCCGACCTGGAGGCGACCGCCCGGGCGCTGGGCACCGGCGGACGGGTGATCATCCTGACCGCGCGTGGCGCCGAGCAGCACGCCAAGGGCGTGGACACCGTCTCCGCGTACGTCAACCTGGCCCTCGCCCTCGGTCTGCCCGGCCGCGTCGGCTCCGGATACGGCTGCCTCACCGGCCAGGGCAACGGCCAGGGCGGCCGCGAGCACGGGCAGAAGGCCGACCAGCTCCCCGGCTACCGAAAGATCGACGACCCGGTGGCCCGGGAGCACGTGGCCGGGGTCTGGGGGGTGCCGGCCGAGGACCTGCCGGGCCCGGGTGTGCCGGCGTACCAACTGCTCGACTCGCTCGGCACTCCCGACGGCCCGCGCGCGTTGCTGGTGTTCGGCTCGAACCCGGTGGTCTCCGCGCCCCGGGCGGCCCGGATCGAGCGCCGGCTGCGCGATCTCGACCTGCTGGTCGTCGCCGACCTGCTGCTCTCCGAGACGGCGGCGCTGGCCGACGTGGTGCTGCCCACCGCGCAGTGGGCCGAGGAGGACGGCACGATGACCAACCTGGAGGGTCGGGTGCTGCGTCGACGCGCGCTGCGCCCACCACCGCCCCACGTCCGGACCGACCTGGCCATCATCTCCGACCTGGCGGCGAGGCTGGCCCCCGACGAGGCGGCGGCCAGCGACGCGGCGGCCCGGTTCCCGGCCGATCCGGCCGTCGTCTTCGCCGAGCTGCGCCGCGCCTCCGCCGGCGGCGCCGCCGACTACGCCGGCATCACCTGGGCCCGGATCGACGCCGCCGACGGCGTCCACTGGCCCTGTCCCAGCGAGGACGGGCCGGACACGCCACGGCTCTTCGCCGACCGCTTCGCCACCCCGGACGGCCGGGCCCGGTTCCACCCCGTCGACCACCGGCCGGCCGCCGAGGAGGTCTGCGCCACGTACCCGCTGCACTTCACCACCGGCCGGGTGCTCGCCCAGTACCAGTCCGGCACGCAGACCCGCCGGGTGGCCGCGCTGCGCCGTGCCGCGCCCGAGGCGTTCGTCGAGTTACACCCCGACCTGGCGGCCCGGCTGGGCATCGACGACGGCGACCCGGTGCTGGTCACGTCCCGCCGGGGTGAACTGCGCGCTCCGGCCCGACTCAGCGCCGGGATCCGACCGGACACCGTTTTCGCGCCGTTCCACTGGGCCGGGGCGGCCCGGGCCAACTCGGTGACCAACGACGCGGTGGACCCGATCTCCGGGATGCCCGAGTTCAAGATCTGCGCCGTCCGGGTGGAGAAGGCATGACCACCCGAATCGTGATCATCGGCAACGGGATGGCGGGCGCCCGCCTCGCCGGCGAGCTGCACGCCCGGGAGGGGGACCGGAAGGTCACCGTCCTCGGGGCGGAGCCGCACCGCGCGTACAACCGGATCATGCTCTCCACCCTGCTGGCGGGCCGGATCGGCGAGCCGGACGTGGAGCTGACCGAGGCCGCCGGGCACGGCATCGACCTGCGCACCGGCGTACCGGTGACCGCGGTGGACCGGCCCGCCCGCGAGGTCCGCACGGCCGACGGCGAACGGATCCCCTACGACCACCTGGTCCTCGCCACCGGCGCCCGGGCGGTGGTGCCGCCACTACCCGGCCTCGACCCGGCCGACCTGCCGCGGCGGGTGGTCCCGTTCCGGACCCTGGACGACTGCCGGCGGATCATCGCGGCGGCCGACGGCGCGCGCAGCGCGCTCGTGCTCGGCGGCGGACTGCTCGGCCTGGAGGCCGCCCGCGGGCTGGCCACCCGGGGACTGACCACCACCGTGGTGCACCACACCGAACACCTGATGGAGCGCCAGCTCGACCCGGCGGCCGGCGCCGTGCTCGCCGGCACGCTCGCGGGTCTCGGCGTCACCGTCCAACTCGCCGTGCCGGCGACCGGCGTGGTCGCGGACGACACCGGCGTACGCCTCGACCTGGCCGACGGTCGATCGTTGCGGGCCGGCCTGCTGGTGCTCTCCTGCGGGGTACGCCCGGACACCGTCCTCGCGCGGGCCGCCGGGTTGACCGTGCGACGCGGTGTGGTGGTGGACGACCGGCTGCGCACCGACGACCGGAACATCTCGGCGATCGGCGACTGCGCCGAACACGACGACGCGCTCACCGGCCTGGTGGCACCCGCCTGGGCCCAGGCCCGGGTGCTCGCCGATGTGCTGACCGGCACCGACCCGCTGGCCCGCTACCGGCCCCGGCCCGTGGTGACCCGGCTGAAGGCGGCCGGGATCGACCTGGCCGCCATGGGTGACGCGGTGGGCGGCGAGCCGGGCGAGGAACTGACCTTCACCGACCCGGCCCGGGGCACGTACGCCCGGCTGCGGATCCGCGACGAGCGTCTGATCGGCGCGATCCTGCTCGGCGACAACCCGGCGGTCGGCACGGTGATCCAACTGTTCGACCGTGGTCATCCGGTGCCGGCCGACCGTCGGGCACTGCTGCTGGGCCGGGCGCTCGGTGCGACCGCCGCGGCGCCGGCCGCCTCACCGGCGCTGATGCCGGACGCGGCCACCGTGTGCCAATGCAACGCGGTGACCAAGGGCGCGCTGGTGCGGTGTTGGCGCTCCGGTGCCCGGACGGTCGACGCGGTGGTGGCGGCGACCCGCGCCGGCACCGGATGTGGCGGCTGCCGGGACGCGGTGGGCGGCATCGTCGACTGGCTGTCCGAAGCGGAATCGGTGGAGGTGACGCGATGAGCGGCGACCTGGTGGTCATCGGCAATGGAATGGTCGGGCAGCGTTTCGTCGACGCGCTGCGCGCCCGGGACCCGCAGGGACGGTGGCGGGTGACCGTGCTGGGCGAGGAGCGACGTGCGGCGTACGACCGGGTGCGGCTCTCGGCGTTCTTCGACGGGGTGAGCGAGAGTGACCTCAACCTGCACACCCCGCACGACGGGGTACGGCTGCGCCTCGGCGAGCCGGCCACCGCCATCGACCGGGACCGGCGGGTGGTGACCACCGCCGTCGGCGAGTACCACTACGACGCGTTGGTGCTGGCCACCGGTTCGTACGCGTTCGTGCCGCCGGTGCCCGGGGCGGAACTGCCGGGGGTCTTCGTCTACCGGACCCTGGACGACCTGACGGCGATCCGCGCGTACGCGGACGGCCGGCGGGCCGGCGCGGTGATCGGCGGCGGACTGCTCGGGCTGGAGGCGGCGAACGCCCTGCGGCTGCTCGGCCTGAGCACCGACGTGGTCGAGTTCGCGCCCCGGTTGATGCCGGTGCAGGTGGACCAGGCTGGCGGCGCGATGCTGCGACGCTACGTCGAGGAGTTGGGCGTCCGCACCCACCTCGGGGTGGCCACCACCGCGATCCGGCCCGGTCCGGACGGCGCCGTCGCCGCCCTGGAACTCTCCGACGGCAGTGCGGTGGACGCCGAGTTGGTGGTGGTGGCCGCCGGTATCCGCCCGCGCGACGAACTGGCCCGTACCGCGGGCCTGCCGCTGGGTCCACGCGGCGGGGTGCTGGTCGACGAGACGTGCCGCAGCGCCGACGAGCGGATCTGGGCGGTCGGCGAGTGCGCGGCGGTCGACGGCACCTGCCACGGCCTCGTCGCACCGGGGTACGCGACGGCCGAGGTGGTGGCCGACCGGTTGGTCGGTGGCGCGGCGACCTTCCCGGGCGCGGACACCGCCACCAAGCTGAAGCTGCTCGGCGTCGACGTGGCCTCGTTCGGCGACGCACACGGCGCCACCCCGGGCTGCCTGGACGTCACGTTCACCGATCCGGCGACCCGGGTGTACGCGAAGCTGGTCCTCTCCGACGACGCGCGCACCCTGCTCGGCGGGGTGCTGGTCGGCGACGCCAGCGCGTACCCGACGTTGCGGGCCAGTGTTGGCGGTCCGCTGCCGGCCGCGCCGCTGGCGCTGCTCGCCCCCGACGGCGGCGGCGCGGACGCCGGTGCGCTGCCCGCCACCGCGCAGGTCTGCTCCTGCAACGCGGTGACCCGCGGTGACGTGGACGCCGCCATCGCCGGCGGCTGCGCGGACGTGGCGGCGTTGAAGGCGTGCACCAGGGCCGGCACCAGCTGCGGCTCCTGTGTGCCGATGCTGAAGCAGCTCCTGGACGCGGCCGGGGTGGCGCAGTCCAGCGCGCTGTGCGAGCACTTCGACGTCAGCCGGCGGGAGCTGTTCGAAATCGTCCAGGTACGCGGCATCCGCACCTTCTCCCGACTGGCCGCCGAGCACGGTCGGGGGCGCGGCTGCGACATCTGCAAGCCGGTGGTGGCGTCGATCCTCGCCTCGCTGGGCACCGGGCACGTGCTCGACGGGGAGCAGGCGTCGTTGCAGGACACCAACGACCACTTCCTGGCCAACCTGCAACGCGACGGCAGCTACTCGGTGGTGCCCCGGATCCCCGGCGGCGAGATCACCCCGGAGAAGCTGATCGTGATCGGTGAGGTCGCCCGGGACTTCCAGCTCTACACGAAGATCACCGGCGGGCAGCGGATCGACCTGTTCGGGGCCCGGGTGGAGCAGTTGCCGCAGATCTGGCGGCGGCTCGTGGACGCGGGCTTCGAGTCCGGTCACGCGTACGGCAAGGCGCTGCGCACGGTGAAGTCCTGCGTCGGCGAGACCTGGTGCCGGTACGGCGTACAGGACTCGGTGGGGTTGGCCGTGGCGCTGGAGCTGCGCTACCGGGGACTGCGCGCGCCCCACAAAATCAAGTCGGCGGTCTCGGGTTGTGCCCGGGAGTGCGCCGAGGCGCGCAGCAAGGACTTCGGCATCATCGCCACGGAGACCGGCTGGAACCTGTACGTCGGCGGCAACGGCGGCTTCCGGCCCCGGCACGCCGACCTGTTCGCCACCGACCTGTCCACCGAGACGCTCATCACCCTGATCGACAGGTTCCTGATCTACTACATCCGCACCGCCGACCGGCTGCAACGCACCGCCGGCTGGATCGAGGCGATGGACGGCGGCCTGGACCACCTGCGCGCGGTGATCGTGGACGACTCACTGGGCCTCTGCGCCGACCTCGACGCGGCGATGGCGCGGCACGTGTCGTCGTACTCCGACGAGTGGCGCGACGTGCTCGACGACCCGGACCGGCTGCGCCGCTACACCTCGTTCGTCAACGCTCCCGACGTGCCCGACCCGTCGATCACCTTCGCGCTGGAACGCGGCCAGCCGGTGCCAGTGCGTGGCCACACATCCCCGGCCCGACCCGAGGACGCCGACGATCAACGCCGGCAGCCGGTCGCGCTGGGCCTACCGGAGGTACGGCGATGAACCACAGCAGCACACTGGACTGGACCGCGGTCTGCCCCCTCGACCGGCTCGAACCCGATCGGGGTGTCGCCGCCCTGGTCGACGGCGTGCAGGTCGCCCTCTTCCGGACCGCGGACGGGCTGTTCGCGATCGACAACCGCGATCCGGTGTCCGGGGCGTGCGTACTGTCCCGGGGCATCGTAGGCAGCCGCGTCGGGGTGCCGACGGTCGCCTCGCCGCTGCACAAGCAGGTGTACGACCTGCGCACCGGGCACTGCCTCGACCTGCCCGGCGTCGCCGTGGCCCGGCACGACGCGCGCTGCCGCGACGGGCTGGTCGAAGTGCGGCTGCGACGGGAGGTTTGATGCGGGAGGAACTGGCCGGCTTCACCATCGGGGTGACCGCCGACCGGCGGCGCGACGAGTTGGCCGCGCTGCTGGAGCGCCGGGGCGCGCGGGTGGTGCTCGCCCCGGCGCTGCGGATCGTGCCGCTGTCCGACGACACCGAACTGCGGGAGGCGACCCGCGCCTGCCTGGACCAACCGCCGGACATCCTGATGGCCAACACCGGCATCGGCATGCGCGGGTGGCTGGAGGCGGCCGAGGGTTGGGGGCTCGCCGAGCCGCTGCGATCGGTGTTGGCGGGGTCGTACGTGGTGGCCCGGGGGCCCAAGGCTCGCGGCGCGATCCGGGCGGCGGGGCTGCACGACCAGTGGTCGCCGGCCTCCGAGAGCTGCGACGAGGTGGTCGACCACCTGCGTCGGCGCGGCGTGGCCGGGCAGGTGATCGCCATGCAGCTGCACGGTGAGCGGCAACCGGAGTGCACGCTCGCGCTGGAGGCGGCCGGCGCGACGGTGATCGAGGTGCCGGTCTACCGGTGGGCGCCGCCGACCGACCCGGCGCCGCTGCACCGACTGATCGACCTGATCGCCGGCCGGCTGGTGGACGCCGTGACGTTCACCTCGGCGCCAGCGGCCGAGGCCCTGCTACGCGCGGCCGGGGACCGCGGCGACGCGGTGCTCTCCGCGTTCCGCACCGACGTGCTCGCCAGCTGCGTGGGCGCGGTCACCGCCGAGCCGCTGCTGCGGCACGGGATACCGGTCAGCGCACCCGGCCGGGCCGGCTGGGGGCGCTCGTGCGTGCCATCGCCGACGAGCTGCCCCGCCGGACCGTGACGTTCAAGGCCGCCGGGCACCTGCTCACCCTGCGCGGGCACGCCGCGGTGATCGACGGCGAGCTGCGGCCACTCGCCCCCGCGCCGATGGCGGTGCTGCGGGCGCTGGCCCAGTCCCCCGGCCGGGTGCTGTCGCGCACCGCCCTGCTGCGGACGCTGCCCCGCGGCGCGGACGAGCACGCCGTGGAGATGGCCGTCGCCCGCCTACGGGCCGGCCTGCGCGCCCCGCGCGTGGTGCAGACCGTGGTCAAGCGCGGCTACCGGCTCCGGGTGGACTGACACGTCGCGGCCGGCCGGACGGACCGGCCGACCGCGACGGGCTCAGCCGACGGGCGTGGGGGAACCCCTGCCGTGCTCGGCCTGGAGCCGGAGCATGGCGTGCTCGACCACCGTCACCAGCACCTGCTTGACCGAGTCCCGGTGCCGGGCGTCGGTCATCACGAGCGGCACCTGCGGCGAGATGGCCAGCGCCTCGCGGACCTCCTCCGCCTCGTACTCCGGGGCGCCGTCGAAACGGTTCAGCGCCACCACGTACGGCAGGTTGCGGTTCTCGAAGTAGTCCAGCGGGGCGAACGCGTCGGTGATCCGGCGGGTGTCCACCAGCACGGCGGCGCCCACCGCACCCCGGATGATCTCGTCCCACATGAACCAGAACCGGGTCTGACCCGGTGTACCGAAGAGGTACAGGATCAGGTCCTGGGCCATCGTGATCCGGCCGAAGTCCATGGCGACCGTGGTGGTCTCCTTGCCCGGCACCTTGGACGGGTCGTCGATGCCGACACCGGCCGCGGTCATCACCGCCTCGGTGGTCAGCGGCGTGATCTCGGAGATCGAACCGACCAGCGTCGTCTTACCGACGCCGAAGCCGCCCGCGACAACGATCTTCGCGGAGACGATTCCCCGGCTCTGCCGCCCCCCAGCGGGGTCATAGCCTGCGAAGTCCACTTAGCACCCTTCCAAGCAGTTCCATCCGCTCCTCGAACCCCTCGGCGGGAGCAGCAGTGTGTAACGTCAGCAGGCTCTCGGCCACCATGTCGGCGACCAACACCCGGGCGACGCCCAGCGGCATCCGGGTGTACGCGGCGATCTCCGCCAGCGACTGTGCCCGGCCCTCGCAGACCGTGGCGATTCGGTGCTTGTCGTGCCCGGCGAAGCGGGACTCGGCGACCTGGGTGGGAGAGGCCGTGAGGACCGCCTCGAGAGCGATGTCCTGCCGGGGCTCCGTACGACCACGGGTGACCGCGTAGGGACGCACCAGAGCACCGCGCGGGTCAACGCGCCGTTGGTCCATCCCCGATCACCTCCTCGTCCCGTACGGAGTCGGCGTACACCGCCTCCCATCCCCGGTCCGGCGCGCGGTCGGCGCGCCGGGTCTCGGTACTACGAACGCACCGCGTCTCGCGGCAGCGGCACCAGCGCGGCACCGACCCGCTCGACCAGCAACGCCATCTCGTAGCCGACCTGGCCCACGTCACAGCTACGCGCGGCCAGCACGGCCATCGACGAGCCGTCGCTGATCGACATGAGGAAGAGGTAGCCGCTGTCCATCTCGATGACGGTCTGCAACACCCCGCCCGCGCTGAACATCCGGGCCGCGCCCTCGGTCAGGCTCACCACGCCAGAGGTGATCGCGGCAAGCTGGTCCGCTCGGTCCCCCGGCAGATCCCGGGAGGACGCGAGCAGCAGCCCGTCGGCGGACACCGCCACCACGTGGGCGATACCCGCCACGCTGTCGGCGAAGTTGGTGAGCAGCCAACCCATGTCCTGCATGGCAGCTGGCCTGTTCATCGGCTCTCCTTGGTCGAGGTGCTGTTCTGGTCCGTCCCGGCCGTCCGGCCGCGCTGCACACCGCGGTGGTAGGCCGACAACAGGCCACGTACTTCATCGGGGGTTCGCCGGCTGCGGTCCCGGCCACCCTTCGGTTCGATCCCGCCCGGCACGAGCTGTGCCTGCGGCACCCGCTTCGGCAGCCCCGAGCGGGTCGTACCGGCGGCGGCCGGCTCGGCGGCCCGACTGGCCCGCGACCAGCCTTCGTCCGCCGCGGTCCGCCAGGCGCCCGGGTCAGTGGG